>JAIRVZ010000130.1 GCA_031253625.1 Dysgonamonadaceae bacterium
CCATCGCCTTCATCAAACGAATCCGCGACGAAATTAAATTTCCCGACACCGAACAACTGAAACAGCAGCTGGTGAAAGATAGAAAGAGTGTTCAAAAAATGTTAGCCCTTTAGGTAAAATTATAATTTTTTTATATCATGAACAAAGAAAACAGACCTATCTCCGCCTTTATGGAAAAATATTATCTGCATTTCAATGCTGCCAGCGTCGTTGATGCTGCAAAGGCATACAAATCTCATCTTGCAGAGGGCGGAAAAATGATAATCACATTAGCAGGTGCCATGAGTACTGCCGAACTTGGAAAAATATTGGCAGAGATGATACGCCGCGACAAGGTGCAAATCATATCCTGCACCGGTGCCAACTTAGAAGAAGATATCATGAATTTGGTAGCGCACAACAGTTACAAACGGGTACCAAATTACCGCTATCTGACGCTTCAAGATGAAAAAGATTTGGTGGATAACCATTACAACCGCGTAACCGACACCTGCATCCCCGAAGAGGAAGCATTTCGGCGCATTCAACAACATATCCACAAACAGTGGAAACAGGCGGAAGATGCCGGAAAGCGTTGTTTCCCTCACGAATTTATGTATAAAATGCTGCTGTCGGGCGATTTGAAACAATATTACGAAATTGATCCGCAAGACAGTTGGGTACTTGCCGCAGCCGAGAAAAATCTGCCCATCGTAGTCCCCGGATGGGAAGATTCGACCATGGGCAATATCTTCGCTTCCTACTGTATCAAAAACGAACTGAAGCCTTCGACCATGAAAACCGGGATCGAATATATGCAGTTCTTGGCAAAATGGTATATGGACAATTGCGAGGGGAAAGGTATCGGATTTTTCCAGATAGGCGGCGGTATTGCCGGCGACTTTCCTATTTGTGTTGTCCCGATGTTGTATCAGGACTTGGAGATGGAAAATGTCCCATTTTGGAGTTATTTCTGTCAGATTTCCGATTCAACAACCAGCTACGGCTCTTACTCCGGCGCTACACCAAACGAAAAAATCACATGGGGAAAATTATCTGTTGATACGCCTATGTTTGTCATCGAATCGGATGCTACCATTGTGGCGCCGTTAATTTTTGCGTGGGTGTTGGGGATGTGATTTTAATAGCAAGTACACACAAGATTCCTATCGCCAAATGCATCATCAACCCGCGTTACAGCAGGAAAATATTTATCTTCATTGAAATAAATCTTCAACATCCTTTGCCTTATACACTCTACCCATTTCAATATCTTCGATAGATTCTTCCATGCCACTTTTCTTTTTTTCAGGTGACTTTATTGTAAAAAAACCGGATTCTCTGATACGATCAAGAAAATCAACAACGCCTTTTGTATGTATATCGTATTCTAATGTTATTGTTGCCATATCGTCATGGTTTTAATTATCTGCAATATGTACACGAAATTTTCCAATTACACACAGACGAATAAAAATTTCTTTCAAAATTTTTAGAGGAAAAATACAATTAATTATTTATATTCCAATAAAAATTTACGAATAGGAACCTGAACTATTCCCTGAAAAGATACTCCTTCGGTATTGTCTAACGTAACTACCATTTTGGGATAATTATCTTTGATTGCTAAAAGGTTGCCAAACTCTCTTTCACGAGTTTTTTCTTCAAGTAAAATTGTAGCAACTTGAATATAAATCCGTTCTCCATTTTTCTCTGCAATAAAGTCTATTTCTTTATCATTATTTTTTCCGATGGAAAGGGAATAGCCGCAAAGCGAAAGATGGTGACATACCACATTTTCCAATACTCGTCCAATATCGTTTGCGTGAAATGGACGAATGGCATGGCGAATACCCAAATCTTCAAAATAATACTTTTCTCCGATACGCAAAAGTTGTTTCCCTTGTAAATCAGTCGGACGAATACGTTGGACTAAAAATGCGTTACTCAGGTAATTAAGGTATTCTAAAATGGTTTTTGGCAATATTTCCATTCGTTGAGATTTCAAATAGTCACTTATTCGGTTAGCAGAGAACAAATTCCCTACAGTGCCTGCTAAATAAAGTGTCAAATCGCTCAGGTAACGTGTTTGTCGAATATGATACCTGTTTACTATATCTTTCAGTATAATGGTATTATAAATATTTTTCAAGTATTCGGATACAATATCATCTTCAAATGGCAAATTTACCAAATAGGGCAATCCACCGAATTTGTAATATTTGGAAAATGATTCATCACTGTCGTTTAAACGGTGAAATTGCAAAAATTCGGCATAACTCAAGGCATATACTTTAAATTCAATATACCGCCCGCTAAGATAGGTTGTCAACTCACCTGAAAGTAAATTGGCATTACTACCCGTGCAATAAATATCATAATCGCCTTCGGCAAAAAAGTTGCGCAAAGCTTTTTCAAATAATTCGATATCCTGTATCTCATCTATAAAAAGAAAACATTTTTCTTATAAGTAAAATCTGCGGCAAAGATAGCAGTTTTATTTCTTATAAGTATTATAAAACCTTACGATGTTTACAGTTTGACAAGTTCACTGTATTGTGGTTTTACGATCTTT
>JAIRVZ010000016.1 GCA_031253625.1 Dysgonamonadaceae bacterium
TTCATTCGCCGGTTTGCGCTTCATATCCTTCCTTCGGGGTTTGTACGCATCAGACATTACGGTATTTTGAGTGCAACATCAAAAAACGAACCGTTCCATCTATCAATGAACAGATTGGCGCAATAGAAACTGGCTTTATGGACATGCGCAAAACAAAGCCGGTTGACCCGAAAATTTGTCCATGCTGTGGAACGCCCACAATGGTAACAGTAGAAATACTGCCGGCCCGCGGACCGCCTGGGCGGGTAACAGGAAAACTTCCCGATATAACGCAAATCTAAACTTCTGGTATCTGTTTTTCGGAACGGACAGCCTTTTTATTGCCTGTAAAGGAAGAAAACACTCAAATGAAGGCATATTGCTCCCATATGCTATCGAAAAAGGGCAATGAAAACATCAAAATGAGCAAAAAAACATCAAAAAAGCAAAATTATAGATAAAAAACGCTCGTTGACGGAACACGAAAAAACAACCCTTTTCATCGCAATACCCATAATAAACAGTGTGCAAATTGACCGGTTTCGTTCAACCGGGTTTTCATCGCTTGTGCTCCGCACGCGACGAAAACCTCGTTGTTACCTGCTGCCATTTTGCTCCATTTTTCACACTATTTTCACATCTGTTCTAACAACTTCTTCTATGAAAGGGTCGCCTTGTTTAAAATAATCGGTCGGGTATGTTACCGCCTCAATTAGCGTGTAGGACTTCCTGATGCCGCCCATATAAGGAAAAAGGTTATGGTCTTCGGGTAATCCCGTAAATTCATCGGCAACCAGTGCCACGTCAATATCCGACCATTCGTGCTGTGTCCCTTTAGCGAAAGAACCGAAAAGAAACACCGAACGCAGATGAACTCCATACGCTTCTATGTCTTTGGCATAATCTCGCACTATTCCGATTGCAGCATTTCTATCAAGCATTGTCTTACCTCCCTTACTTTTTCTAATTGTATCGCAGTATAATCTTTGGTGCATATTTTGTACATATCGTTGATGTAGTCGGGATATCGGGCAGACAACTGAAAACGATTGAACATTTATAAAAATTTCATTGTTTCTTCCCCCAAATCTATGTTCGACTGCTCCAAAAGCCTCACAATGTTGTGTATTTTTGGCGGAATATTGTCCTCATGTGTTCTTATCCAATGCGCTTTAGCCAACTTTTCTAAAGTCAGATGCGCCCAAAACAGAGAGTGAACATAACGCTTTGCGTCAAATGTTTCTTCTGCTCCGCTCCAATCATATTGGGCTGTATTTACCCAATAATCAATATGTTCCTGTTTTGTCATCATATTTTTCTTTTTGCTGCAAAATTATAACAATTTTTCCAATCAGTCAAAAAAACAGAAAAAAATCAGAGTTTTCTTTAGGATATATTTTCAGTACGCTCGACTTTTTCACCGCGCTCTCGGTGGTTGCGCACAACGTGGTGGCGGCTTGGCGGCAGGCGGGGGTTTCGGTAAGATTCGGACGAGAGCAAACGATGATGTTACCTGCTCTGTGTCAGCCGAGCCACACCCCCGCTTGCGCCAAACCGCTCGTTACCTGCTGGCATTTTTTCTTATTCTCTTTTAATTTGTCATTTTTTACCAATTACATACTTTTATATCCCCAATTAAAGTCCGCCGAAGTTATAAATTCATAATCTGCTAAAAACTTTTTTATCCACTCTATTTCCTTTCCTTTCGGAACTAAAAATGTAATCTGAGTACTACTATTAGTTTCAAAAAGGTTATAATCTGCCATAAATCTTAACCAATCCGCTTGATAGTCTTTATTCTCCAAACTGTGAAACGTAGGTGTAAAAGTTTGACCACCAGGGATTGTTCCAATCGTCGCAACATAGTTTTCTTTCTTGACTAAATTCTCTAATACGTAATCTCGACTATGTGTTGTTGAAGAAAACCACATATTGTGAAGCCACAACACCTCAAAGTCAAATGAATTAATAAAGTCATACACCGTACTGACGGTGGAAAGTTGTGTAGCCAATCTCACTTCTCTTGGTTTCATATATCGGTAGCCAGTTGCTACCCATAAATCAGATGTGTATGGATACCTCGGTCCAACTTCTAATAAAATATCTTCTGTTACTCCGTCTTCATCAAACCGAATAGTGATTACGCCACGTGGTGGCTCCAAAGGTGTTGATCTAGTAGTAGGAACATTCGAGTTTTTGGCTTTCTCCTGTTCAAGTGTCGCGCTAATTATGCAAGATTGAGAGTTTAACCAATTTATCAAAGATTGTAATTTTCGTTCATCACTCCAATTCTTCGGCAAGGAACTCAAGTGTTCGTTAATAAAAGGTGCTGTCTCGTGAAAGTTTTCAGCGTTGGCGAATAAACAAAAATCTGTTTCCCCGTTCGGCTCTATTTTTTCACATCCGACAATTCCAAATAACATAGCCAACAGTAGCAAAACTGTTATAGGCTTAAAAATAAATATATTCATAACTATCACTGTTTTAAGTATTAATATAATTTTTCACTCCATTTTCCCGCTGTGCTGTCCACTGCTTGCAGGCAACGTGGTGGCGGCTTCACGCAGGCGGGGGTTTCACAAAGGTTCGGGCGGGCGACGCATTTCCAAATTCCCACAAATGTTTCTGCGGGCAT
>JAIRVZ010000033.1 GCA_031253625.1 Dysgonamonadaceae bacterium
TGAAAAAAGAAAACCTTTTCAAATAGTCGCGTAGCGACGGTACTTTATTAACCGTAGATTTTAATCTACGGATTGGAGGTGAAACGTGCCCTATATAGTCCCGCAAGGTGGGGTGTAAAAAATGTTTGATATTTCAATAAAAATTACGTTCTAATTTTGTATCTTTGCCGCAAATTTTATTACTGTGACAACAACCGATTGGAAAAGCAAAACTACCGAATATTCTCGCGATAAAAAGCAATTGAAAAAGCGCATAAAAGAACTGACGAAAAGCCGGGATGAATGGAAAGAAAAATCCATTCGTCATAAAGAACGTGCTGATAAATTGGCAACCGATTTAACCCAACTTGCTCCCCCCTCACACATAATTATCCCATGTTCAGCACTATAATACCTGACAAATTTATTTATGGGGGACTACTGCTTTTTTTCTCATTTTCGGATTTGTCTGTTTAAATTTTAGTGCGCTGTATATTTTAATCTGTTCCATATTTGGATGTGTGACATTACGCAAAACCAAGCTGTCTTTGTTTTCAAGTTTCATTCGTGTGGTCACGATTGTTTGCGATGACATGATATTGCGTATCCTTCTCCAAGAATGATTGATACCCTTTTGTTTCAACGTACTGCGAATACCATGTACCAACTGATAGGCAACAATACCCAAAAAGATATGCGCTTTAGTATTTTCGTCTTTTTGATGATAAATCGGGCGTATATCAAGGTCGGTTTTCAGACAGCGGAAAGTGCTTTCTATTTCGCGTAAGATGTTGTAAATCTCCCATATCAGTTCCTCTGTAAGCAGAGATTGCGAACATCTGATAAAATACACGCCTTCTTCTGTGCCCGATTTCGACTGTTCATAAATGATGTCAGTTACTATTTTGCTGTCATTTACTATCGGTTCTATCTTGTAGAGTTTACTGATAGATGGATATTTTTGTTTTAACCTTCCTATTCGCTGATTGACAGCGTTTTCATTCTTTATTCCTCTTTTCTTTGATAGTGACGACTTGATATTTTCTAATCCCTCTACAAAGCGTTTGGTCAGTTTACTGCTCATCGACAACTCTTTTTGCTGCTTCTGATGGCTTTTTACATATAAATACAACTCCCCATCATCTTTACCGTTCGCCTCTACTATACTCAATTCTATGGGATGCTTGCGGTTGTCGAATACCATTTTTGTGCCTTTTTCCGGAAGTGAATAATTCTGCAAATTGCTACGGGACACACAGATATAATCAAATTGTTTTTCGCGTAAACTTTTCAGATTTTCTTCCGTTGCAATGCCGGCATCCATCACCACCACAGGCTTTGAGTTAAATAAATCGGGCTGTTTTGTGATAGCGTTCTGTAGTTCTGAAATCACCGCTTGCATCGTTGCCGGTTCGGATATGTTGCCTTTGTATATTTTAGAACGACGGATAAATCCCTGTCCATTAGTCAGTAATGCCAGCGAAACAAGTTTGGCATCTTTGCGCTTTTCTTTGCTACGTCCGTATTGGGCGAGTTCGGAACCTTCTTTGCGACCTTCAAAATAGAAATTGGTAAGGTCGTACAAACAAAGGCGCATCCGGTCAGGATATTTCGAAGCAAAATGTTGATAAAGAAAGTCTTCAACTTTATCCTTGCGCCGGTATAGGCTATAGGCTGCTTTATAAAGTGTGCGATGGTTGGGAATTTTGTACAGTGACAAAAGCTCACACAGCGAACTCTCGTCAGCAAGCCAGCGACTTGTTTCCAATTCAGACGATGGATGAATCATCCGCGATATGACTTCTATGGCTATCTGTTTTTCAATCTCATCATTATCAATCTCTTGGGATAGAAAATCGGATAATCCACAATCATCGAAAATCTGTTTGCATAACCATTCGCCGCCAAAATTGCGACTGTCTTCATTCGAAATTGAATTTATATCAACTTTCTGAATGTCAATGTTTTCCTGAATGTCATCTTTGACAATCGGAACATTATCAATGACACAATCTAACAATTTTTCATTCAAAATTCTGCGATAGATAACCTCTGCTTCCTTTTCTACGTGATCGGGAAGGTTCGGGAAAAGTGGATTTATTCCTTTGACTTTCTGCTCGATACTGTCGCACAAAAGTTTAAAATCTTCCTTCCTGATATTTTCTAATTTTCCGACATTCAATATGTTACGATGTCGAACTTTCTCATCTATGCGGTACGATTCGCAGAGCCGGTATGTAAAATAACTTCGCCCTGTTTTACTACTATTTTTATCTATTTTCTTTATAAACATGATATAAAATTTTGAGACTGCAAAGATACAACAAATATCATACCAAAAACCAATAGGCCAAAATTATTCTGGGACTACAAACGACTTTTCAACAACTATAATTTTATAATATATTGAAAATTAAATTGTTAAAAATATGGACAGCACCGATTTTGGCTGTTTTTGGCAATTTTGAGGAGAAAAAAAGGCAAGTTGGGTTAAGCACTTCCACATAGTATAAAACTTCACAAATTAAAAATTATGTGCAATTTTATACTATGTATTTACCGTGCAACGTGCTATTTTGCCGGACTGTCC
>JAIRVZ010000035.1 GCA_031253625.1 Dysgonamonadaceae bacterium
GAGGTATTAGGATTTTTGAACGACGACCACCGGCTAATCATTCATAAACGTTCTTGCCCGATTGCCACGAAGTTGAGAAGTAATTTCGGAGAAAGAATTATTTCTTGCGAATGGGGAAAGAACAAAGCGTTTTCATTTCCGTCGGCCATTGAAATCAGTGGAATTGATACATTGGGAATTCTCAACCAAATAACAAAAACCATTTCCGAAGATTTTGCCGTCAACATCAGAAAGATTTTAATAGAAACCAATGCTGGGTTTTTTGCAGGAAAAATAGAGATTTCAGTACATGATGTGGACGACATCAATCAATTGTGTAATAATCTCAGTAAAATTAAAGGTGTAAAAAAAGTAAATAGGGTCGATGATTAATAGATTAATAAAAAGAAAATCATGAAAGCAATTCTACAATTCTTTCGCAAATTTTTTTCTAAAGTAAATAAGTATGTTCTTACGGGAGCGATTTTCCTTGTGATTACTTTTTTTGTCGGAGACAGCACAATCTTTCGTCGCTATAGCTATGGAAAACAAATCACAGAGTTAAAAAGCGAAATCGCCAAATGCGAAAAAGAAAAAGAAGAAAACGAAAAAAAATTGAAAGCCCTGAAGAGCGACAGCGATAGCTTGGAACGTTTTGCTCGAGAAAAATACTTAATGACGAAACCCAACGAAGAATTATTTATTATCAAATGAACACTCAAACGAAAGAATATTTGTTTTATGCTTCTGCCATTTTGTTGGTGCTTTCTGCTGCACTGTACATAACAGAATGGAGTTTTATACCATATATATATGCTTTTGCTTGTGCAGGAGTTGCAGTCGTTTATTTAACGAGTCCTTATAAAGGAAACGACCTCAGGTTGAAACGATTAAACATTCAGGAAGCCATTGCTGCAATTTTACTTCCGGTTTCATCTTTTCTGATGTTTAAAGGTAAAAACGAATGGATAATGTTTTTAGCTATTTCAGCGTTTTTGCAATTCTATGTAGCGCTCATCAAAGGGAAAAAACGAAAGAAAGAGAATAATGATTAGGTTCCTCATTTGTCAATATGGAAAAAATCAGCAGTCTTCAAAATCCGAAAATAAAAAACATTAATAAATTAGCATCCAAATCGCGAGAAAGAAAAGAGCAAGGACTATTTATTATTGAAGGTGCGCGTGAAATCACTCTCGCCTTAGAAGGAGGTTATACGTTAGACTCGGTTTTTGTTTGTCCCGAACTGTTCGCCAAAACCGATTACCCTCAAGCTTTACACACCATTTCTCCTCAAAAATTATTTGAAGTTTCTCCCGAAGTTTTTGATAAAATTGCATACAGGGAAGGCTCCGATGGATTACTGGCTTTAGCCCAATCGAAATCACACACGCTGGAAAATCTTTCTTTACCGGAAAATCCGTTTATCATTCTATTGGAGGCGGTAGAAAAACCCGGAAATTTGGGCGCAATTCTCCGAACTGCGGATGCTGCTCCGGCCGATGCGGTAATTATTTGCGATCCTCATACCGATATATATAATCCCAATGTGGTAAGGTCGAGCGTAGGTTGTTTGTTTACCGTGCAAACAGCTATTTGTTCCAATCAAGAGGCATTGGATTTTTTGAAGAAAAAAAATATTCATTCGTATGCTGCGGAATTAAACGCGGCCGAATTTTACCAAAACGTCGACTTTTCTCATCCTTCTGCAATTATTATGGGAACAGAGGCAGACGGACTTTCTCCTTTTTGGCTGAATTATGCCGATTCAAGAATTAAAATCCCGATGAAAGGAAAAATAGATTCGTTAAATGTTTCTGTCTCAACAGCAATCCTGACCTTTGAAGCCATGCGGCAACGAAATTGTTTTTAATTATTACGTTCATTCATTTAAAAAAATCACAAACGTTTCGAGTAATAAAAAATCTCATATATTATAATATATAACGCATTATAATAATTATTATATATTTATTTATATAAATGGTTGTTTTATTAAAATATTTATAACTCGTTGAATGTCAGCGAATTTGCGTGTGTGAATTTATTCAATTTACTTTTATGTGAAAATATTAATGACAGATAATATAAAATAACACATAAAATATTTGTTTGTTATGAAAATAATTTTATACATTTGCGGGTCAATATTTAGTTTTTCTAAAATTGAAATGACACACGCATTTATAAAACATATAAATATTAAAGATTCCCGTATATTCTATCCTTGAATATTCGTATATCATATTCCCTTGATTTTTTAAATATCATACACATTTTAATATCATACACAATAAATTTTAATATCATGCACAATAAGTTTTAAAATCATACACAAATTTTAAAATCATACACAAATTTTTAAAAAAGATGAAAAAGAAGATTAATTTAAGATGGAGGATAGTGCTTTGCATGTTGCTATCTCTCGGTTATTATGCAAATTCCTTTGCAATTGATTATTACTGGATTGGCAAAGGGACAACCAACAATTGGAGTTTACCCGGCAACTGGGCAACAACCAGTGGAGCATCCGTATCGGATGTATTGTATCCGCCTACGAAAAACGACAACGTGATTTTCGATGAAAACTCGTTTCCAACTGGAGGAAGTGTTGCAAGTAGAACAATAACAATCAATACAGGAGCTACTTGCGACAGTTTTACTTTCAGGGACATTCCCACAGAAATTGTTCCCGTCATGAACATTACTGTAACCCTTGCTGTTGGCGGTTCTGCGACTTTGTGGCCCGGCATGACAGTTAGTGGTAGTAATGGTACCATCAAGTCTGAGAGTGAGCGCACTGCTGAAACATTTACATCGGCTGGCGTTGTTTTAACAAATACAAATATTGTATTTGCCGGTAATAGTAATTACGTTGCTAATGGAAATCTGACTGCTCGCGATATTACCTTATCCGGTGATGGCAATAGAACATTTGGAGGCTATGTAGATTGTAAAAGTTTTGTCAAAACCGGGACTGGTAATGTTAACATTACCAGCTATTTGCAAAGTAACTTGCCGGTAAACGATCGTAATATTGAATTTTCCGGTGGTGGCGATATGACTGTTGGAGGTGATGTCAAGATTGAATCGGTGCTACACAACTATTCCGGAGTTAGTCCATATCTTACAGGAGGAAATTTTACCTTTGCCGGAAATGGGAACTTGACTATAAGTGGCGATTTATATGTTCCAAATGCTTATATATCAAATTCAGGAAATGTAGATTTATCAGGTTCCGGAACTAAAATAATCAGCGGTGATGTAACTGCCGGAAAAAGATTCGTTTCGAATGGGGGAACAGTAAATGTTGGAGGCGATCTCATCATTTTAGATACTGGCCACAGTTTATATTCTCCTTCAGAGACAGGAACCAACCCTAAAATTTTTGGCGGATGTAAGATGACCATCGCGGGGCATATTAAGGGCGATAGTAGTCTTTCCATTTCCGGCACGGGCACGGATGTCAAGGTAAATGGCACCGGTGACTTTTCTGAATTCTATGATTTATATATCGTAACCGGCGCAAAATTTACTCATCAGGATGTAATTGTATTAAAAAGAGACTGGAACAGTTCTGGTGGTGTGTCTTTTACAACAGCTACGGCACCGAGTTTGATTCGAATAAACACCGGTAATTTTACGGCCAATGCAACAGATGTATATGACAATGTTGAGTTTTTCGGACTTCCTTTTGCCGGTAGAAATTATCATACCATCAACCAAGGGACATATAACAAAATTACTTTTTCTGCAGGCAGCGGAAGTATTTCTACAACCGCAGGAATAACAACCAAAGAGTTGATTATTAATTCGGAGGCAGAATATGTTTTCAGTAATACGACTACGGTTAACAATCGCTTGGAAATCAAACCTCAGCGCTGTGGTGGTATGATTCAAGTAACCAATGGAACCATTGCGATGGGAGCCGGCAGCACGGTAGTAGCTGAAAATCTCTTGCTCACGAATAATACGATTACCGGAGGAACTTTCACAGCAACTAATTCTGTTGATAAAGGAGGAAATTCAGGATGGAATTTTTCCAATACACCTAAAACACTCTACTGGGTAGGTGGCACAGGTGACTGGAATGATATTAGCCATTGGGCAAACTCTTCCGGAGGAGCGGCTGGTAGCGGTTGTATTCCGGCTCTTTTAGACAATGTTGTTTTCAACGGTACTTCAGGATTGAGTGGTTCGCAAACTGTTTCCGTTCCGGCGGGTTATCATGCTTATTGTAACAACATGACATGGACAGGCACAGGAACACCTGTTTTGAAAATAACCGATGAACCTAATACTCGTTTGTATATTGGTGGTTCATTGGAGTTAGCCTTGGGTATGACAATTGACAATTCTGAATTTAATCGTACAGTTTATACAAATATTACCTCTATAGATCGACGGGGAATTTATTTTGTAAGTACCCGTAACTCCCCGTATGAAACCATTAGAACTAACGGAGTAGAAATAATGGGTACAGTAAGTTTCATTAGTGGAGCACCCGGCACCACCGGATCAGGAGGCTGGGTTTTCCAGGATGACTGGGCTGGAACAGCATGCATTTATTTTGAACGAGGCTCATTGAACACCAATGGTAAAGCTTTAACAGCAACGTGGTTCAGAAGTACGGTCGGTACACGAACACTGAATATCGCCGGTTCAACAATAACACTGAACGATGCTTGGAGCTACTACGGAACCGGAAGCAATTTTTTGACCAATGCTGAAACGGCTAATTCGTTGATAAAGATAATCCTACCGGATTATGGTGATGGGTTATACTATGCAAATAACAGTCCTATCTGTGGTTTTCAGGGAAAGGCCGGAGAAAAATACAATAATTTGGATTTTTCAGTTGCATATCCTTTGTATGCTTGGGATCTTAGTCCGTCAAGAACTGTCAGAGAAGGTATATTCAATAAAATTACACTTTCGTCAAATAGTCTCGAAGTTGATCCCATTCTAGGAAGTGGCATTCAAACCGACAGTTTGATATTGACTGGAATTCAAGGGGCTATTTTTACTTTATCTGACAACATCACAGTCAATAAATACTTGGAAAGTCCGCAAGGTTGTGGATTGCCGTCAATTCTGCGATCAAGCAGCACTACATCCAGGACCATCACGATGGGCGGTCTCGGAGATCCTGATCCTCGTATGAATGTAAAAATGAAAAATACGGTAATCAACAATGTCAAAATTACCGGAGGACCGATTCCTTTAGGTGGTTATTATGCAGAAGACTGTGATTTGGAAATCGGCACCGAAACCGGTTGGAATCCTGTTTCCTCAGCTGGAAATAAAAGGTATTACTGGGTAGGTGGAAATGGTGATTGGAACGAAATAGAACATTGGTCGGATCGTTCGGATGGTCCGGGTAGCGTTTTTTGCACTCCTCCAAGTGCGATTAATACTGTTGTTTTCGATCATAATTCTTTTAAGGCTAACAATTGTGTCGTAACAATTAGTGACTCAAGAGCGAAATGCGACAGTATGCTCTGGGTAGGAACCGTAAGCGAAACACCGAAACTATTATTATCAAGGGACAGAAACTCCAAACTTACCGTTTGGGGTTCGATGTTACTACAACAAAATATGACTGTGAGCGGAACAGATGAGCCTAGCTATGGCTATCATTCTGAAATTAACTTCAAGTCTCAGCGACCAAAAGAAAGCCTTGTTACTAACGAAGTAAAGTTTGAGAAGGTAGAAATTATTTTCAACGTTTCAGGTGAATGGAGTATTCCGCATAAAGTACGGTTTTCCGGAGGGCAGAGCTATCACCTTACATTTGATGGAACATCTACCGCTAAATGGATATTTGGAGATGATTTGGATATTTCCACACCGTTCGGTGAAATACACTTTAACAGGGGAACATTAGATCTGTCAGGAATAACAGTTAATGTTTCTTCTAGATTTACTTCTTCCGGCACTCCCGATCCAAACCGAAAATTGATTATAAAAAACACGACACTTAACGTTGGCAGCATGACCGCGTGTATGTGGAATTATAACGGCATTCTTACTGCAGTCGATTCGTACAATTCGGTAATCAATTTCAAAATAATTAGTATTAATATGACTACAGCCGCCAATCAAGTATATAACGACGTTAATTTTAGCACAGACCCATACTACCAGGCATCAAGTAGCAGTACTATTAATGCTCCTGCCGGAGCTAATACAACGCAATTCCGTAAAGTAACGTTCGGTGTTAATCAAGGAATTGTCAATAACGGCAAGTTCGAATACCTGCATTTCAAAAATTATGGAACCATGAATACCATTGAGGCTGACACTTTGCGTTTCAACAATAACAATGAGTACATTTATACCTTTATTTCGGGAACAACAAGTACCATTAATGAAAAATGGTACGGAAGCGGTCTTCCTTGCTACCGCCTGAGGTATCAATCCTCTGTTGAAGGAGATCCTGCTTTTGTCAGAGTCAAAAAAGAGGCTGCAACTTACATCGACCCTGTGAATGGCGATGTTCTCTTCCTTGATTTTATCAGGGTTAACGATATAATCGTTAGTCAGGGACCGGGTTTGGCGCTGATAGAAAAAGGCCCCGGCAGTCCCGACGATGAGGTTTGTTGGGATGGTCGTACTTACAATTTAACTTCATGGATGACGCTTGCCAATGGTTGGATAAGAACTCCCTACGATCCGGTTCTACGTCCGATGCCGGATGCAACAATAAGGTGTGCTAATTTCCCTTATGTTATCGATCCCTATCAATTTGTAACAACACCTGAGAGTACCTACGAATGGAGAAAAGGTGGTTCTGCCGGAACGATTCTTAATCCCGGTGATCCTAATCGTTCGACCTGGACAATTAACTCTGCTGCAGATGCCGGTCTGTATTACCTGAAAGTGGATTACCATCCGGAAGGTGCAGGAAAAACTTGTCTTATTGACGGTGTGGTAATGATCAGTACAATTGCGAGCGACTCATTAGTTTGGACAGGCCAAATCGATACCGACTGGAATAAGCCCGGCAACTGGTATGATCCTGCAATGTTCGCTACTTCGACTTTTGCACCTACGGCTTGTACAGATGTGTTAATACCTAAGAACATATCTCGCTATCCGAATTTGACACCCGGAAATACAGATTATTCACAGCTGTTTTATGAGAGAGCATCTTGTCATCATATTTGGTTTGAGCATGGCGGTGAAGTAGTCCGCACCGATTCATTGAATTATCTAAAAGCTCACGTAGAACTAACCCTCGCTGCCAACCGTTGGAATATGATTACCGCCCCGTTGCGTTACATGTATCCGGGAGACTATTACAAAAACGTACCATGTCCTCACGAAGATCAATTGCGTATTTATCAACAACTCTTTGCAATGAGTAATCCGCAAACCGGAGTGAATTTAGAAGGCAACTGGACAGAACCGTT
>JAIRVZ010000042.1 GCA_031253625.1 Dysgonamonadaceae bacterium
ATCTTAAATACTTCTAATAGAGCAAAATATTCTTCTTTGAATTTTCTTTTCTTGTGATGATTGCCCTGATTTGCAATATACCTTTTCACTCTATTAATCTGTGATTGTCCATAAGTGAAAGCACCGTAGCCTTGTGGAACAGAAACAAGAAATAATTGTTAATTAACGCAATAAATCCGGAATGGAATGAGTTGGTTAATGAGTTTGGATTTGTTCGAGATTCCTCGCTGCACTCGGAATGACATTCATAGCGCCTCAAAAAAAACCTAACCTTTTTATGGGTCTGTGTGCAATTGCGAAAATTTATTATTCTTTTGCACCCAAATATTTATCTTAAATCCTCAAATTTTAAAATTATGACCTGTTGTGAATTTTCAATCTCCTGGCTATGGTACATTGTTGCCGTTATTGCCGTTTTTTTTATCGGATTTCTTTGGTACAACCAACTATTTGGAAAGAAGTGGCTGTGGGCAGTGCGCTATGATGAATGTGCCTGTGGCGCCGACCTTTCCAAAGGGGAAAAATGTACTTGCAAAGCCGATTTTAAAGCTTTCTTACCTATGATTGCGCAATTTCTTGCCATCTGTTTGTTAGGGCTTATGTATTTTGTTTTAGTGAAATACAGTATTTGGTTGGCAATATTCGTTTGGCTTGCCAATTTAGGCTGGATGAAAGCGAGTTTGTTTTTTAAAACCCCAAACCGCAAACGGTTTATTACACTGTTTTGTGTGGATGGAGGCTATTTTACAGTAGCAGCCTTGGTATTTATTTTGTTGGGATTGATATAATTGAGTAAAAAGAATCGCTACTGCACTTCCTGCACTAAATTTCTGAACTCTTGGGGCGAAAGCCCATATTTTTCACGAAAAAGACGGTGGAAAGTTATACGGGAATTGAAGCCGGAATCAAAAGCAATAGATTCAATCGTAGGATTTTCATCCAAATGAGAAAGCAACTCGCGGGCATGTAATAATCGTAATGTATTGATATATTCGGTAAAACCCATATCGGTATTTTGCTTGAGACAATCGTGTAAACGCCTGTCGCTTAATCCTATTTGTTTGGCAATATCTTGGCGCTTTATTTCGCTATCGGTAAATAGTTGGTGTTCATTCATCAAGACAGTTAATCTTTCGAAGAAGATATCGTCTTCATTTTCATCCGACAACGTCATGACTTCATCCTTGAGTAGTTGTCTAAATTTTCGATTTTCGGTACGCTCACTTTCCAATTCTCTCTTCAAGACATCCTGCTCTTTGATTTGACGGAACAATCCTCGGTTTTTACGAACAACAGTTCGGCTGTGAGCCATCCAGATTCCCAGTGTAAGAGCAAGAAGAATACAGCCACACAACGAAAAATAGAAATAGTTGCGGTTACGATTTTTTTTAGTACGATTCAGTTCATTTTCGGCGCTTATCTTATCCACTTCGTAAATCGTACGCAGTTCGTCTAGTTGCGCATTAAACTCTATGTTGCGAATACGATTGTTGCTCGTGAGTACCGAATCATATAAGGCAATACTCTCTTCACCTCTTCCCAAGCGGGATAGTAAACGGGCTTTGAGCAACAAAATTTCATTCATATCTACGGGAATAGCGCCTTGCACAATCATTTGCTGATATGATTTTTCTGCTACTTTCAATGCTGCGGAAAATTGTCCGCGCACTTCTAAAATTTTTGCTCGTAAAAGAAAGAATTTATCATCAAATACCGTTTCATCCGAGCTAAATGAACGAAGTATCTCTTCCATAAGATTGCAATAGCGTTCGGCTTGGTTAATCTCGTTCACTTTCAAATAATATTCTGCAAAACAAGCATACAGGTAGTACCGTTCGGTTTGGTTTGCGTGTCCTATCTTTGCTTCAATATCTTCAAGTTTTTGAACTACTTGTTCTGTTTTCCGCAAAGCTTCCAAGGCTTCACCGTATTTTTTCAAGGCTATTAAAACCGAGGCAAAATCGCGGTGTGCTTCAACCAACCTGTAGCATACATCTTCAAATTCTAATTTGTTTGCAAGGTCAATAGATTCTCTATAGTATTTCTCCGCTTCTGAAAAACGATGTTGTTTCATATAAACACTTGCCAACGATACTGCTGCCGAAAACATTCCCAAAGGTTGTTTTCTTTCTTTTGCCTCACTGTAAAGTTTTTTGGCTTCTTGCTGCAATGTTTCGTATTTCTGAGAAGCAATAAGTGCATCAATTAATAAATCGTATGCTCTGTGATAATAAATCCATCTATCGTTATCTTGACAAAATACTTTTATTTTACGCGCTTGTTCTTCGGCGCCTTCAAAATCTCCGAAATTGAACATGGTGTAACCTAAATTCAACTGCATTGAGGCGTATTTGGTTATATAATCGGAAAGTAATTGACTATTTTTCTCTTTTTTTTGCTCTTGTAAAATAACAATTTCATATTCTTTAAAAAAATCAATCAGTTCTTCAAATGAACTGCCTTGAAAAAGATAACTGCCTATCAATTCATAAGTTTTAATCTTTTCCATTCCCGTTTGGGAATTTGCCGTTTGGTGCAATGAATCTATTTGCTGTTGTACTTCGCTCTGCGCCATCAACGAACAGGTAAGAAAAAGAGAAAGAGAAAAGAGTACAGATTTCATATTTTCAATAAATGTTTTATAAGTTGCGGCAAATTTATATAAAAATTTCTAAATTTCTCTATAATAAAAAATCAGAATACTTCAGAAATAGCAATTTGCGATTGGCTAAATTTTCAATGACAATTCTATATTTCATTCGTGTTAAATCGGTTAAAAATTAGCTTGAGGCGTTATGAATGGGATTCCTCGCTGCGCTCGGAATGACAGCACAATTTTGCTATATGGGAGGGGCGGAAAATGCGGCGGCGGCATTTCGACAGGCTCAATGACCAGCCGCCGCGT
>JAIRVZ010000128.1 GCA_031253625.1 Dysgonamonadaceae bacterium
AAATTGCTGAATATGTGGATATTGCAATCGTCAAAATGGGGGAGAATGGCTCTTTGATTTCTAACGGAAAAGAAGTCGTGTATGTGCCTGCATATAAAGCCAATGCTATTGATGCAACCGGTGCCGGAGATTATTATGCTGCCGGTTTCTTTTACGCTCTTTCTAAAGGCGCAAGTTTGGAGCAATGCGGAAAAATAGGTTCATTGCTGGCTGTTAACATCGTTGAAACAGTAGGAACTAAATTAACTGAAGATTGTTGGTTAAAAATCAAAAACAAAACGGTTGAGATTTTGAAATAGACACAATTTTTGCTACTTTTGTTTCTGCTTTGCTACATAAGGCGATCATTCCGAGCGAAGCGAGGAATCTATAAATAAACAGTTTAAACATGAATAAAAACCTATTATTTTTTCTTGTCCTTCTGGGAGGGCTATTTTTTTGTTCCTACACGAAGGCTCAACAAACAGAAGAAGAACATTTTGAAACCAGCAAACAATTGGATGTGTTTAATGCTTTGGTTAAAGAGTTGGATATGTTTTATGTCGATACGATCAATGCTAAAACGGTTATCAGGAGTGGTATCGATTATATGTTGAGCAAACTCGATCCTTATACGAATTATTTTCCCGAAGAAGAAATCTCAGAACTTAAATTCATAACTACCGGAGAATATGCCGGAATTGGATCCGGTATTGTTCAGCGGAATGGAAAAGTCTACATCACAGAACCTTGGGAAGGAATGCCTGCTGCTTTAGCCGGACTTCAGGCCGGAGATGAAATTTTGGAAATTGATGGCGAGAGTCTTGTCGGGAAAACAGATGCACATGCAAGTGAAAAATTAAAAGGCCAACCCAATACCATTGTTAAAATCAAATTCCAACGCCCGGGAGAGAAAAAACCTCAGACAGTAAATATTACCCGTAAAAGAATACATGTAGAACCTGTAAAATATTATGGAGTAATAAGAAATAATATCGGATATATTTATCTTTCCAACTTTACAGATCAGTCTGCTGCTGATGTGAAAGCTGCATTTGAGGACTTGAAAAATAATCGACAGATTACTTCTTTGGTTCTTGATTTAAGAGATAATCCCGGAGGATTAATGAATGATGCCATACAATTGACCAATATATTTGTTCCCAAGGGAGAAATCGTTCTTACAACTAAAGGAAAACTTAAACAATGGGATAGAACTTACCGGACAACACAAGAGCCTGTAGATAATCAAATTCCTTTGGCGGTTTTGGTTAATCGAGGTTCTGCGTCTTCGTCCGAAATTGTGGCAGGTGCATTGCAAGATTTGGATCGGGCTGTTATTGTTGGCTCCCGTACTTTCGGAAAAGGATTGGTACAAGCAAGTCGTGAATTGCCTTACAATGGAGGCCTCAAAATAACGACTTCCAAGTATTATATTCCGAGTGGTCGTTGCATACAAGCGATTGATTATTCGCATCGCAATCCGGATGGAAGTGTAGCTGCCGTTCCCGATAGCCTGACATCTATATTTTTGACCTCTAAAGGCCGGGAAGTCAGGGATGGTGGAGGAGTTACTCCTGATTTTGCGGTCGAAGAAAAAAAGACTCCCAGTATCATTTATTATTTAGTATCCGATTATATTTTGTTTGATTTTGCTACGGAATACAAACAAGTTCATAAAACAATACCTCCTGTGGCTGAGTTTGTTATAACTGATGAAAATTATCAACAGTTTAAGGCTTTCGTAAAAGAGAAGAATTTTGATTACGACCGGCAAAGTGGCAAAGCAATGGATGCCCTGAAAGAAACAATGGAGTTTGAAGGATATATGGACGTGGCATCAGAAGAATTCAAAGCGTTGGAAGAAAAATTGAAACCGAATTTAGATCGCGATTTGGATTTGTATAAAGATGTAATTTCTAAATTTTTGGCTCAAGAAATAGTCAAACGTTATTATTATCAAAAAGGAGAGATTCTTGAAACGTTGAAAGATGATCCGGATTTGGAAAAAGCGATTGAAGTTCTCTCCGATAAAGCATTGTATAGTGAAACATTAAAAATTGAAAATGGAGAGTTGAAAGTTGAAAGTGTGGGAATTGCTAATAATTCATTCTGAATTTTCGGCTTTTAGCCGGCCGTGTAGCGGTCATATATTTATACCCTTGGGTAAGCGATAGCGCAGCCCACGGACACAGAGATACCCCATCACGCCCAACGCTCCATAGGAGCACTACATTACGCAAAGACAGAATGATACAAATATGAAAATCACTTTCAATATAAACTTTTACACAATTTTCGGACAATCCTTGTATATAACCGGCTCTATTCCGGAATTAGGAAATTGGAAGATATATGAGGCGAAAGCAATGGAATGTTGCGGAGATGGCAATTGGAAACTTGTGCTTGATTTGCCTGATAATGCAGTTGAGTTTGAGTATAGATACTTTCTCAAAGCCAATAATAAAGTAATGTTTGAAGAATGGAATGCCAACCATTCATTGAAAATAAGCGATGTTTCTAAAACCTATTTTTCACTCGATTATTGGCAAAATCAGCCGCAGAATTTGGCGTACTATTCTTCTGCGTTTACCAAAAGTTTGTTTGCTCATCCTTGCGATAAATTCGAGCGAGTGGTCAAATCAGATAAAAAGGTTTTATTGAAAGTATTGGCTCCTTGTGTAGAAAACACCCAAAGTTTGGCAATCCTCGGAAATCAGGAAGAATTGGGAAACTGGGATGTTTCAAAAGCACTGATCTTGAGTTGCGATAAATTTCCTCAATGGAGCGTAGAATTAGATGCCGGAAATTTAGGAAATCCGGTAGAATATAAGTTCTTAATACTCAATAATTCCGATAAATCTGTTGCCCGTTGGGAGCAGGGAGAAAACAGAGTGCTGAAATTTCCAATCATAGAAGATAATCAGATCTGTATTGTGTCCGGATTGAGATTCAAAGAAGGCATTCCCGACTTCAAATGTGCTGGATTGGTTATTCCTGTCTTTTCGCTAAGAACCTCGAACAGCTTTGGAATAGGTGATTTCGCAGACCTCAAAAAAATGATTAATTGGGCAAAGTTAACCGGACAAAAAATCATTCAGATATTGCCGATTAACGATACGACAATGGCTCATACTTGGATGGACTCCTATCCATACAATGCGATTTCCATATATGCACTTCATCCGTTGTATTTGAATTTGCAGCAAATGGGTGTTTTGAATGATAATAAAAAGGCTGAATTTTATGCAAAAAAACAACAAGAGTTGAATGCTCTGAATTCGGTTGATTATGAACAGGTTGATCACGTTAAATGGGCTTTTTTTAGAGATATTTTCGAGCAAGACGGCAAGAAAATTTTGTCTTCAGAAGAATTTAAAGCATTCTTTGAGAAAAACAGAAATTGGTTAGTGCCATACGCTGCTTATTCTTATTTGCGGGATAAATATAATACATCCGATTTCTCTAAATGGGGTCAATATGCCCGATACGATAAAGTAGAAATAGAGAAATTATCTGCCGAAACTACGGAGCATTACAACGAAATAGCTATTTATTATTTTCTTCAATATCATTTAGATAAACAACTTCAAGAAGTGAGAGATTATGCCTATTCAAATGGTGTAGTTTTGAAAGGAGATATTCCGATTGGCATCAGCAAAACAAGTATTGAGGCGTGGACTGAGCCGCGGTATTTTAATATGAATGCTCAGGCAGGAGCTCCACCAGACGATTTTTCTATAACCGGACAAAACTGGGGTTTTCCAACCTACAATTGGGAAGAAATTGAAAAAGATGATTTTGCTTGGTGGAAGAAACGATTTACCAAAATGTCGGATTATTTCGATGCCTATCGCATTGATCACATTCTTGGATTTTTCCGTATTTGGGAAATAGCAGAAAAATATGTGCAAGGCTTATGTGGTACTTTTAATCCTGCCATGCCTTTGAGCGTACAAGAGATAGCAGATTTCGGATTCAACTTTATAAAAGAACGTTATATTGCTCCCTATATTAACGATGCGTTTCTCCCCGAATTATTTGGAACCGATGTGGCTGAAGTCTGCGATGTGTTTTTGCAACGTTCTTCTTCTTTCCATTTTGCTCCGAAAGAGAAATTTAACACGCAAGTAAAAGTTCAACAATATTTTGCCGGTAAAACGGATGAAAAGAGTATTCGGATTAGAAACGGACTTTATGCCATATTAGATGAAACGCTTTTCATTCCGGATGCAAAAGAAACAGATAAGTATCATCCTCGTATTTCGGGTATGAATTCGTTCACATACAGAGAATTAAACAATTCAGATAAATACGCTTTCGACCACTTGTATTGGGATTTCTTTTACCAACGGCACAACGATTTTTGGAAAGAGAAAGGCTATAAACACCTGATTCCATTGGTTTCGTGTACTGATATGTTGGTTTGCGGAGAAGATTTAGGTATGATTCCGCAATCGGTTCCTGAGGTAATGCACAAGTTGCAGATTCTTAGTTTGGAAATTGAACGTATGCCGAAGGAATGCAATGTCGAATTTGCCGATTTGAGTAAATTACCCTATCATTCAGTCTGTACGACTTCAACACACGATATGACTACCATTCGCGGATGGTGGAAAGAAGATCGCGAAAAAATACAACGCTATTACAATCAAGTATTGCACCGTTTTGGAGATGCGCCCGAAGATTGTACGCCCGAATTATGCGAGCAAATATTGAGAAACCACTTGTGGACACCATCTATGTTGGTTATTATCCCTTTGCAGGATTGGCTTTCTGTAGACGAAGAGGTAAGAAATTCGGATGTCGATTCGGAACGAATAAATATTCCTGTAAATCCGCGACATTACTGGAGATACAGAATGCATCTCAATATCGAAGATTTAATTGCAGATGAAAATTTAAATCATAAAATAAAAAGTTTGATTGAATCTACAGGGCGATAAATAAAATGTATTGCCTCTTGCGAATGTTAAAAAAAGTATTATCTTTGCACAAGCATTTTAGGAAATGCTGAAAATTCTTCCTTAGCTCAGTTGGTTAGAGCATCTGACTGTTAATCAGAGGGTCCTTGGTTCAAGTCCAAGAGGGAGAGCAGAAAAGAAAAGCATACACATTATTCTGGTGGGTTGTTTTTCTTTTTTTTATATCTATTATTAGAAAAGCGCATATTAGAAAGGACACGTCTTATGATCTACGACACGTTAAGTATAGAAAAAATAGTATTGTATGCTATCATTACTATTATCGCTCTCAATTTTTTGTGGGAACAAGTTTTGAGTTTTCTTAATAGGAGAAGGATGAATGCCGAGATTCCTCAAGAGTTAACCGGTATTTATAATAAAACAGAATGGGATCGCCAACGGGCTTATCAAAAGGCCAATGGCCGTTTTAGTTTTGTATCTGAAAGTTTTTCTTTTATCATTATTGTAACCGTACTCCTATTGGGTGGATTCGGCTATTTAGATGGATTAATCAGACAAGTAACAGAAAATTTTATTTTATTGACGTTGATATATATAGGGATTATTGTGTTGGTTACACAAATTATTAGTCTCCCTTTTGAGTGGTATAATACGTTTGTAATTGAAGAAAGGTTCGGATTTAATAAGTCAACAAAAAAATTGTTTATTATCGATACTTTGAAACAACTTATGCTTACAGTTATCATTGGAGGAAGTATATTATTCGTTATTTTAGTTATTTACAAACATGTTGGAGGATGGTTTTGGTTATTGGCATGGGCCGTAATTTCTCTTTTTTCGATACTAACGGCCATGTTTTATTCCAAGTGGATTGTTCCTCTTTTTAACAAACAACGAAGATTACCATCCGGAGAATTAAAACAAAAAATTGAAACATTTGTTTGGAATGCAGGATTTGAATATCAAGACATTTACTTGATCGACGGCTCGAAAAGAACTACCAAAGCTAACGCATATTTTACCGGATTCGGGCCCAAAAAACGTATTGTTTTATACGACACTTTAATAAAAGAATTGAATGACGATGAAATCTTAGCAGTTATAGCTCATGAAATCGGACATTACCAGCATAATCACATCCCTAAATCATTAATCATATCTATAATTACTACCGGAGTAACCCTTTTTATCTTGTCGTTATTTCTTGATAATCCGGTACTTTCCAAAGCATTAGGAGGTGATACTCCATCTTTTCACTTAGGATTAATAGGATTTATGTTCTTATTTGCACCTATTTCCGGATTGATAGGATTATTTGTTAACGCTATCTCAAGGGAGAATGAATATGAGGCTGATGCTTATGTAAGAAATTTCAAATTACAAGATGCGTTGGTCAGCGGATTGAAAAAGAATGCTGCTAAATCACTTACCAATATAAATCCTCATCCGGGATATGTATTTTGGCACAGTTCGCATCCGACACTATTGAGCAGAATTAGAAGGCTGGCTACGAATTATTAGGGGAATCTTTGTCTTGCATCGTACATGTTCCGTTAAATGTAGCACCCGGCTCAATTTCCATTGATTTGACAATCGCGTCTCCGGAATATACTGCCGTAGATTTAAGAACCAATGCTCCGGTATGTATTTTTCCCTGCAATTTGCCTAACAGTTCGGCATTGGCACAGTTGATTTGCCCGATTACAGACCCTCTGGGGCCGATCACAATTTTTCCGCTACAATTAATACTACCTTCAACAATTCCGTCGATCCGGAAATCTTCTTCTGCCTTAATTTCTCCCTTTAATATTGTTCCTTCGGCCAAACTATTATGAATTCCTGTCGATATGATTTGTTTTCCTTTCATTGTATTATGTTTTTCAAAAGTAAGTGATTTACAAAAATAGCATAAGTTTTGTCAGGAATCAAACGGATTTCAGATTTTATTTGCAAATTTGTAGAAAAAATAAACATTTTTAAAGATGAAAAATTCAATACGGCTTAATAAAATGAAATTTTATGCTTTTCATGGAATCATGAAGCAAGAACAAATAGTAGGGAATACCTTTATTGTAGATTTGAAGTTGTATGTAGATTTATTCAAAGCGTCGGAAACCGATAATTTGTCGGATACGATAGACTATGCCGAAATCTACAACATTGTCAAAGCAGAAATGGCCATTCCATCTAAATTATTGGAACATGTTGCCGGACGAATTTTACGAAAGATAAAAAAAGAGTTTCCAAATATAGAAACTATTGAAATATGTCTAACCAAAGAAAGGCCACCGGTGGAAGGAGAAATTGAGTCGGCAGCAATAGAGATGAGTATATAAAAATGAGGTTAAAAGAACGCAGATGACGCGGATAACGCGGATTTTCGCAGATTTTAATATAAAAATAGAGTTGTATTATCTGCGAAAATCCGTGTTATCCGCGTCATCTGCGTTCTTTTGAGAAAGCTCTTCAGATTACAAATTAAACGATATAAGTTGATGCAGATGTATTTCCGCCTCTTCCTGTCCAGTTGGTGTGGAAAAATTCACCACGTGGTTTATCGATACGCTCATAGGTGTGAGCACCGAAATAATCGCGTTGCGCTTGAAGCAAGTTTGCCGGAAGTCTTTCTGTGCGATATCCGTCGAAATAAGTAAGTGCAGCACAGAAGCAAGGAGTAGGAATACCGTTTGCAAGCGCAGTCGTAACCACCCTTCTCCAACTGTCTTGAGCAGAAAGCACTTTTTCTTTGAAGAACGGATCAAGCAACAAGTTTGTTAAATCCGGATTTTTGTCGAATGCATCTTTAATTTTTCCCAAGAATACAGAACGAATAATACATCCACCTCTCCACATCAGAGCGATACCGCCATTATTCAGATTCCATTTATATTCTTTGGCAGCTTCTTTCATCAACAAGTAACCTTGTGCATAAGATACAATTTTTGATGCATACAAAGCATTCTTCAAATCATTGATAAAAGCCGCTTTATCTCCTGTAAATACAGGTTTCGGACCGGTTAATTGTTTAGATGCAATCACGCGCTCATCTTTTTGTGAAGAAAGACAACGTGCGAATACAGATTCTCCGATTAATGTCAATGGAACACCTAAATCCAATGCAGCAACGCCTGTCCATTTTCCTGTACCTTTTTGTCCGGCAGTATCTAAGATTTTGTCAACGACTACTTCACCTTCTTCGTTTTTGTAACCAAGAATATCACGTGTGATTTCAATCAGATAGCTATCCAATTCGCCTGCATTCCATTCTTTGAATACTTCGTGCATTTCTTGAGCCGACATGCCCAACAAGTCTCTCATGATTTGATATACTTCGCAAATCAGCTGCATATCACCGTATTCGATTCCGTTGTGTACCATTTTCACAAAGTGGCCGGCTCCGTTTTCGCCTACCCAGTCGCAACAAGGAGCGCCATCTGCTTTGGCACAAATGGATTGGAAGATGGGTTTCACTAATGGCCAAGCAGCAGGAGAACCTCCGGGCATCATCGACGGGCCTTTTAACGCGCCTTCTTCACCACCTGATACACCTGTACCGATATACAACAAACCTTTACTTTCCACATACGCTGTGCGACGAATTGTGTCGGGGAAATGCGTGTTTCCGCCGTCAATAATCACATCACCCGGTTCCAAATGAGGAATGATTTGTTCGATAAAATCATCCACAGCCTGACCAGCTTTAACCAGCATCATCACTTTACGAGGACGTTCGAGCGATTTGCATAATTCTTCAATCGACTTGGCACCTATAAAGTTTTTCCCTTTACCGCGACCATTCACAAAATCATCTACTTTGGAGACTGTACGGTTATAAACAGCTACCGTAAATCCTTTACTCTCCATATTAAGCACTAAGTTTTCGCCCATTACGGCTAAACCAATCAATCCAATGTCTGCTAATTTTTTCATTTTTATTTTATTATTGAATTAATGAATATTTTGTATAAATATGATTTCTCATTTATCAATTTTTTTCTATAATGATGTTGTCAAGTTCATCAATTGTTTGCAAACAAATATTTGTTTTTTCTTAAATTTAATTACTGTGTTTCCGATAAATGATATTTCTGAAAGGTAGCCCAACTACCACCATTATAAATGTTTTCCAATCCCCTGTTCTCTAACATGAGTTTTGCATTTCCACTACGATTCCCTGAACGGCAGACGAGAATAATATTTTCAAATCTTTTTAGATTTTCAGCGGAATCAGGCAATACTTGCAGTGGAATATTAACAGATTCCTTTATATGACCTGTTGCAAATTCCTCTGGTGTGCGAACATCTATGATAATCGTATTGGGATTTTGAGACAACTTTTTGAAATCAACTCTTTCTCGCTGTGTTCCTTGTGTACAAGAAAACAGCAAGCTGACAAAAAGAATAGCCGACACTAAAAATGACTTGAGATTCTCTTTCATGTTTTTATATTTTGTTTAATTTAATCATCTTTTCAATTCTTTATTTTAAAACCTAAAAAGCGAAGTCCGTTAACTATCGTTTCCGTATGATTTTTAAGTTGTATAGTAAAATTACTAAATTCACGGCGAATCCAGTAATCTCCTCGTTGTTTCTCAAAATCGGTAGGAGTTTGTTTCAAACGCAAGCTATCTTCCTCAATCGGATAGGTGTGAATTACTGCCTCATAAAAAACTTGCTGTGCAGTTTTTCCTGTGCAATCGATGCTGATAATAGTCGGCATGGGAGGTGCCGGAACGGCATCCGGATACCAGTCATGTAAAACGTCCAAGCCGAAGAATTGGCAAAACTCACGAACACAGACTGCTGTTCCGTTGGCTTTTCCGTCGGAAGAATAACCTGCAATATGGGGAGTACCTATCAAAGCGTTTTTCAACAATTCTAAATCGAGGTTAGGTTCTCCTTCCCAAACGTCTAATATATAGGCGGAAAGTTTTGATTGAACGGCTTGTTTCAATGCGGCAGAATCAGTTACCGCGCCACGAGCAGAGTTAATGTATACTGAACCGTCTTTCATTTGGTCAAAAAAATCGTATGATGACAAATGATAAGTCGGGTAGGGACTGTCTTTTGTTAAAGGCGTATGACAGGTAACAACATCGCTTTCTTTTAGCAACTGCTCCAGCGAAGTAAATGTTGCATCGCCTTCTTTTTGGCTCAGGCCGATCTCCGATTCTGCGCGCGGAGGGTCGTTCAGTAGCACACGCATGCCCAAAGCAGCTCCTGCTTTCGCTACTTTACTGCCCACGTTTCCTACTCCGATTACTCCCAGCGTCATATCCGGTAAATTCATCTTTTTTTCTTTTGCCAGCACCAATAAAGACGCGGTAATATATTGCTGAACAGACGAGGAATTGCATCCGGGAGCATTGATCCACCGAATGCCATTTGCTTCGCAATAAGCTGTATCGATATGGTCGTAACCGATTGTAGCCGTTACAATTAACCGGACACTACTTCCGTGCAACAATCCCTTATTGCAGTGCGTGCGAGTTCGTGTAAAAATCGCATCAGCATCTGCGACATCGGCAGCTGTTGTCTTGGAGCCGGGTAAATAAACGACATTCACATAAGGGTCTAAAACTCCTTTCAGAAAAGGAATTTTATCATCGGTAACTATTTTAAGTTTTCTCATATATCATTTAAAACGTTCGCGATAAGCCCACAAGCCTAAAGCCGGATTAGAGATATAAAATATTTCCTCACCGTCGGGCAAAGTGTTAAATCCGTCTTTCAGCATTTTCGGATTGTAACGGGCTGTTATTTCATCAATAATGTCATAATTGAAACCTACGCTTTCTATCTCGGCTTGTGTAAGATTTTCCGCACCGCGTCCCGGACAGTAAGTAATGTTGAAACGTCCTTCGCTTGAACCGTGAATAAGATGGGCGGCTGCACTCAGATTGTTGCGCAATTCTTCGTTATCATCACAGGCTTTGAGCGTTGTAGGCGTACCTTTATAACCATATTTACGAATAAGGCGGTCGATTTCTTTATCTTCGCCAAACTCTTTGAGGGCAGGTGCAATGATTATCAATTCACCGTCGTCGTCTATTGCCATTCGGGTACGATAAATTGCCTTGTTTCCGAGCCAAGTGCTTTTGAATTCGGTAGGGTCGAGATAAACTACTACTTTTTTCAGTGGACGTTCGAGCATTTCAAAATTTACTTCAAGTGCCAGTTTTGCTGCCAAATTGAAAACTTCAAAATCGTCACCGATAAACAATCCGCGACATTTCACTTTACCGTCGGTTTTGTCTAATCCAACAACTGTTTGCACATATACGATAGGTAAGTGAGCGGCAAAATGTTCGGAAGCATAATTAAAAATGCGACGAACAGGCGTATCGGAGTGTCCCATCATACGTTCCATTCCGTAAGCTGCACCCACAAAGTGGCTTTTATTGATGCCTTCAACACCACCCGTACCAACAAAGATATTTTTGTTGTAATTAGCCATTCCCACCACTTCGTGAGGAACGACCTGGCCGATTGAAAGTATCAGGTCGAAACCACCTTCGTTGAGCAATTTGTTTACTTGTGCAGGCCAAGGATAATTTACTGCCCCTTCCGACACTTCGTTCACATATTCAGCAGGAACATATCCGAGTGTAATCACATCGTTGCGCCAATCGTGTTCACGAATAAGCGAGGCTGGCAACGAACCGAACATGTGCGAAATTTGACTGTCGGTCATTGGTGTGTGAGTGCCGAGAGCAGGTAACACATCGGTAAGAGCGTCTCCGTAATATTGCCATGCAAACTCAGTGAGTTCACCTGCGCGACTTGGCAAGCGAGTGTAGTCGGGCGGAATAACAAGCACTTTTTCCTTTTTGCCTATTTTTTCGAGTGCTTCATCAAGACCTTTTTTCAGGTCTTTGGAAGTCAATTCAATCTCTGTTGAACCTCTTTCAAAATATATCATAATTATTTTATCTTAAAACTCTTGCGTTTCCTTTCCAAATACTCCAAACCTGGTCTTCATCAGCAGGTTGTCCGTAGTCGGTGATGAAAGTAGTTGCTAAGGCTCCAGTTGCCCATGCGAACTGTACCCATTTTTCGGGTTCCCAACCTCTCAATATTCCGTGAAGTAAGCCTCCTACGAAACCGTCGCCTCCTCCAATCCGGTCAAGTACGCTGATTGGGCGTGGTTCAATCACATGCCATTCTTCTCCGGCCAATAAAATAGCACCCCACAAGTGATTATTTACATTAACCACCTCGCGCAATGTATTGGCAAATACAGTAACATTCGGATATGCTTTCTTTACATTCCGGATCATTCCTTTGAATTTTTCGATTTCAGCAGCAATGTCTTTACCTCCGGCTTCGGGACCTTCAATACCCAAGCAAAGCTGAAAATCTTCTTCGTTCCCAACCAAAATATCAGAAACAGACGCAATTTCTCTAAAAATTTTACCCAATTCTTCTTCTCTTCCTTCCCAGAAAGTAGCTCTGTAGTTCAGGTCGAAAGAAATTTTTGCACCATATTTTTTAGCAGCACGCGCCAATTCCAAACAAAAACGGCTTGTTTCGGGAGATAAAGCTCCAATCAAACCCGAAAGGTGCAGTATTTGTACACCTTCCTCTCCAAAGATGCGATCCAAATCAAAATTATTTACATTCAATGTGCGACCAACTTCGCCTGCACGGTCGTTCCAAACGCGAGGTCCGCGGGAACCGAAACCACTGTCGGCAATATTAATTTGATGACGGAATCCCCAAGGGCCACCTTGTGCCACTTCTGCACCTTCATATTCCATGTTGCGACTGCGCAAGTTATCTTTAATAAATTGTGCAATCGGACTGCCTTTAACAAAAGTGGTTAACACTTTAACCGGCAATCCTAAATAAGCAGGAACACTTGCTACATTTGTTTCTGCACTTGTTGCTTGCATAAACAAGTTATCACTTTTATGAATAGGTTGACCTTGAGCAACCGGTGTCAGGCGAATTCCCATACTGGTTGGTACTATCAATGACCATTTATAATTTTCTTTCAGTTTCATATTATATATTTGTTATTTTTACCACTAAATCCCCTAAAGGAGACTTGGCGCAGTATAATGAATAATTTAGCTGTCCTAACTCCCCCTTTAGGGGGGGTGGGGAGTTAAATTGAGAAAGCATCGAAACCACCGTCGATAACGGTTAATGTTCCTGTTACGAATTTAGAGGCGTCGCTCGCTAACCATTGCAAAGTTCCCAGCAATTCTTCGGGTTCTCCGAAACGTCTGAAAGGAGTATGTGCAAGAATGTTTTTAGCTCTATCGGTATACGAACCATCCGGATTTGTTAATAAGGTGCGATTTTGTTCTGTCAAGAAAAATCCGGGAGCGATAGCATTGACTCTTAATCCTTCTCCGAATTTGGTTGCCAATTCGCCGGCCATGTATTGAGTGAAATTTACAACGGCGGCTTTTGCGGTTCCATATCCGGCAACGCGCGTCAACGGACGAATTGCTGATTCGGATGCAATGTTGATAATACATCCTTTTTTCTGTTTTACCATTGCTTTGGTGAAAACCATTGAAGGAAGGATAGTACCGAAAAGATTCAAATCCACCACTTTTTTGAATGCATCTACTTCCAAATCGAAAATAGTTTTGTCGGGAGCAATGGTAGCTCCGGGCATATTACCTCCGGCGCCATTGATTAATACGTCGATTCGACCATATTTTGCCATGATGTCGGTGTAGTTTTTTTCCAACACTTCTTTGTTTAAAACATCGGTATAAAGAAACCATGCTTCACCGCTGTTTGCGCACACAGCTTTCTCCAAATTTTTTCCTGTCTCTTCATTTCTGTCAAGAATAACTACCTTAGCTCCTTGCTCAGCAAAGTGATGCACCATCGACTCTCCCAATATTCCGGAGCCACCGGTGATAACGACCACTTGGTCTTTTACTGAAAATAAGTTTTTCATGTCTTCACTTAATTTATGTAATTTAATACTTTTTTGGATTGTTTTTTGTTGAACCGCAAAGTTACGAAAAAGAGAATAAAAGTCAAGAGTTTATGGATTTATTTCATAATTTTGTGAATTATAATAAAAACAGATGAAAATAACTTATATTTATCAAAGTGGTTTTGCGATTGAATATCAAAATATTACAATTATAATTGATTACTTCAGGGATTCGGGAGTTAAACGATATGAAGGCATTGTTCACGAGCAATTATTGAATCGTTCCGTAAAATTATATGTATTGTCATCTCATGCTCATCCCGATCATTTCAATTCTGAAATATTAACTTGGAAAGAAAATCACCCCGATATACAGTATGTCTTTTCGAAAGATATTTTAGATGCAGGTAAGGCGAAAAGCGAAGATGCCGTTTATTTGGATAAGTATGCTGTTTATCAGGATAATTTATTGAAAATTAAAGCTTTCGGTTCGACAGATATAGGCGTTTCTTTTTTGATAGAATTAGACGGTAAAAGGATTTTTCATGCAGGCGATTTGAACAACTGGCATTGGAAAGAAGAATCTACTCCGGAAGAAATTAGAGAGGCAGAGGATAATTATCTTTTGGAACTTTACGATTTGGCCAAAGATGTTGACTATATTGACGTGGCAATGTTTCCTGTCGATGCTCGCTTAGGAAAAGACTACATGCTTGGTGCGCAGCAATTTATAGATCGTATAAGAACCGGTTTATTTATTCCCATGCACTTTGGAGAAAAATATCACGAGGCAGCAGCGTTCAAAGGTTATGCAGAAAGCAAAGGAGTTCGGTTTGCAGAAATAACGCATAAAGGGCAGTGTGTTTACTCCTAAATCCCCTAAAGGGGACTTTATGAGTGATAGACCTTAGTTCAATTATAAAAATGAAATTTAATTATACAAAAATGATAATATAGCTGCACCAAAGTCCCCTTTAGGGGATTTAGGGGTAGTGTAAATTGAATATATTATGGAAATAAAAAGTAAATTCGATCATTACAATTTCAATGTATTGGATCTTGAAAAAAGTATTGCATTCTATGAAAAAGCATTAGGATTAAAAGTATTGCGCCAAAAGAAAGCTGAAGATGGCTCTTTTATCCTTACTTTCCTGACCGATGGTTCAACCGGATTTTTCCTCGAATTGACTTGGCTTCGAGATTGGGAAAAACCATACAATTTAGGGGACAATGAAATACACCTTTGCATGAGAGTTTCCGGTAACTACGACGAAATCCGCAAATTTCACAAAGAAATGGGATGTGTTTGTTACGAAAACGAATCGATGGGACTGTATTTTATCAACGATCCGGATGATTATTGGATTGAAATTCTGCCCGTATAAACACAGTAAAATATTCTTGTATTTTCTCGTGTTCAACTTTTTTGCAAAAATATTTGGAAGTTTAAAATTTAGCAGTAAATTTGCTGCTGAATAAATTTAGCAGTAAAATTATTGTTGAATTTAATTAGCAATGATTTTATTGTTAAGCTAAAAAAGAAAGAATTATGAATAAGGACTGGAAAAGCTGTAAACTTCCTATTGGCACCGTTGCCGTAGGTAATGAATTTTATCTCCGCGACAATATTGTGGAAGAAATTTGGGACGAATTGCAAAAAGGTAATTCTGTTTTGCTTGCAGCACCTCGTCGCGTTGGCAAAACTTCTATAATGCGGTATATGGAAGAAAATCCCATAGACAATTATAAAATATTTTTTCAAAATATTCAAAGTATAACATCGGCTGACAAATTTTATGAGCGAGTTTATATGATGCTTTTGAATTGTTTGAGTAAAACAAAAAAAGTAAAAAAATGGTTTGAAAATTTTGTAAAATCCAAATCGATAATTGAAATTCGCAAAGACGGTATAGTATTTGAAGACAAACCAACCGACTTTTTAAAAGAAACTAATGCTTTACTTGTAGAAATAAATGGTAATGCAGAAATGGAAAACATCGTTTTGTTGTTGGATGAACTTCCTGAAGTGTTATTTAATATCAATGAAAAAGATGCTGTATCCATTCTGAAAACTTTGCGGCATTGGCGGCAGCAACCCGAAATGAGCAAAAAAGTAAAATTCGTTCTTGCCGGTTCGATTGGTATTCATTATGTGGTGGAAAAAATTGAAACAAGGAATTCTGATTTAAATGATTTGGCAAAAGTTGTTTTTGAACCGTTGTCTGATAATGAAGCGCACAGCTACATTGATTGGGCAACAAAAGGTGCAACGATAACCTACAGCTCAAAACTTAAAAAACATCTACTCAATAAAATACAATATTTTGTACCGTATTTTATCAATTTGCTGATTGACGAAATAGACAGACAGGCAAAAAAAGCAAACAATCCGAAAATCACGACGCAAAGCATTGATGCTGCGTTTGACACGGTGGTTAAAAACAACGATTATTTTAATGATTGGAAAAAACGTTTGCAGAATTATATGCCGCCGATGGATTTTGATTTCGTAAATGAAATACTTAAACACACTGCACACAAGGAGTATATTTCTGTGCAGGAAATTTACGACAAAGCCGTAAAGTACGAAAAAACAGCCGATTATATGGAATTTATCAACGAGTTGGAGAAAGATGGATATATTGTTGAATTTGAAAATAAATATCTCTTTATTTCGCCGTTTTTGAGTGCGTTTTGGAAAAGAAATAACCCAATTTATAACACTTAATATCAGAATATTATGTTATCAATATATCAAAATTCAAATGCGGATAATTACGAAAGCATTAAAGCGGGTTTTATTGTCCGCACGGCAGAATACGAAACGATTATTTCTACATTGGAAAAGCGGAAGTCGGGCGACTCTGTTCAACACGAACTTATATTAGGTAGGCGTGGCAGCGGAAAATCTACTTTGCTCAAACGCATAGAAGTAGAAATTGCCGAAAATGAAAAATTGAAAACAAAATATATTCCTGTGAATTTAGCAGAAGAACAAGCAGGAGTTTATCGCTTAATGGATTTGTGGGAGCAGGTTTTGAAAGAATTATACTATTGGAGCGAAGAAAAATTTGAGGCGAAAAGTTTTTCTGAATTTGGAGACGAACAAGCATATACGCGCTATTTATACAGCGAAATTCACCATTTCTGTGAAACTAAAAAGAAAAAAGCTGTACTGCTTTTAGATAATTTCGACCGTATTGTCGGCAATTTTTCAGATGATGGTAATTTGTTGCGCGAAACACTTATCAATTACCATGACCTCGTGCTGATTGCTGCAAGTACCCGAATGGACGAACACTTTTGGAGTTACGACCAACCGTTTTACGAATTTTTCCGCCGGCATCGTTTGGAAACATTGACAAGCGAAGAGGCTTTCCGCTTGCTCAACCATTGGAGCGATTCGTTGGATTTCAGCGATGATGAAAGGGAAAAAATAAAAGATTTTTTACAAAATAATCCGGGAAAAGTAGAAAACATTCGTTTGCTCACCGACGGACTACCGAGAACGATGCTGTTATTTTTGAAATTGGTATTGCAAACAGAAAAACCGGAAGAAGCATATTGTTTTTTGCAAAAGGTAATGGATGAAGTTACGCCTCTATATCAAGAGCGGTTGCTTAATCAAACTGCACCAATGCGCAAAATAATACTCGAAATGGCGTTTATGTGGGAGGCTGCCTCTACCAAAGAAATTGCCGAGCAATGCCGAATGGAGAGCAAGCGTGTAGCCGCCGACCTCAACACGCTAACCGACAGAAAAATAGTAGAAACCATTGCTACAGACAAACGCAACAATCTCTATCGCATTGGCGAACGCTTTTTTAATATGTGGCTGATAGTTACGCAAGGCAATCCTGAACAAAAACGCAAAGCCCGTTGGGTAAGCGAATTTTTGGAGTGTTGGTATGATAAGCAAGAACTGCAAGAAATTACTCGTCAGCATATTGAAAACTTAAAAACACATAAAATATCTGGCAGAAATGGGTTAATACTTACCAAGGCACTAAGTCAAAGCAAACATACAAGTACTTATTTACGAGATGAAATGATAGACCTTACAAAAGCAGATTTAAAAGATACTATTAGTAATTATATGATACAATTACCCGAAACAATAAGAGAAATTATTAAAAAATCGGAACATATAGAAAAAACAAATTATCAACAAGCCATTGATTTTATAAACAGGTCTATTGAAAATGAAGATGGGAGAAAAGAAAATATTATAGGCTGTATCTATGAAGACCAAGAATTATTTGATTTAGCCGAAAAATATTATTTGATGGCGATTGAAAAAGAAAATGTCGCTGCAATGTTCAATTTAGGAAATTTGTACTATAATCAAGAAAAATACGATTTAGCTGAACAATATTATTTGCAAGCAATTGAAAAAGGAGATGTTGATGCAATATTCAATTTAGGCGGTTTGTATGGCATACTAGGAAGATTTGATTTATCCGAAAAATATTTTTTACAGGCTATTAAAGAGGGAAATAATGATGCTATCTTTACTTTAGCAGTACTATATTATGCTCAAAATAAAAACAAAAAACAGGCAAAACAATATATCAGTCAATACAAAAATGAAAGAAGTTGGAAAGTCATTATAGAAATATGGGCAGGCGTATTTAATGCCGTAGAAGAAAGAGTAATAGCCGTTTGTATAAAAAACGAAGAAGATGCAAATTTTATAGAGCGTTTACTTATTCATCATCAAAAAAGCTTGGTAGATAAGCTCTTTCATCATGCAGAATTTGGCAAACGCTTACAAGAGCAATATACGGTACTGTATTACGTAAGTCAAATATTAAACGGCAAGGAAAAAGAAAATAATCTATTGTTACGCATTCCTCCTGAACTGCAATCTACAGTAGATGATGTTTTGCAAAACATAAAATCAGAGCAAGAAAGATATTCGAAATAGATTAATCTACGTTACTTGTTACCTTTTTTCGATTAACTTCGTCTTATAATTGAAGACAAGTTGATAGTACTGTCAATTGTCGATAATTATTCATTTTATTAATTCATTTTACCATGAAAAAGTATTTAGTAAGTATCGCTTTTATTTTCCTGTTGGGACAATCTAATTTGTTTTGTCAACAAAATGTAGGACAATTCATAAACAATTTTTCGAATGTCGATGGAGTAGAAAAAGTAAAAATCGGTGGATTTTGGATGTCGTTGATTAAATTATCCGGAAAAATGGATGGAGTTCCGGTATTGAAAGGCGTTAAAGGAATAGAAGTTTATACGTTAGACGACAATTCCAATGAAAAACACAAACAATTTCAAGAGGAAATAAAATTCCTCAAAGACGACGAAAACTATCAAACTTTGCTTAGAGTAAAAGATGGTGGAGATGATGTAAAAATTGTCTTTAAAAAAGATGGTAACAAGATTCGTGAAATCATTATCTTTTGTATGGAAGAAACAGAATCGACAATTATCCGGTTAAAAGGAAAAATTTCAGAAAAAGAATTATCCAAATTGATGGATGGACAAGTGAAATTGAAATAATAATGGACGAAAACGCTTTTAAACAATTATTTCTTCCGTTTCACAGGAAATTGTTCTGTATCGCTTACCGGATACTTTCGAATGCAAATGATGCCGAGGATATTATTCAGGAAACGTATATTAAACTTTGGACAAAACGTCATGAAATAGGACATATTTCCAATGCAGAAAGTTTTTCCATTATTGTGCTGAAGAATACTTGTTTGGATTTTCTCAGGAAAACAAAAAATGATTTGTTGACAGAGTACGACTACAATATACCGTCGAGCATTTCTTTATCGAACGAAGTAGAACAGTTAGACCAATTAAATCATGTTTCCTTATTGATGAGTAAACTATCCGGACAGCAACAATTAGTATTGAAACTGAAACACTGGGATGGTTATTCCGACGAAGAAATAGAGCAAATTACCGGATTGCAAAGAGGAAATATCAAAGTGATACTTTCGAGAGCCAGAAAAATGATTAAAGACGAGTACTTAAAATTAGAACAATGAAAACAGAAGAAATAAAACAATTATTGGAGGATTTCTATAACGGAGAAACTTGCGTTGAACAGGAACAACTTTTGCTACATTACTTTGAAAGCGAATCTATTCTCGAAGAATTGCAAAAAGAGAAAGAAATATTCCTTCAATTCTATCAAGATAACTCTTTGCCGGAGCATTCTCATCTCGAAACCAAGCTCTCTGAATTAATCGGTACGCTTGCAAATGAAGAAACAGCTAAAGTGGATGTTTCAAAAAGACAAATATGGCTTTGGGCAGGTAGTGTTGCTGCAAGTTTCCTGTTGTTAGTTTCATTTGGATTATTGTTCCATCATAATAACGACAAAGAAGCATTCGCATCGCAACATACGCAATATAAAGATACATTCGACAATCCCGAAGGAGCAGCCATAGAAGCACAAAAAGCATTGGCATTATTTTCTGCCAATTATAATAAAGGTATTGACCAGTTGGCAATGGCTGTTGGTAATATCGAAAAAACAAATGAAATTATTAATAAAACATTCAAATAAATTTACAATTATGAAAGCAAAAAATTTAATTATCGCCCTTGTTTTAGTAACCTGTTTTTTATCGGCTAATGCTCAAACAAAAAATCCATTTGAGAAATTATCAAACGATAAAAAAGTTACCACAGTTTTTATTTCAAAAGGACTTTTGAGTTTAGCTCCTAACATGGACATCAATGCCAACGGTGTAGACATCAAAGAGTTAATCAATAAATTAGAGCAACTGGAAATTTATACTAGTGAAGAAAAGGGAGGAGTTCAATTGATGAAGACCGTTATAAACTCTTTTAAGGAAAATAAAACGTATGAAGTTTTAATGAAAATCAAAGATGGCAATGAAAACGTTACTTTCTATGTTCAAAAAGACAAAGATATTTTCAAAGAGTTAGTTATGAGTGTAGAAGATGAAGGTGAATCTACAATTATACGAATGACTGGGAGATTCACTGCCGAAGATATTCAAGGAATTGTGAATAAAGAGAAAAAATGAACTGACCGTGTCTAAATGTTTATTCTACAAAATTAGCATAAGACCTGAAAAAAGCGTATTTTTGTAAAAAATTTTGCAGATGAGAAAAAGTCTATTTTCCTTTATAATTATCATCTCTTTCATCTTTTCCGCTTTCGGACAGACAAAGATTGAAACTGCAGATTATCTTCCTTATGTTCACAAAGATTCTATTAACAGGACAATGCAGGATTTGGAAAATTTTACAACTCGTTATGCTCCCAAAGGAAACAAGCATGTGGCCGAATACATTCAGCAAAGGCTTGTCGATTATGGAGTTGCCAATACTGTTATTGATTCTTTTTATGTCGAGAGTACGATTTGGTTCGATTCATGGAAGCTTTTCCGCGGCTACTGCTACAACGTAAGAGGTTCCATTGAAGGTACGGAGAATCCTGATTCTATCGTAATTATAGGGGCTCATTTGGATGCTATCAATTTAGTATATAATCCATTACGAGGGTATGTTCTCAATAAGGAGCTGTCTCCGGGCGCTGACGACAACGCTTCAGGTGTAGCGATTATGATAGAAATGGCAAGAATTATGCACCAATACCAATTGAAACCGCAAAACCGCATTGACCTGCTCGCTTTTGATGCCGAAGAAATCGGTTTGTATGGTGGTGCTTATGATGCGAAACGTCGTATTACGGAAGGTGATGATGTAGTTATTATGATTAACAACGATATGGTTTCTTGTCAACCTGAGAATAAAGACTACACCATTAATATTCATTGGTATAACAATGCTGTTCCGGAGGCTAACCATGCCGCTGATATGTGTAGGGAATATTCCACAATTACGCCTGTTTTACCTCAAGGTAACGATAATAGTTCGCGTGAAGCCAGTGATAGTTGGGAGTATGCAAAAAAAGGTATCAAGTCAGTTTTTTTTATAGAATATTTTTTCACTGATTATTATCATACGAAGAATGACCTTTGTAAAAATTCCAACTTTGAGTACGTGCAAGAGGTAGGAAAGGTTAACTTTGCCCTTCTGAACCACTATGCTAAATTTGATGGTTATTTCACCGGAATTCAAACGAAAACAAAAGAGGAGAGTTTTTCTGTTTACCCCAATCCGGTGCGGAAAATGGCAACCGTTACAATATCTTCGGAAATGTTCGACATGCCTTATACGCTTCAAATCTTTGATGCGTTTGGTCGCTTGTGTTACCAAACTTCACTGACTCAACAATACACCCCAATAGACTTTTCCGAATTTTCTTCAGGATTGTATGTTGTGAAACTTATTGTACCCGGTGGACATAGTTATACGCAGAAAATCATTATAAGCAATTAATTTACAAATGAATATGAAAGGTATAAAAACGACGCTATTATTAGTAGTATTTACATTAACGGCAACTATTGGTAATGCTCAAAAAAATACAAGTAAGTCCCCAACGACTAAGTCTATCGAACCTCCAATGGTGTTTGTTGAAGGAGGAACATTTATGATGGGATGTGCTTTGGAGTGTTTCAACTGCTGTATGAAATGGGAAAAACCTGCTCATCAGGTAACCGTCGATGGTTTTTATATCGGGAAATACGAAGTAACACAAGCGCAATGGAAGGCCATAATGGGCAGTAATCCTTCTAATTTCAAAGGAGATAATCTGCCGGTGGAAAGCGTGAGTTGGAATGAAGTACAGGAATTTATCGGCAAGTTGAATGCTCAAACAGGCAAGCATTACCGTTTACCTACTGAGGCTGAATGGGAATTTGCGGCTCGGGGCGGTAACAGAAGTAAAGGTTACAAATACAGCGGCAGCAATACCGCGGACAACGTTGCATGGCATACTTACAACAGCAAAGATAAAACGCACACCGTAGGCACAAAATCGCCCAATGAATTGGGTATTTACGACATGAGCGGTAATGTGTATGAATGGTGCAACGATTGGTACGCTAATTATAGTAGCGATACACAAACCAACCCGCAAGGACCTTCTTCCGGCTCTTTCCGTGTGGGACGCGGAGGCGGTTGGATTGATTATCCTGTGCGTGCAAGCGTTTCAAACCGGATTCATGGTACGACCGATGACCGCGACCCCGGTATCGGTTTCCGCTTGGTTCGCAGTTTGGATTAATTTCCTCCGAATAATTGGAAAATTCCAAGCGATACGGTAAATCCCCAAGCAACATGTTTGAATGAGTCGAATGAGGTAAAAACACCGACTTCGCCTACCATTGGAATACCTACCGAATAACCCCACTCATTGTGGTAAGGCTTGTCCGGAGTATACAAAAATCGAGCATGAAGCGATTCGCTGAAAAATTTACCCTGTAAGAAAGATAATCGTTTCAATAGTAGATAATTGGTATTGTAAGTTACAAACGCTTGCGCCCAATGTTTGGAGGTCGAATAATTGTAAAAATCTAACAATGCGTAAGTCGAAATAAACGATTTAGTAGTAAGCAAGTCGTATGCACTGTTAAAATGTTTGTAATCGATATAGTTGAAACTGTTTGTATTCAAGAAACCTCCTCCTCTTACATCATACATCAACCGGTCAAAAAATCCCAAAGAAATAAATTGAGAAACGGATCCTTCCAATCTTGAAAAGTTGGAAGAATTATCCATAATTCCGGAAACTCCTTGGGTATAAGCTAAAGAAAATGTTGGGAAACGCGATTTTAGATACCTCTTTTTCCCTTTATCTATTGAATAATACGATTCCGGAGTATATTTCAATCCGATTGAATACCGGTTTAATCCGGTGAATTGTTCGTTCAGACTTTCATTATAAGTGGGAATGTTGGGTTTAGCATCTTCGGGTTTGCCCCAAAAACTAAATGTGGTATGATTTTGTAACGGATTTCGCTCTGCAATGGTTAATCCTAAAGTTAGATTTAGTCCGTTGGCAATGTCAATTTGATTGCTGATATTCAGGAAGTTGTTTTCATAAAAGCGAGAACTGTTCATGCCGAAAAACAACGAATAAAGCGCATTTCCAATGGGACTTTTACCATTCATATTGTTGTAATCTTCTGTTCGGGAACCTGCACTCACACTCACTTTTCCCAATCTGAGAGGAGCATAAGTAAGCGACATATCGACATCCCAAATCAAAGCTTTACGGGCGGTTGTCCAATAAGCCGAAGGAGTTATTTTCAGTAACGAATTTTCGTTTCTTTTAATGCCAAGTTCCACTTTTTGACCCAACCAAAATCCATCAACAAAACTGTAATTAGGAACCGCACTAATCAAGCCGCCAAATTTGAAATACACCTTGGTAGAATCACCTCCGATACGACCTCCAAATATAATATCAGATGGTTTAAATTTGCGATTATTCCGATTTTCTCTCAAAGAATCAACGTACATTTGGATGGAATCTTTTTTCTCATAACTTTTTAATTCTTCGGTGTTTAATGGAATGACACGAATATCACTCCAGTATAAAGAATCTCGTTTCAATGCCAAAGAATCGGATTCAATTTTATATTTATCATCAGGTTTTATTTCCAAACTTTCCTTCGCTTTTTTCTGCTTGGTAATTTTTCTCGAATCAACCAATGTTTCGTCGATTTCGATTGAAGTATATTTGATGGACGATAAATAATCGAGAAAACCTTTTACACCAAAAGCTGAAATTTCGAAGTGTGTAGTGTAGGCAATAGGCATGAATATGCCACTTTGAATATCATTGTAAGAAATGTTATAAGTAAGGGAACCTACTATGTTTGTAGTCATCAATTCGGCATGACGAATATCCCATGTGTTGTCGGCAATATACAAATAACCACTCATTAGCTGAGGGTCTTTAAGTTTGGGAATAATTTTTATTTTGTTGATATTATCTCCATCTATTTCGTCAAATCCCTCATATCTAAACTTATAATAATTGAATGCTTTAGGGTTAAGCGGAGAAACAAATCCTCCGAATTCCGGATTATATAAGCTGCCGGTAACAACCATTATCACATCTTTTGGGTCTAAATTATCCGGAACAGTGCTTGAAAAAGCCAATACATTCTGCTCATATTTATCAGGATTTGTGAATTTGATTTCGCTAAAAGACTCTTGTAAAAACAGTTGATCTTTAATCATTTCTATTTCACTTTTATTATCCTTAGAGACTGCTACTGTAGCAAACTTGGGTATATCTGTGATTTTACCCGACCCTTTCAAATAAGCCTCCGAGGTATAAGCCTTAACTCTTGCCAAATGAAACGGGGCTTTTTCTATCGCTTTTCGCATAATAGCATAGGCCGGATCTTCCTTGTTATCAACGACTATTTCGGCTAAATTAAAATATTTAGAACGCAAGGTTATTTCTTTATATACTTTTTCTGCACCGGTGATTCGTATAAATAATGAATCCGGTTCGTAGCCCAAACAACGGATTTCACAGTGGTAATTTCCGGCAGGTAGATTTATCTGGAAAGCACCAGTTTCGTTACAAACCAATCCTTGCTTGTTTTCGCGAATATAAACAGTACTTCCGATAATCGGATTTTTCTTTTCATCGAGCACTTTTCCTGTGAAATTTTGAGAAGAAACAGTTGCCGAAAGCAACAAAATAAGTGATAAAAAAAGGATTCTCATTTTCAAATGTCTTAAATTTAGTTATTGTTTTTCGAGGTGCAAATATAAGGACAATTTTTTGAATAAAGCAAATTATTTATCGAAAAACAATAAGAGAAAATGTAAAAAAAAAGCTATATTTGTAGAATATTAATTGATATTGAGCTTATGAAAAAGACAGTTAAATGGATAAGCATTTCGATATTAACAATAATCGGTGTTGTTGGGATTGCTTTTCTCTTGTTTTTGTATTTTCTATCACCGGCAAGGCTTACACCGATTGTCAATAAATACTCTACCGAATACCTTGATGCAACAGTAAATTTCGATTCGGTTAAGGTATCATTGTTTGAAGAGTTTCCGATGGTAAGCGTCAAATTGGTTAAAGGAGAAATAATCTCTCATGCCATGCAAAGCGATACCGCATTTTTATCCGAACACCCGGTAGGCATTGATACACTGATGCGTTTCAACGAGTTTATGATATCGCTCAATATTAAAGACCTGCTGCGATCGAAAATCAACATACAACGTATCAGGATTTCACAACCAAGCATAAATGCCTACGTTTCTCCTTCGGGACGTGCTAATTGGGAAATTTACACGCCAAGCGAAACAGATGATGATACGGAAACGCCTCCGTTAGACTTGAATATCGACCGTTTTTCCATTCGAGGCCCTGCCACTTTAACTTACAATTCTCGTCCTGATTCCATGGTTTTACAAGCATCCATCGGCAGATTGTTTCTCAAGGGAAATATCACTCCCGACTTAGAGAAATTAGAAATCAACAAATTCGTATGTTCTAAAGTTAAGGTAAATGCCGATATAGAAAGCAGCGATATTAATGCCTCTTTGGCCATTGATTCTGCGTCTGTCAGTGTCGTTGACTCAAGACGGGAATACGATTTGCTGATCAAAGCAATGGTTTCGGCAACAGTGGAAAAGCAAAAATATTGTAATTCGCTGCCGTTGAAGTTGAATGGGGCATTAAAACTTGATCCGGATAATAAGAACTTTTTCGGTTTCAAAGATTTTGCTTTGACAGTTGCTAATTTACCGGAGATAAGATTGAACGGAGATATTCTTCTTTCGGATGGTGATATTACTTCCGATTTGAATTGCAAAGTTGAATCGCTACCGTTACAATCGTTGTTGAATCTTGTTCCGGAAGATTTTTCAGATGAGATACAAAAGATAAATACAAACATTGATTTTAATTTAAATACGACAGTAAAAGGAACTTATAAATTTGATGAAACCGGAAAATTGCCTGCTATAACCATAGATTTCAAAATACCCAAAGGACAATTGATTTATAAAGACATAGATTCGAAGATTGATAACATTGCTATCGATGCATCGTTCAATTATGATCCGGTTTCTCCTAAAAATACAAGAGTGAAATTCAGAAACATCAATCTCCAAGCTTTTGCAATGACTCTCAATGGAAATGTTGATGTTGTAAATTTATTAGGTGATCCGAATGTTACTTTGAATCTACAAGGTACGGCCAATTTGCGTGAGTTGATAAAATTTGCGCCCGAAGATTTGGGAATTACTGCTCGTGGCAATGTCTCTTTTGATGTAAAAGGTTCTTTCTTGGCAAGTCGTCTAAACGCACAGGATATATCAAAGAACGACCTTGTGGCGCAATTCAGTGCTGATAGATTATTCATTCGTATTCCAAAAGATACGATAAGCCTTATGGCAGGAAATACAACTGTAGAACTCAATACCACTAATACAAGAACAAACAGAACTACAGGTGCGGTTTCGAGACTATTAAGTATTGAGTTAAAATCGGATACGGCTCGCTTCAGAATGCCGAGTCGTGAAACGATTGCGCTTTCCAAAGTTGATTTTTCCATGCGCACTTCCGATGGGATTATAACCGGAGATACGTCGAAAGTTATTCCTATGGTAGGAAATGTCACTGCAAATGCACTGGAATATGCCGGTGTCGATTCAACAACCATGCGTTTACGCGGAGTAAAGAGTAATTTCAGGATTCTTCCGTCGAGAGAAAACAGAACCTTGCCGACAATACGTTTCGATATTGAATCTCGAATGATTAGTTTACTTTCCGCAGGAAACCGTGTAGGAGTTCGCAATGCAAGTATTGCTTTGGAGGCAACAAAAATTCCTCCTACTCAAAGACAGCGAAGAACGACAAGTCAACAGCAGTTAGATTCGCTTCAAAGGATATATCCTCATATACAGCGCGACTCGTTGGCTGCTCATGCTCGTACTCAAAGAGCCGCAAACAGGCGTGTCGATGATTTTGCAGGGGAAGATATCGATATCAGAGATGCCGAACTTGGCTCGATGTTACGAGAGTGGACTGTAAACGGAAGTATCAAATCGCGTGGAGGTAGGGTTGTTTCTCCTCATTTTCCGATAAGAACTCAGTTACAAAATATTGATCTTGCTTTCACGACCAATGACATAACATTACATGATGCGACTATTAAAAGTGGCGAATCGAAATTAAGTCTTTCAGGAAAAATTGATGGTATTCGCAGGGCATTATCGACCGGAAGAGGATTGAAAATCGATGCCAATATTCAAGCTGACACCCTTAATATAAACGAACTACTCACAGCTGCTTACAACGGAGCAGCTTATTCAGAAGCATCGGAAGAATACAAAAAAGCCTTGGCAAGTGTTGAAGACGAAAATCAACTCGAAAAGATAATCCAAAAGGAGAATGAAAATAAAGAAGAGGCTCCAAGATTGATTGTTGTTCCTTCTAATGTTTCCGTAGATGTTAAATTAAATGTAGGCTACGGTAAATATGCAGACATAACAATAAATAAGCTGACCGGAGAATTGGTCTCACGCGATAGGGTTTTGCAACTGAAAGATATTGTTGCCGAAACAAATGTCGGAGTCATTGACATGACTGCGCTTTATGCAACCCGAAGTAAAAAAGATATTACTTTCGGTATCGATCTTGAATTTGCGAACATTCAGGTCGAAAAATTTATTAAGATTATTCCTGCGGTTGATTCTTTGATTCCGATGTTATCATCGTTTAAAGGGCTTGTAAGTAGTCAATTAGCAGCAACAGCTTCCATAGACTCGACAATGAATATCATTATGCCGAGCCTGAATGCTGCCTGTCGGATAAGAGGCAAAGATATGGTACTTCTCGACGGAGAAACCTTCTCGAAAATAGCCCGCACATTAAAGTTTAAAAACCGCAAGGAGAATTTGGTGGATAGCATTTCAGTTGAATTACTTATAAAGGATAATCTAATGAAAATTTACCCCTTTGTAATGCAAATGGATCGTTACAAAGTTGCAATAGGTGGAGATCACAACTTGGATATGAGATTCAAATATCATATATCGGTACTCAAATCGCCTCTTCCATTTGCTTTAGGGGTTAATGTTTCCGGAGATCTCGACAATATGGACAGTATGAAAATCGGTATTGGAAGAGCATTATATAAAGACACAAGTCATCAGGCTTATATAACTAACATGGTTAATAACAACCGTTTGAATCTTCGTACACAGATAAACAATATGGTTCAACAGGGAGTTGATGCTGTACGGTTTACTCAATTTTCAGCACCGACAATCGACTCGGCGTTGATCGTAAAAGATGCGACTTTAACTGCTCAAGACTCATTAGCACTTTACAAAGAAGGGATTATCGATATTGCTCCGACTTTGAAAACTGATAGCATATCTTCCGACGATAGTCAATCACGGAGGGGTCGAAGAAATTGAAAATTAGAAAATCCGGAACGGATTCAATCTTGGTAGCCCGACATGAAACGTCGGGCTACCAAGATTGAATCCGTTCCGGATTTTCCAAACGTGAGGTTTGCTGGTTTAGAACTGCTCTAACACTGCAATTCGTTTTTTGATAGGAGGATGTGTTGCAAACAAGCCCGAAATTCCGGACAAAAATTGTGCTTTGTCGTGAGAACGGGGATGTTCGATAAACAACTGGGCAACATCGTCTCTTTTTACGGCCTCAATATCCGGATCTTGTGATATTTTCTGTAATGCACTTGCCAACGCTAACGGCTTGCGTGTCATCTCGGCAGCGCCGGCATCGGCCATATACTCCCGATTTCGGGAAATAGCAAAACGCATCAGGGTAGCAAAGAAAAAACCGATGGCCGCAACAACCAATGCAATTAGGATAATTACAATTGCCCCGCCTCCGTTTCTGTCGTTGTTTCGACTTCGGAGAGGTGCGAAACGCAACGCATTGACTGCAACTTGCGTCAGCATGGCAAAAATACCCACAAAAACGATAGATACAATCAGCAAGCGTACGTCACGATTGCGGATATGCGATAATTCGTGAGCAATAACCCCCTCTAATTCTTCATCATCCAACTTGTTGATGATACCGCGAGAAAGGCTGACCGTATAAGTTTTTTCGTTGATGCCGCTGGCAAAAGCATTCAGGGAATCGTCTTCAATGACATTAATCTTCGGCATGGTCATTCCTTGTGCCATACACAGATTTTCCACCAAATTGTAAACTCGTTTGTTTTCTTTACGTTCCAACGGTCGTGTTCCGGTGGCAGCCTGAATAATGGAAGTGTTTGCAAAATAGGCAATTAAAAACCAAACCACTACTCCTCCAAGTATAAATGGTGCCAAATGTTGAACCATCAGCAAGGATCGTCCCCAAATGTCTACTTCTTCTCGATAATAATCTGCTGTAAAGTATGTTAGCAGTACGGAGAAAATAAAAGTCAGCACTATTACTAAACAAGGAAACAGGCAAAGCAATAAAGTCGACCGGAAATTATTCCGGACTTGCTGCGTATGTAGCCCAACATATTTCATTGATTAAAAGCTAATTTCAGGAGCTTGTTCTAAAGTTTTACGTTCTGTTCCGAGGTCGAACATCATTTCTTTCTTGAATCCGAACATTCCGGCGATAATGTTACTTGGGAACATTTCGACAGCTGTGTTCAACTCTTTGGTAGCGGAATTGAAGAAACGACGTACTGCTGCCAATTTATTTTCAATATCCGAAACTTCTTCTTGTAAGTGTAGAAAGTTCGTGTTGGCTTTCAAATCTGGATAACGTTCTACGGTAACTTTCAAACCTGCAAGCGCAGAACTCAAAGCATTTTCGGCAACGATTTTCTCGTCGATACTTTTAGCATTGATGGCTCCGTTGCGCGCATTAACAACCATTTCGAGCGTTTCTTTTTCGTGAGCGGCATAACCTTTTACGGTAGCCACTAATTGAGGAACCAAATCGTGCCGTTGTTTCAGTTGCACATCAATATCTGCAAACGCATTTTCGCGGTTATTTCTCAATCTAACGAGTAAATTGTATTTACCTACCGCCCAAAAAACCAAAATCACTAAGACACCTAAAGTAATCAATAATCCTATCATAACATTTTTGTTTAAATTTTTGCAAATGTACAACAAACAGGAGAAATACCAACGAGTATTGCTCAAATATTTACCTTTTTTAATTTATAAAAGAAAAAATTAAAATATATTTCATTTGATATGCGTACATTTGTTTTTTGTAGTATGAAAAATAATCGTACTTTTGTTATTAATATAAATCTTAAATTAAACAGACATGCAAAAACACAGTTATCTCATTGCGTTTATTTTCTTTTTGACCGCTTGCACTTCATCTCCTACATCAAAATTTCATGCGGTCGACCCTCAGGCTACTCCTGAGGCTAAAGCGTTGTTCCAAAGGTTGTTAAAGTTGCAGGATGTGGGAGTGATGTATGGTCATCAAGACGACTTGATGTGCGGTCATACATGGTGGTACGAGCCGGGGCGTTCGGACATTAAAGACGCTGTGGGCGATTATCCTGCTGTTGCCGGATTTGAATTGGGCGAAATCGAAACCGGAAGAGACCGCAGTCTCGATTCTATTTCCTTTGCTCAAATTACTGAGCAAGTGAAATGGTTTCACAAACAGAACGGCATTATTACAATTAGTTGGCATCCCACCAATCCGATTACTTCGCAATGGACAGGTCGCGCTATATCTCCCAACGGACCGGGTTCGGCTTGGGATATTAAAAAATTCACTTCAGGACGGTATGCAGAACCTGATTCAGTCAACGATTTTGAAATAAAAGCAGATTCTCTGAATGCCGTAAAATCTATTCTTCCCGGTGGAGAAAACCATGCCATGTTCAACGAATGGTTAGATATTTTGGCTGATTATTTCAAGACTTGGACTGACGATGGCGGAAAGCCGATACCTTTTATTTTTCGCCCGTGGCACGAACATTCGGGAACATTCTTTTGGTGGGGACGCGAAAGATGTACCGACGAAGAATATGCCGAATTGTGGAGATATACTGTTAATTATCTAAGAGATAAAGGATTACATAATATTTTATATGCCTATAATACCGATAAAGTATATTCGTTGGAAGACTTTATGCGCGGGTATCCGGGCGACGAATATATTGATATGTTATCTATTGACTGGTATGGTTCGGGCGAAGAATTTAATGCATTGGTTGATACGGCGTTGAATTTTGCTACACGAGCAGCGGAGGAAAAAGGCAAATTATTTGCATTGAGCGAATGTGGCAATGTCAGCCAAGATATGGTTGATATATTGAAAAAATATAAAGTGTCTTATTTCCTGACTTGGAGAAATGCTCCTCCAAGATATGCCCTTCCTGCCGACGTGATTGAAAGAATGGAACAGCAAAGGGAAGAAACGAATAAACAATTAAGACAAATGTATGCCGACCCACATACGCTTTTCCTGAAAGATATTCAGAATGTTAAATAAAAAACTGATTTACACATTAGTTTTGTGGTGTGTATGCGGATTAATGGCATATGCCCAAGAATTTAAACTGAACATAAACTCCGGTTATTTTCAAAACCGGGGAGTAGATGTAATGGCATTTGACGATATTTATCCCGAAGGGCATCAGAGCGGTGTGAGTATCATTATGCATGGTAATCGTATAGCAACCAATGGAGATATACGCTTTGAACCTACGCCCGGGCAATGGCAACCTGTACCGAAACAGCGTGAGCGGAAAATGGATGAAGCGGCTAACACGATTACAACATGGCTCAGTTTCCCTGACTCTTCACACCATCAAACCGGTTTCAATCCGATGATTTACCCCGATTTTGTATTTAACTACACGGTAACAGTCAGAGGTGAAGGGGTTTCAGTAATTGTTACGGTCGATTTAGACCGTCCCATTCCGGAAGAATTTATAGGTAAATTAGGTTTCAATTTGGAGTTATTCCCCGGTGCATTATTCGGTAAGCCATGGATTATGGATGATAAACAAGGTATATTTCCTCAACAACCTAATGCTCCTGTATTGGTGCATCCGGAAAATAACGCACATACCGGCAATTTCAATCCCGACGGAAAAGCTGACTTTGAACGCTTGTCGGGCTATCATCGCGGATATAACCCAATATTGGCCGGTGATATTATTGCCGAACCTTACGCCATAGGAAGACGTTTTGTAGTGCGTCCAGACGACCCCGCCAACAGGTTCGTAATCGAGAGCAAGGGAACAGAACTAAAATTGTATGACGGGCGGATGAACCACAACAACGGTTGGTTCGTGGTCCGTAGCGACATTGCTCTGGGAAAAACTACGGAGGCAATCAAATGGGTAATTACGCCCAATGTAGTAGAAGATTGGAAATATAAGCCTGTAGTACAAACCTCTCAAATAGGCTATCATCCTGAGCAACCAAAAGTCGCCATCATCGAAATAGACAAACGCGAAAGCAATCGTGAGCTCCCAACCCTTTACAAAATTACGGAAACCGGAGAACAAAAAGTTTTTTCGGATGCTGGAGTAGAGTGGGGACAGTTCTTACGCTACAACTACCTGAAGTTCGACTTTTCGCATATCAAAGAGGAAGGATTATATCAAGTGCATTACGGTTCGTCTGTTTCGTCTATATTCAGGATAGCCCGCGATGTATATGACCGTGGAATTTGGCAGCCGGTATTGGAATACTTCTTGCCGGTTCAAATGTGTCACATGCGGGTAAACGAAAAATATCGCGTATGGCACGATTTCTGCCACTTAGACGATGCACGTATGGCCCCTGTTGATTACAACCATATTGACGGATATGTGCAAGGTCCTTCAACGTTGACAAAATTTCAACCGGGCGATGTCGTTCCGGGACTTAACCGTGGCGGTTGGCATGATGCCGGAGATTTCGATTTGCGCATAGAATCGCAAGCAGGAGAATGTTACATACTTGCTTTGACATACGAAACTTTTGATGTAAACTATGATGCAACCGCTATCGACCAATCTAAGCTAATAGTAGAGATACACGAGCCGGATGGCAAGAACGACATACTTCAACAAATCGAACATGGCTTGCTGTCTGTCGTAGGAGCCTATCGTTCAATGGGAAGACTCTACCGTGGAATTATATGTAACAACTTGAGACAATATGTATTGTTGGGAGATGCCGGAGCAATGACCGACGGTATCAAAGGAAACGACGACGACCGTTGGGTTTTTACAGAAGACAATCCTCCGCGCGAACTTATGGCTGCTGCCGGTTTGGCTGCCTCATCGCGAGCCTTGAAAAATTATAACGACACATTGAGCATGCAAGCTCTTGAAGCTGCCGAAACAATATTTAAGGCGACGGCATTGCAAACGCTGCCGAACCTTGTAGTCAACGAGAGTGCTAAATCTGCCAAAATACAGGCAGCTGTCGAGTTATATCTTGCTACAGGGAAAAAAGAATACAAAGATTTTCTTCTTTCGGAAACCGGATATATTGTTGCAAGCATCGACCGCATGGGTTGGTTTATCGGACGTGCAGAGCAAAAGATGAATGATGCGAAATTTACTAAAGCTATCAAGAACGCGCTACCCAGATACAAGCAAGAATTAGAAAAACTTAGTGCCGAAACGCCTTATGGCATACCTTATCGGCCGCATATATGGGGAGCAGGTTGGGATATTCAGCGTTTGGGTTATCAATATTATTTTCTCCATAAATCCTATCCAGAAATATTCGAACCAAATATGGTATTTAATGCGCTCAACTTTATACTTGGAAACCACCCCGGCTCTAACACAGCCTCTTTTGCTTCCGGTATAGGTGCAAAATCGGCTATTCCGGGTTATGGACTCAACCGTGCCGACTGGTCGTATATTCCCGGAGGAGTAGTATCGGGAACAGCCTTGATACGTCCCGATTTCCCCGAACTGTTAGAGTTCCCTTACCTGTGGCAACAAGTGGAATACGTTATGGGAGGCGGTTCTTCGCATTATATGTTTTTGGTCTTAGCGGCGCAGAAGATTTTGAAAGAGAAATAAAATTTGATAATGGGAGAGTTTTAAAAAGTTTCAAGTCCTTCTTCAAATCAAATTGTTGTCCCTGTCTGTGAAACATTGGGGATTGACAACAAAATTATGGCCGAAAAATTTTCGGCCATTTTATGTAAAAGTGAAAATCACATTTTATGATTTACATAAGATTGCTTTATTAAACAGCTTTCTTCTTTTTCAATTTAGTCAAATCACTTTCTAACTTGGCAATTGTATTTTCCTGATTGCGGATAGTAGTTAGCAGTGCATTGAGTTCTTCGTTGTCGATAGAGATCGGATATTGTGCGTTTACCCTCGTAATAAAATCGCTAAGTACATTCATGTAATTGCTGAATGCATCATAAGCGTTTTCGTAAGGGCTGTATACGCTTGGTCCCGGGAAATACTTGGTGCTCATGAAGCGGAAATGATCGCTTACTTGCAAGTAAATCCAATCTTGTTTAATGCGACGGTCTGCGCACAACATTACTCGTTCTCCAATGTTGTATAGTTTCTTCAATGCTTCTCGTTGAAGGGTATTACCTGTCCAAGCACTTGTATCTCTTTCTTCGCCCGACCATGAGCAAGGATATGGAGCCGAAATTTTATCGACAGGTTTTAATTTATTGAGAACTTCTGATGGAGTGGAGAAACTGATTGCTTTATCTAAGGCAAATTTAGGTAACGCTTTGAAAAACTCGAAGATACCTGTGTCTGCCGGCTGTACGCTGCCCAACGTTTCGTAATTCATGAATAAATTAATCAATTGTTCGGATTCGGGTAGTGCGTTAATCCAATTGATAAATTTATCGGCAGTCAAAGGATAATCGCTCCAGCTGTAATTAGAAAAACGGAACATAATATCTTCGCTGAACTTCATATTCCGCAACAATAGTTTCAACCCCGGACTTGATACCGAATTATACAAATAATTAGGACTTTTCCAACCCAGCAAGTGTTTGGCTCCTTCAGTTAACATTCCTTTGTAGCCCATCCGGTGCACCATATCTCCGATTTCGTCGGAATAAATTAACTCTGTATTCCGGAATACTTTAGGTTTTTTTCCGAATAACAGCTCGATTTTTTCTGCGTGATCCTCCACTTGCTTTTTGAATTCATCTTCACTGTATAAGCAAGATAAAGAATGTCCGTAAGTTTCGGAAAGGAATTCCACACAACCTGTTTGAGCAAGTTCTTTGAGTCCGTCGATTGCCTCGGGAACATATATTTCCAATTGTTCCAAAACGGCTCCGGAAACAGAAAATGCAACTTTAAATTTACCGTTATGCGCATTGATTAAGTCCAACAGCATGGCATTTGCTCTCAAAAAAGAACGGTCGGCAATTCCTCGCAGAATATCCTCGTTTGAAAAATCATCATAATAGTAGTGGTCACTACCTATATCGAAAAAGCGATACCGTTTTAATCTTACCGGCTGATGTATTTGAAAATAAAGACAGATAGTTTTCATATATTTTATTTTTTATTTCATTACACTTTCATAAATTTTACGGACTTTCTGCCCTGCATATTCCCATTTAATTTCGTTTACCTCTTTAAGTCCTTCTTCTTTAAGATACTCGAACATAGACGGATAAGTAATAATCGAATACATCGCATCGGCCATATATTCAATATCCCAATAATCTGTTTTGATAGCGTTGGTCAGAATTTCGGCACATCCCGATTGTTTGGAAATAATACTCGGAACACCGCATTGCATCGCCTCTAAAGGAGAGATTCCAAAAGGTTCGGAAACAGAAGGCATCACATAAACATCGCTTGATTTGAGCATTTCATACACCTGTTTTCCTTTTAAGAATCCTGTAAAATGGAATTTATCAGCGATATTTCTTTGTGCCGCCAAGCGAATCATTTGATTCATCATATCACCACTTCCGGCCATTACAAACCTCACATTGTCAGTCTTTTTCAGTACGCGAGCAGCGGCTTCGACGAAGTATTCCGGCCCTTTTTGCATGGTGATCCGGCCTAAAAACGTAATTACTTTGTCTTTCGTTCCTTTTTTCGATTGAATTGCTTCTATTTCAGGAGACAAAGGCTCTACTGCATTGTGAACGGTCGTTACTTTTTTCGGATCCTGATGATATTTCTCGATTACAATGTTGCGAGTTAGATTACTAACGGTAATGATATGGTCAGCATTATCCATTCCATCTTTTTCAATTGCGTATACACGCGGATTCACGTTTCCTCGACTTCTGTCGAAATCCGTTGCATGAACGTGTATAACCAATGGCTTGCCGGTTATCGTTTTGGCGTGCAATCCTGCGGGATAAGTCAACCAATCGTGCGAATGTATAATGTCGAAATTATTACTTCTTGCAATCACGCCTGCGACAATGGAATAATTATTGATTTCTTCCAATAAATTATCCGGATAACGGCCTGAGAATTCAATTGTTCCGAATTCATTTGTATTCAAGTATCTGAAATCGGAATAAATATGATCCCTCAAAGTATAATAATCTTGAGGATCCATATATTTACCAAATCGTTCCCGCACTTTCTCGGGAGAAACATCTTTCCAAACCAACGGAGTATTACAGGATCCGATGATTTTAAGAAAACTCTGGTCTTCATCTCCCCATGGTTTAGGAATTACAAAAGTAATATCCATATCAGGTTGCATAGCCATGCCTTTAGTCAGACCATAGCTGGCGGTTCCCAATCCTCCCAATATGTGAGGTGGAAACTCCCACCCAAACATTAATGCTTTCATTGATTATATGATTCAAGTAATTTTAACACTCTAAGTACCATAGATACATTCATGGCGAAAGAAATAGCGCCTCCGCTTTTGAATGGCGGGTTCCCGTCGAAAAGTTCGGAAAGAGAACCGATACAGTGCGTACTCATTTCTTCGTCTAATCCGATTAACATTCTCTCTACGAAAGAGATACCGCTCATCTTATACAGTTTTAAATATGCCTCCAAGTAAAACCCTAACAGCCAAGGCCATACGGTTCCCTGATGATACGAAAGGTCTCTTTCTCTTTGAGAACCTATATAATAAGGTCTATACCCTTCGCTTTTCGGACTCAAAGAGCGAAGTCCTTTGGGTGTTACGAGTTCTTTGGTAACGATATTCAATACGGATCTTTTTTGCATTCTATCTAATGGAGAATAATCGAGCGCAACGGCCATGATCATATTCGGGCGAACACTCCAATCCACGTAATCTCCGTCGATGTAATCGTATAAATAGTCATATCCATTAAGGAATGTTTCAACGAAAGAGTTTTTAGTCTGTTCTGCTAATTTTTCCAAGTTGGCAGCTTTTTTCGTATTCTCGTTTTGAGATTCCATGTCGGCAGCAAATTTCAAAGCATTGTACCACAAAGCATTAAATTCAACGATATATCCGGAACGAGGAATAATCGGACGGCCGTCGATTGTCGAATTCATCCAAGTAACAGCTTGATTTTTTCCGTCGGAATACAATAAACCGTTATCTTCTAAACGCAAGTTGTTGTGTTTGTTTTTTCGGATATAGGATATGATTTCGGATATAAAATCTCCGTAAAGTTTTGAACATTGTTCTTTTCCGCACGATTTAGCATATTGTTGTATGCTCCAAACTACCCACAACAAAACATCAGGTGCATCTATTTCTCGAATAACTTTATCTTTTTCTCCGGTTTCCATAAACCGACGCAATGCAGGAATAGCTGTGGTCAAGATTTTTTCGAAACGCACCGGATCATCGATAGAAAGCGTTGCTCCCGGAGTTGAAATAAACAAATCTCGTGCTCGCACTTTAAACCACGGATAACCGGCTAATAAATAAGCATCATTTTCAGTTGGGCGGTGATAGAACTGTTGCGCTGAATTTTTCAGACAATTGTAAAAATTTGTACGAGGAGTTCGTGACGCTGCCTCTTCATCAAAAATATTTTTCAGTTTTTTTGTTTCGACAGGCGATTCTCCGGCAGAAAAATAAACGGATTCACCTTTTTTAATAGGTAATTCGAAATATCCCGGTACATATAAATCTTCTTTGTACGGAAATCCGCGTTCCTGTTCTTTCGAATATTCTATTCCTTTATACCAGTTGGGTTCGAAAATAAAATCACAATATTTACTGAACTGCATGTGTAATTCGGGATAACCTTCATACATACAGGTTTTTATACCATTTTCGATTTCGGTATAATTTCTATTTACAGCATTGTTTTCGACCATCAGGCTATTTACATTCCTGAATGCTAAAAACGGCTTAAACCGGAGTGTAGTAGGAGAGTGAGCTTCCAATAAAGTATACTTTATCATCGCTCTATTTTCGAATGTTGTGAAAATTGTTTCTTTAGAAAGAATAACACCTCCAACCCGATATATTTTTTTCGGAAGAGTATCGCATTCGAACTGACGAATGTATTTGTGTCCGTTGGGACTGAAACAATTTCCTCCGTATTTATGCAATCCAAGGTTAAATTCTGCGCCATGTTGTATGACCGTTTCATCCAGCGTCGACAACATAACGTGATTATCGTTATCCAAAGCCGGAACAGGCATAACCAATAATCCGTGGTATTTTCTTGTATTACAGTCAACTATCGTTGTACAGTGATATGCTCCTATTCGATTGGTTCTCAAAACCTCCCTGTTGAGAGATTCTTCGAGATTAATCATTAACGTTTTATCAAATTTCAGATAATTCATATCAATTTTCTATTTCTTTTGAATATATAACGCTTATTTCGGCAAAATGTTCATTATTTTTCCAAAAATATTAATAATTTTCACACTTTCAAAAAAATACTATATATTTTTTTATTTTTGCTATTATTTTTGCAAAATGAAATTTGAATCTAAGTGCATACTCTATGCTTTATTTGTTCCTTTGTTGCTCGTAATCATAATATGGGTGATTCATATTTTTCAATGGGAGTTGCATACCTGTTGGAAAAATCTTGGGATATATCCCAGATCAGTTCAAGGATTGATGGGCATTTTAACCAGTCCGTTGATTCATGGTAGTTTCAAACATCTATTTTCTAACACCGTACCGTTGTTTATTTTAGGCTGGTGTTTGTTTTATTTTTATAAAGATTTGAGTTACTTGGTTTTTCCTATAATATGGATTGGCACAGGCTTTATTACATGGTGCATCGGTCGGGAATCGTGGCACATCGGAGCCAGCGGATTAATTTACGGAATGTCGTTTTTCTTGTTTTTCAGCGGATTATTCCGAAAATATATTCCATTATTGGCAATTTCATTATTAGTTACTTTTTTATACGGAAGTATAATTTTCAGTATGCTGCCTGTTTCCGAGTTGGTTGACTGTACCATATCGTGGGAGGGACACCTTTCCGGAGGAATTACCGGATTATTTGCAGCGATTATTTTTAGAAATAAAGGGCCTCAAAAACCGGCAGGGCCGTTTGATAACGAAATTGAAGAAGAGGAGGAAGAAAATATTGAACTTAACTGTAAAAGTGGTGAAACCGAAAAATCCGGAACGGATTTAATCTCGGTAGCCGGATGTGAAACGTTCGGAAATTAAAAAAGGCCGTTCGTTTGAACAGCCTTTTTTCCAATGTTTTCGAAAAGAATCATTTTCTGATTCCCAACTCTTTGATAATGCTACGATATCTTTCGATATCTTTATCTTTAAGATAATCAAGCAAACGACGACGTTTACCTACCAACATTCTCAAAGATCTTTCCGTGCTATAATCCTTCTTATTTAACTTGAGGTGCTCAGTTAAATGCGAAATACGGTATGAAAACAATGCTATCTGTCCCTCTGCAGAACCGGTATCAGTGTTAGACTTTCCGTACTTTGCGAAGATTTCTTTCTTCTTTTCTGAATCTAAATACATGATTTTGTATATTAATTAATAAAACGAGCGGCAAAGGTAAGATAAATAATTGAAAGTTGAAAATTGAAAATTGAATTTTTTTGAAAAAGGCTATTAAAGATTGGCGTTTTTCCGAATCATTTTTTACTTTTGTCCTATATTGATTAATCAAGACAAATTATTTTATGAGCAAAGCAAACCTAACAAAAACTTCGGTTGATTCCAAAGAATATGAATCCTCCAATCTATTACGCTTTCAAAACGAAAGTAAATTGCAAATTGTCGGAAATAAAATTTTTGAAATTAGAGGTCAAAAAATAATGCTTGACTTCGACCTTGCCGAATTATACGAAGTGGAAACAAAGCGTATTAATGAGGCTGTTCGCAGAAATATTGAGCGATTTCCCCAACGATTTATGTTTCGACTTACACAGGAAGAATGGAATATGATGCGGTCGCAATTTGCGACCGCATACAATCAGCGGAAACGAAATATAGGTATTACGCCTTTTGCATTTACAGAACACGGTGTAACTATGTTAGCAAGTGTTTTGAAAAGCAAAAAAGCAATTCAAATGAATATTGTTATTGTAGAGGCGTTTATCGCTCTAAAAGAATTTGCGTTGAATTATCATGAACTTTCGTATAAACTCAAGCAATTGGAAGAAAAATATGACCAACAATTTACCGATATTACCGAGGCAATCAACTACTTACTTCAAAAGGATAAAGTTGAAGTGGAACAACGGCAAAGAAGAAGAATCGGATTTAATGTAAAAGATTGAATATTGCCTGTTCCCAATTCTGTTTTAATCAAGCTTTAATACCGCTAAAAACGCTTTTTGCGGAACCTCAACATTCCCAACCTGTTTCATGCGTTTTTTACCTTCTTTTTGTTTTTCCAGCAATTTGCGTTTGCGCGAAATATCGCCACCGTAACATTTGGCAGTTACGTCTTTGCGCACTGCTTTGATGGTCTCTCGTGCAATGATTTTAGCACCGATAGCTGCTTGAATGGCTACATCGAACTGTTGGCGTGGAATTAATTCTTTTAATTTTTCGCACATGCGACGTCCGAAATTAACTGCGTTATCGGCGTGAGTTAATGTGGATAATGCATCGACAGGTTCGCTATTTAAAAGTATATCTAATTTAACCAATTTGGATGGACGATAATCGTGCATATGATAGTCGAATGAGGCATACCCTTTGGATATACTTTTCAGTTTGTCATAAAAGTCAATTACGATTTCGCCTAAAGGCAGGTCGTATATGATTTCGACACGGTCGCCCGAAATGTAATTCTGCTTAACCAAAATACCTCGTTTGCCCAAGCAAAGCGTCATAATCGGACCAATGTATACTGTACTTGTAATAACAGATGCGCGAATGTATGGTTCGTCGATGTGTTCGATTAAAGTAAGATCGGGTAATCCGGCAGGATTATGTACTTCTGCGCAATTTCCTTTTTTATCATATACCTTATAAGATACGTTCGGAACTGTAGTGATAACATCCATATCAAATTCGCGGTCCAAACGTTCTTGAACGATTTCCATGTGCAATAATCCTAAGAAACCGCAACGGAATCCAAAACCTAAAGCGACAGACGATTCGGGTTGAAAAGTGAGTGACGCATCGTTCAATTGTAGCTTTTCTAAAGAAGTTCTGAGGTTTTCAAAGTCTTCGCTGTCAATTGGATATAATCCGGCAAACACCATTGGCTTGACTTCTTCAAAGCCTTCAATCGCTTTTCCGCATGGATTTTTCACATGGGTAATCGTGTCGCCTACCTTAACCTCTTTTGAAGTTTTGATTCCTGAAATGATATATCCTACGTCTCCACAAGAAACTTCTTCCCGTGGCATCATATCTAATTTTAAAATGCCGACTTCGTCTGCGTCATATTCTTTTTCGGTAGCAACGAATTTTACTAAATCTCCCTTTTTGATAGAGCCGTTGAAGATTTTATAATAAGCAATAATTCCTCTGAACGGATTAAAAACCGAGTCGAAAATCAGTGCTTGTAACGGTGCATTCACATCTCCTTTTGGAGCGGGAACCCGCTCTATGATTGCTTTCAGTATATCCATCACGCCCTCTCCGGTTTTGCCGCTGGCGCGAATAATGGTATCTCGAGATACTCCCAATAATTCGACTATTTGGTCTTCTACTTCCTCCGGCATGGCACTTGGTAAGTCGATTTTATTCAGGATAGGAATAATATCCAAGTCATTTTCGATTGCCATGTATAAGTTGGAAATTGTTTGTGCTTGAATGCCTTGTGCAGCATCGACAATGAGCAATGCACCTTCGCAGGCAGCAATCGAGCGGGACACTTCGTATGAGAAATCCACATGTCCCGGAGTATCTATCAGGTTCAGTGTATACTTTTCTCCATTAAAAGTATACTCCATTTGTATAGCATGACTTTTGATAGTAATACCTCGTTCGCGCTCCAAATCCATATTGTCTAAGATTTGGGCCTGCAAATTTTTCCCATCGATGGTTTGAGTATATTCTAACAAGCGGTCGGCCAATGTGCTTTTTCCGTGGTCGATATGCGCTATAATACAAAAATTACGGATATTATTCATCTTAAAAATAAGTAATTTTTATTTTGGAGTGCAAAGATACATGAATTTATTGGCTAAACGGTTATTTTGGGTATAGTTTTTTGTAAATATTGAAATGATATACCGACGGTATTTGAAAATGGTATACCGGTGGTATTTAAAAAGGTATATGCTATTGTATATAAAAATGTATATACTGTATGTGCTTTAAAAGTATATACCGAATTGTCTGAGAAAGTGTGCTCTTTTTGCAAAAAAATGAATATTTCAGAAAGTTTAAAGCGATTTTTTTTTGCGATTTTTGGTGTTTTTTTGATTTTTCACCCGTTTTTGATAGTTTTTTTCTGTGTTTTGCAATTTTTTAATTAATTTTAACGAAATATTGTTGGAAGTATATACTAAAGATGTATACATTTGCAATGTGAAAGATAGAGAAACAGTATATGTATATAGTATTTATTAAAAGTGTTTATTGATAGTATTTATTAAAAGTATTTATTTTCGGTATTCTAGTTGAGTATATACTATGTTTTTGTTTACTTTGTTTGTGAGGTTGAAATCTTGAAGAGTTTAGGAATGAATTTATGAAGATTTTATCGTTGAAATTAGATGATAGTATTTTTTTTGAAACGGAAGAATTACTGAACTATGTAAAAATACCGAGAAATCGTTATATCAATGATGCAATACTTCATTACAATAAATATCACAAGAAAAGTTTTCTTGCAAAAAAGATAGAAAATGAATCTAATTTAGTGAGAGAAGAGTCAGTAAGAATATTATCTGAATTTGAGAAACTTAATGAAGAACGTAGACCAATTTGATATTTGGATGTCGGATATATCTTACTCACAGGGAGAAGAAAGAGGTTCTTTGTATTTGTTGATATTACAGAATTCAATATTGAATGAATTTCATCCTACGGTTATTGTTTGTCCGATGACGACAAATATTGTTTCAGGAAGTGAAATTTTGAGAGTATATGTTCCGGGAGAAAGCACGCAAATAGAAAAAGCTTGTGATGTGGTAATCGACCAGATAAGAGTAATTGGAACTGAGAGGTTAGTTAGAAAAAAAGGAAAATTACCGATGGAGTATGCTGAAAAAGTTAAAGAAAATATAAAAATTGTAATGGATATAGATATATGAATGCAACAGAATTATATGTTTATCAGTCGATTGGGGCAGGTTCCGTGACAATATTAATAGTTATTGCTGTTTTAATTATTGGCTATGGATTTTACAGGCGAATAAAATTAAGCTCAAAAGGATGGTAAATTATACAAAAAATATATATGATATAGATTATAAGTAAGGATTGTTCAGGATATTACACGCACTTATTCAGGGTATTACACACACACTTACGCACATAAGATAAAAGAATTTTACTGCAAAGCGCAGAAAGGGTAAAGGATAAATTGAATACACACACGCTAGATTTATGCAATGCAGTTAGAAAGGGATGAAAGTTTTTATTAACTTTCGTCCCTAAAATTTTATAAAGAGAAAAAATGGAGGTTAAAATGAAAATAAAAGAAATAATAAGTGAAATTGAAAAGCATGCTCCGCTCATGTTGCAAGAAAGTTATGATAATGCAGGCATACAAGTTGGAGATGTTAATCAACAAGCAACCGGTGCGTTACTTTGCTTGGATGTTGTGGAAAGTATAATAGACGAAGCTTGCGAGCGGAATTGTAACCTGATAATCTCTCATCATCCGTTGATTTTTAATCCATTGAAATCATTAACAGGAAAGAATTATATCGAAAGATGTATCATTAAAGCCATTCAAAAAGGAATTGTAATTTACAGCGCTCATACGAATTTGGATAATGCTGTCGGAGGAATTAATTACAAGCTTGCGGAAAAAATAGGATTACAAAATGTTCAACATATTTCGGAGCAAATTGAGACGGGCGTTGTTGGCGAATTAACATCTTCTTTGAGTGAGCAATCTTTTTTGCATCATCTGAAAGATATTTTTCATACCGGTTCATTAAAATATTCTCCTTTAAGAAATAAAGACGTGAAAAAAATTGCTGTTTGTGGAGGAAGCGGTTCTTTTCTGATTCCGGATGCCATTGCGTTGGGAGCTGATGTTTTTATCACCGGAGAAGCCAAGTACAACGACTATTATAATGTCGAAAATAACATTTTACTTGTCGTAATCGGACATTATGAATCGGAAGTATGCACAAAAGAAATCTTTTTTGAAATAATTACAAAAAAATTCCCTAACTTTGCCGTTCATTTTTCAAATGTGAATTCAAATCCCGTAAATTATTTATAATCAAGATATATGGCTAAAGAGAAAGAGAAAAAAGTAGTTGAGAAAGAATTGTCAGTTGAGGAAAAACTCAGTGCATTATATCAACTTCAAACTATTCTGTCGGAGATAGATAAAATTAAAACGTTGCGAGGTGAACTTCCCTTGGAAGTGCAAGACCTTGAAGATGAAGTTGCCGGTTTGCAAACGCGCATACAAAATTTCCAAACGGAGATGAAAGATTTTGATGTGGCAATCGGACAGCAGAAAATCAAAATAAAAGATGCAAGCGATTTAATTGCTAAGTACAACGAACAGTTGGAAAATGTGCGTAACAACCGCGAATTCGATAGTTTGACCAAAGAAGTGGAATTTCAAGGATTGGAAGTTGAATTGGCCGAAAAACGTATTCGCGAATTTACTGCCGAATCAAAACAACTGAACGAAGAAATCCAAAAGTCTAAAACTAGATTGGACGAACGTAAAGCGGATTTGGTTTCCAAGAAAGGCGAATTGGATGAAATCATTTCGGAAACAAGAATCCAAGAAGACCAATTGAGAGAAAAAGCAAAAGAAATTGAAGCTACAATTGAACCTCGTTTGTTAATGGCTTTCAAACGGATTCGTAAAAGTGCTCACAATGGTTTGGCTGTGGTTTATATTCAAAGAGATGCCTGTGGAGGTTGTTTCAATAAAATACCGCCACAAAGGCAATTAGACATCAAACTTCGTAAAAAAATCATCGTTTGCGAACACTGCGGACGCATTATGATTGACCCGCAGCTTGCCGGAGTCGAATAAAGAAGTGTTAGCGAAAGTACAAAGTTATATTGAAAAGCAGAATCTGCTAAGCCCCAATGCCCGATTAATTGTCGGATTAAGTGGCGGAGCAGATTCTGTTGCTTTATTATATGTACTTCAACAATTAGGATATGAATGCGTTGCTGCTCATTGCAATTTTCATTTAAGAGGAGATGAGTCATTGCGCGACGAATTGTTTGCAAGAGATTATGCCGAATCTTTGGGTATTCCTTTCCGGAAAATTGATTTCGGCACAGAAATCTATGCTTTTAATAAAGGTATCTCTATCGAAATGGCCGCCAGAGAACTGCGCTATGAATGGTTTGAAAAATTGCGAATAGAATTTGATTCTGAAGCTGTTGCTGTAGCCCATCATCAAAACGACAGCGTTGAAACTTTTTTGTTAAATCTCATCAGAGGTACCGGCATACACGGATTGACCGGAATTAAACCGAAATCTCTTCATGTTGTCCGGCCTTTTTTATGTCTCACACGAGATGAAATTCTGTCTTATATCCGGTGGGAAAATCTCTCTTACGTTACGGATAGCTCTAATTTACAGGATGATTATATCAGAAATAAAATCCGGTTGAATATTCTTCCGGAAATGCAAATGATTAATCCGGCTGTGGATGAGGCGATTTTGAGAACGATAAAGAATCTTCAACAAGCCGCAAACATATATGATTCGGATATAAAAACGGCAGAAAAACAAGTTTTTGATGCCGAAAAAAAACAGATTTCCATACCGAAACTTCAATCTTATATCGAACCAGAAACACTTCTTTATGAAATATTAAGACCATTCGGATTTAATTCAACGGTAGTTAAAGAAATAATGCAATCGTTGACCGGTCAGCCGGGAAAAGAGTTTTATTCTCCTGAATTTAAGCTAATAAAGGATAGAGATGTTTTGTTAATAACTCAAAAGCAGTATATCGAAGAACCGGATTACTACGAAATTGAAAAAAGGGTAGGAGAGAGCTCTATTAATCTCCCTTTTCAGTTGGAATCGAATTTTGTAGAAAAAACCTCTGAATTTGAAATCCTCAAAGATAAAAAGATAGCCTGTTTTGATGCCGGACAATTGAAATTTCCGCTAATACTCAGGCGTTGGCAGTTTGGTGATTGGTTTATCCCTTTTGGCATGAACGGTTCCCGAAAATTGAGCGACTATTTTTCCGATCAAAAATTCAGTAAAATAGATAAGGAGCAAATTTGGTTACTGTGCAGTGGCGATGATATTATTTGGATTGTCGGTGAACGAACTGATAATCGTTATCGGGTAAAGAACGCTACGCAAGAGATTTGCATAATTAAAATCAAAGGTTAAAGTTCTCCGGTATGGAAATTCTCTTAATAATATAGCCTAAAAAAAAGTTTTTTACGAAAAATATTATACATTTGCACAGTTTTGATATTAAAATACATCTTTATATGAGTGCAAACAAAAAACTTGGAGCAAGAATTAAACAACTGCGAGAATCAAAATCAATCAGCTTGGAAGAAATGGCTGTGCGTTCCGGATTAGACATTGCTCAAATCCAAAAAGTGGAAGAAATGGATCATCTTCCTTCTTTATCTCCGTTAATCAAAATAGCCCGTGTTTTGGGTGTCAGATTAGGTACATTTTTGGATGACAGTGACGAATTTGGCCCGGTTGTATCCCGAAGAGAACGCCATACTAAAACTGTCAGCTTTACTACAAGCGAAACGGAAACGGAAGAGCGCAAGCACATGGAATATTATGCCCTTTCTGCATCTAAAGCAGGCCGGCACATGGAGCCCTTTATCATCCAAATTGCACCTACTGAAGTGGGCGTAAATTTTGTAACTTCCACCCACGAAGGAGAAGAATTTATTTTTTGCCTCGAAGGCAGCGTCGAAATTACTTACGGTAACAGTATGTATCTGTTGGAAGAAGGCGATAGCATTTACTACGATTCTATCGTAGCGCATCACGTCCATGCAGCCGATGAACAAGGTGCAAAAATTTTAGCCGTAGTTTACACTCCAATGTAATTAAGAATTAAGAATTAAGAGAGTAATGAATTTTCTTAATTCTTAATTCTTAATTCTTAATTCTTAATTCATCTTTTATGCAATTAACAGAAAAAACTGTCGGGCAATGGCTCGAATATTGGGCGGAAACAACTCCCGACAAAGAATATGTTGTTTATTCCGACCGCGACTTGCGTTTCACTTGGAAACAATTCAATGAGCGAGTGGATAATATGGCCAAGGGCTTATTGGCTATCGGAGTAAAACCCGGTGACCACGTCGGTATTTGGGCAACTAATGTACCCGACTGGCTTACCTTCCTTTATGCCGGAGCCAAGATAGGCGCGGTTTTGGTAACGATTAATACCAGTTACAAACAGCATGAATTGGAATTCTTGGTAAATAATTCCGATATACATACACTTTGTATTACCGAAGGAGTTTTTGACGGAAGCTATGTCGATATGGTTTATGAAATGGCTCCCGAACTGAAAACATCTCAACGTGGATATTTAAAGAGTGACCGTTTCCCGAGATTGAAAAATGTTGTTTTTATAGGACAACAAAAATTCAGGGGAATGTATAATACTCCTGAAATTTTATTGCTTGGTAAAAATGTATCGGACGAACTATTGAACGATGCCAAAAAGAAAGTTACCTGTCACGATGTGGTTAATATGCAATATACTTCAGGAACAACAGGATTTCCGAAGGGAGTGATGCTTACTCATTATAATGTCGTTAATAATGGATTCTTCACAGGAGAAGGAATGGGATTTACACAGGATGACAAACTTTGTTGTTGTGTGCCTCTGTTCCATTGTTTCGGGGTAACGTTGGCTACAATGGCATGTTTAACACATGGATCCACTCAGGTGATGGTCGAAAAATTCGACCCGTTGGTAGTGCTGGCATCGGTTCATAAAGAAAGATGTACTGTTTTACATGGTGTTCCGACTATGTTTATTGCAGAATTGAACCACCCGATGTTTGATATGTTCGATGTAAGTTCTTTGCGTACTGGAATTATGGCCGGCGCTTTGTGTCCCATAGAGCTAATGCGTAGAGTTACGGATAAACTGCACGTTACCCATATTACCAGTGTATACGGACTCACAGAATGTTCTCCCGGTATGACTCATTCCGTATTGGAAGATCCGTTTGAGGCGCGTTGTACGACTGTTGGAAAAGAATATCCTTTTACCGAAGTCAAAGTAGTAAATCCTGAAACAGGCGAAGAATGTCCTGTCGGTGTACAAGGCGAAATTTGCTGCCGTGGATATTTGGTAATGAAAGGATATTATAAAAATTCGCAAGCAACAACCGAGGCCATTGATAAAGACGGCTTTTTACACTCCGGCGATTTGGGAATAAAAGATGAAAATGGCTATTACCGCATCACAGGCCGTATAAAAGACATGATTATACGCGGAGGAGAAAATATTTATCCTCGTGAAGTCGAAGAGTTTTTGTATCACTTGGAAGGCATCAAAGACATTCAGGTAGCCGGAATTCCTTCCGAAAAATATGGAGAAGAAGTGGGTGCTTACATTATTCTGAAAGATGGAGTAACGCTAACTCCCGAAGAAATAAAAGACTTTTGCCGCGGACAGATTGCTCGCCATAAAATCCCCAAGTACATCTTTTTTGTCAAAGAATTTCCGATGACAGGAAGTGGAAAAATTCAAAAATACAAACTGAAAGATATTGGTTTGAAAATGCTGAAAGAACAAGGAATCGAAGTTATATAGCAATTCATTACATTATGAGGTCTATCTTTTTTAAACTGGTTCACAAGAACCTTCAGAGCCAAGTTGGAACTGAGCATGAAAAACGTATTTCCCAAGACTTAAAAGCTTCTGCGCTGAAAAAATCGGAGCAGATTCTTCAGGAGTTAAATTCAAATCTTCAAGGGTTGACTGAAGAAGAAGTAAATAACCGGCTCGATACTTACGGGCGGAATGTTGTAGTACATGACAAACCGAAACCATGGTATTTACAACTGCTTTTGGCTTTCAATAATCCATTTAATTATGTGTTGTTCGTTCTTGCCTTGGTATCGGTTTTGACCGGCGACTATACGGGAATGACCATCATCGTAGCCATGGTGTTATTGTCTGTTGTTATCAAATTTACACAGGAATATAAGTCCGGTAAAAGTGCGGAGGCCTTGAAAGCGATGGTACACACGAACTGTACCGTAACAAGAATATCGGCAACCGGAAAATCCGAAAACAAGGAAATCCATATCGAAGAACTTGTTCCCGGAGATATTATTCAATTAGCTGCCGGAGATATAATTCCTGCGGATGTCAGGATAATTCACAGTAAAGACCTTTATATCTCTCAATCGGCCTTAACCGGAGAATCTTTACCGGTCGAAAAAAGCGATGTGGCTACCGGCACGGATAATGTTCTTGATATTAAGAACCTGTGTTTCATGGGTACAAATGTCGACATTGGAACTGCTACGGCAATTGTACTTAGTACGGGTGCAAACACTTATTTTGGTTCTATGGCCAAAGCCCTCACCACCTCCACAACCCAGCAAACAAATTTTGATATTGGAGTAAACAAAGTCAGTTGGTTGCTTATCAAGTTTATGTTGATAATGGTGCCTGTGGTGTTCTTTATATCCGGATTTACAAAAGGAAACTGGTTGGATGCGCTGATGTTTGCCTTATCGGTAGCTGTCGGACTTACTCCTGAAATGTTACCCGTTGTTGTAACAAGCAATTTGGCCAAAGGCGCTATGCGTATGTCCAAGGAAAAAGTGGTGGTGAAAAAGCTGAATGCCATTCAGAATTTTGGAGCAATGAATGTTTTGTGTACAGATAAAACAGGAACACTTACACAAGACAAAATCATTGTAGTAAAGCATTTGGATATTTTCATGCAAGATAGCGCCAAAGTATTTGAATTAGCCTGTTTCAACAGTTACTTCCAGTCAGGATTGAAAAATCAAATGGACATAGCCATACTTGAAAATGAAGATGCCCGGAAATGCAAAGATGATGCCGCATCTTGGAAAAGCTTAGATGAGATTCCTTACGACTTTGTACGCCGGCGTATGTCTGTTGTTTTGCAACAAACAGGCGGAATGCCTATGATAATTACCAAGGGAGCAGTCGATGAAATGCTGGCATGTACTTCATCTGTAAATACGCCATCCGGAGAAGTTCCTTTAACAGAAGAATTAAAGGCCGAAATATATAAAAATGTATCATCACTCAATGAAGACGGTTTAAGGGTACTTGCAGTAGCACACCGTATTTTTGATAAAAACCACGATAATGTTTACACCGTAGCAGATGAATCCGAGTTGGTATTGGATGGCTTTGTTGCATTCCTTGACCCTCCTAAGGAAACAGCCAAATTAGCGCTCGAATCCTTGAAAGAGAATGGTATCAAAGTAATGGTATTGACCGGAGACAATGATGTTATCGCAGGGAAAGTATGTAGGGAAGTCGGATTAGTATTCGACAAAATTATTACCGGAAACGAATTAGACGACTTATCGGATGCGGAAGCCTCTGATTTGATTGAAAAACATCAGATTTTTGCAAGGTTAACGCCCATGCAAAAAGGAAGAATTGTTAACTTATTGCGACAAAACGGTCATGTAGTAGGATATATGGGAGATGGTATCAATGACGCGGTTTCGTTGAGAAATGCGGATATTGGTATTTCCGTAGATACAGCGGTAGATATTGCCAAAGAAAGCGCCGACCTGATTTTGTTGGAAAAGAGCTTGATGGTGTTAGACCGGGGTGTGATAGAAGGGCGTAAGACTTTTGCCAATACAATGAAATATATTAAGATTACGGCAAGTTCGAACTTTGGAAACGTATTTTCTTTATTAGGTGCAAGCGCTATGTTTCCTTTTCTTCCAATGCTTCCAATACAAATTTTAATTTTGAACCTGCTTTACGACTTTTCTCAAATTTCTATCCCTTGGGATAATGTCGATAAAGAATTTTTAGCAAAACCAAGGAAATGGATTGCAACAGATATTAAACGCTTTATGATTATAATAGGGCCTTCCAGTTCTATATTTGATTATGCAACTTTTGGTTTAATGTATCTGATAATATGTCCAATGGCCTTTGGCGGACTTGAGTATGGCGCTTTATCTACACAACAGCAACTGATATTTGCCGGAATGTTCCAAACGGGTTGGTTTATAGAAAGCTTGTTCACACAAACATTAGTAGTACAAGTGCTTAGAACAGAAAAAATACCATTCTTCCAATCAAGACCGAGTTTGTTGGTTTTCTCAACAGCTATGTTGCTCTTAATTGTCGGAGTTTTATTGCCTTATACAGGTATTGGAAAAGCCATAGGATTTGTTCCGCTTCCGCTACATTATTATTACTGGTTAGTAGCTATTTTATTCTGTTATATAACGTTAGCTCAAATACTTAAGAGATGGTATATTAAAAGATATAATAGTTGGTTGTAGTTCAAAAAAATAAAAATATGAAAAGAGGGCTGTTTCAAACGAGACAGCCCTCTTTTCTTTGGCATCATTGTCCCCTTTTTTTTTTAAGGCTGAAAGCCTTTAATCAATGGCAAATGTAAAACTTTTTTACAGTCTTAACTTTTTATGCAGGCAAAGTTAGGAATTCCAAAAAATTACATCTAATATATGTTTGCAATTTGCTTTTTTGTATAGATAAAGCTATATTTTTATCAAATATTTTGTTGTTATTGTAGATTTGTCTATATTTGCAGTCGAAATAAAAGAAGATATGTACAACGAATTATATGAAAAAGCCGGAAGCGAAATAATCCGGGAAATTGGGAAACGATACAGTGATTATCGGAAACGGATAGGATATACTCAAAAAGAAGTTTCCAAAAAATCGGGTTTGAGCGTATTTACAATCAGTTCTTTTGAAAATGGTTCTTCTACCGGAATCACATTGGCTTCGTTTATCAAACTACTTCGAGCGATTGACAGTTTGGATGAAATAGAAAAACTATTGCCGGAATTACCCGAAAGTCCGCGAGCATTATTTAAGAAACAGAGTAAAAAGTAAACTATGGAAACAAATGTAGTAAAAGTAAAACTATGGGGAATAGATGTAGGTTATCTTTCGTGGGATAAGAAAGCAGGCGTTGCTGTTTTTGAATATGAATCTTTATTTCTTGAACAGGGATTGGATATTGCGCCTTTGACAATGCCCATAAACGCACCTCGCAGTCAAAAGCATCTACCGTGGACAGGCGACAAAGACAAACTTTATCAAGGACTTCCGTCAATGATAGCGGATTCTTTACCCGACAAATGGGGAAATTCTCTTTTTAAGGCTTGGTTGCGGGACAATAATATTCCGACTAAAAAAACAACTCCGGTTGACCATCTTTCGTTTATCGGCAGTCGGGCAATGGGCGCATTGGAATATGAGCCTGCACAAAAACTCGGAGATAATTCCGCTTTTTCGGTCAATGTACAAAGGCTGTACGAGTTTGCCAAACAAGTGTTAAACGAAAGAGAAACAACCTTGTTGAATCAAGAAAACTCTATTCTGTGGCAGGATTTGATAAAAATAAGTTCGTCGCCGGGCGGAAAACGCCCGAAAGCGATTGTTGCTTTAAATAAAAATACAGGCAAAGTAATCTCCGGTCAAGGAATAATTCCCGAAGGATTTCAGCATTATATCCTAAAATATGATGATAATTCCGTTTATCCTTTTGCCAAATTAGAGTATGTTTACTACCAAATGGCTTTGGATGCCGGAATTGAAATGATGCCGTCGGAACTAAAAACATACGAAGGAATAACGCACTTTCTTACTCAACGTTTCGACCGCATCGGGAACGAAAAAATACATACGCAAACATTAGGGGCGATGTCGCCTGCAAGCGATAGTTACGAAGAAATTTTTGCAACAATTCGACGATTAAATTTGCCATACGAAGACAGCAAGCAACAATATCTGCGAATGGTTTTTAATGTGATAGCTCGAAATGTAGATGACCATTCAAAGAATTTTTCGTTTTGTATGAACCGCAATGGAGTTTGGCGATTATCCCCTGCTTATGATTTGACTTACAGCGTAGATTTAACTGCGCCTGCTTATTCCAACAGACATTCATTAACTGTGAATGGCAAGAACGAGGACATTACTCGCGAAGACTTGGAAATTGTCGGTTTGAATAATGATATACAAGATTACAAAACTTTGATTGATACAGTCGCTAATGCAGTCGCTAAATTTAAAGATTATGCAACGAATTTGGGAATTGATGGAAAATTAATCGAAAGTATTAAGAGTGATTTTGTAAAAATTTAAGATAAAAAAGTAGTAATTTTGCCTCGTAGTTTTATGCAGACAAAGGCAGGACACGAGTGGTCAAATAAGACTTGTAGAACCGCCCTAAAGGGGCTTGTTATTTAAATTTACCCCTGCAGGGATGGGTAGCATAATAAACGCGTTATCCTAAAATTTCGACCACTACGCGGTAATAGATAAATTATTAAATTGATAAATAAATTTGAATTTCTAATCTGCTACTGGACGAACAGACAAGCCGAGCGACTTGCCGCTCCAACCGAACCTGTGCACGCCGCCGTAACGGAAGTACATGCAGTACGCGCTGCCGTCGACGCAATCGTACTGCGCACTACTCCAAAAGTAGCCGTCCGAGCCAACGTAGTCGAACGCTCCGTCGATGCTGTGGTGACAGCCCGCGGCAGGCAAAAAGATACATTTACCACTTGCTCGGTCGGTAAATCGACCACCGTATACACCGTTTCGGGTTGTCCATTCGTATTTAACATAAGTCATATCTGTTAAACTTTCCATTTCTGCGCTTGTTGGAACTCGGTAACCGGCAGGACTTGGGTCGTTAGCAGGCAGCCAAGTGGTGGATTTGGAATAATTACTATTGTAATAGTCGTCGTAAAGCAAGAAGTTAGTTGTGGGGCTATTCCATTGGTAATAACCACCGTAATCTTCAGGGGAGGAGGCACCTACGTTACGAGTTGCCCATTTAACGCCGTTAATTAAAACCCATTTTTCTTCATCTTCTGCTTGCGTAACTTCAACTTCAGCAGTCTTGGCTCCGCAGGCAAATATTAGCATAGCTTTTCGCTCATCGAAAGTTTCATTCTCTGAAACAGTTACTGTAATGGATAAATCCCCACTACCGATTTTGGGAGATACTTTGCACCAATCTGTTTCTCCGGAAACTGTCCAATCGCCATTACTTGAAACTTCAATTGTTTTGCTACCATCCTCAGATTCAAAAGATAAAGCATTCGTATCTAAATTAATGTAGAGAGATTCTTCTTTTGCTGCTTGTGTAACTTTAACTTCAGCGATTTCTGCCCCACATCTGAATATTAGCGTAGCTTTCCGCTTATCGGGCGATTCATTTTTCGAAACAATTATCGAAACAGCTGAATTTCCATTACCGGTTTTGGACGATACCTCGCACCAATCCGTTTCACCTAAAATAGTCCAATCACCATTACTAGAAACTTTTATCGTTTGACTTCCGGTTTTGGATTCAAAAGTTAGTGCGTCTGTTTCTAAATTGATGTAAAGAAGTTCTTCTTTTTCAGTACATCCGCTAAAGATTAGTAAAGATAAAAACAAGCATTTAAAAATATTGGCAACAAAAAACTTGAATATTCGCAATGTGTTCTTTCTCATGATATAGTTATTTAGACGACAAATATATGATTTTTTAATAACGCAGTAAAATATTTTAAAACCTTATTTCTACCTTATTTTTCTAACAAAACAACCTCAGTAGCCTGAAAACAAGCTCCATAAACCTTCAACCTAATTACCTCATTTTAACAGACAATAAGGTAATAAGGTTTATGTTTGATGTATTAACCTGTTGCTACTGAGGTTGTTTTGTTAGAAAAATAAGGTAGAAATAAGGTTTTTACTCTATATCTTTTATAAGCAAAATCTGTACAAGGGCATTAATTTTTCTGAAAATATTTTGCAACTTATCAAAATAGTTTTTACATTTGCAGCCGAATAACGAAAAATGATGAAAACAATGTTAGCAAATATGTATTGGTGGCGTTTCTTACAATTCAAAAAATCGTAAGGGGCGAGGCTATATATGTAAACTATAAAAATAGAAACATAAAAAGAGGGCTGTTGTACTTACGACAGCCCTCTTTTCTTTAAAAACTCTGTGAAACTCCGTGAAGTTAACTCCGTGAGACTCCGTGTTAAAAAATTAAGTAATAATAAAATAAAAAAAAGAAAATGTATCAGGTAAACGAAAATGGTTATTATGGAGATTTCGGAGGAGCTTATATCCCCGAAATACTGCATCAATGCGTGGAAAACTTGAAAAATATCTATTTGCAAGTATTGGAAAGTGACAGTTTCAAGCAGGAATTTGATGCTTTGTTGCGCGATTATGTCGGGCGACCTTCTCCGCTCTATTTGTCTAAAAGACTGAGCGAAAAATACAATGCGAAAATTTATCTTAAACGCGAAGATTTGAACCATACGGGCGCGCACAAAATCAACAATACGATTGGACAGATTTTATTGGCACGTCGCATGGGAAAAACCCGCATCATCGCAGAAACAGGAGCCGGACAACACGGTGTCGCTACTGCTACCGTATGTGCGCTAATGAATATGGAATGTGTTGTATACATGGGAAAAACAGACGTGGAACGGCAACATGCCAATGTGCAAAAAATGGAAATGTTGGGCGCAACTGTCGTCCCTGTTACATCAGGAAATATGACTTTGAAAGATGCCACCAATGAAGCCATTCGCGATTGGTGTTGTCATCCTTCCGATACTTACTACATTATCGGCTCTACCGTTGGGCCGCATCCTTATCCCGATATGGTTGCACGCCTGCAATCGGTTATCAGCGAAGAAATCAAAAAACAATTATTGGAAAAAGAAGGACGAGAATATCCCGATTATCTGATTGCCTGCGTAGGTGGAGGAAGTAATGCTGCCGGAACCATCTATCATTTTTTAAACGACGAAAGAGTAAAAATCGTTTTGACCGAAGCCGGAGGAAAAGGCATCCATTCCGGAATGAGTGCAGCGACCATACAACTTGGAAAAACCGGAATCTTACACGGAGCACGTACCTTGGTGATGCAAGACGAAGACGGACAAATTGAAGAACCTTATTCCATTTCTGCCGGTTTGGATTACCCCGGAATTGGCCCGCTCCACGCCAATTTATCTACAACCAAACGTGCAACTGTTTTTGCCATAGACGATGACGAGGCCTTACAAGCTGCCTTCGAACTAACCCGCTTGGAAGGAATCATTCCCGCATTGGAAAGTGCTCACGCTTTAGGCGTTTTAAGCAAAATGAAATTCAAACCCGAAGACGTCGTTGTCCTTACCGTTTCAGGACGAGGCGACAAAGACTTAGATACCTACATACAACACAAAATTAATCATTAAACACTAATCATTAATCATTATTATGCAGTTTACATTTAGAACAAATAGCAAACAGGTGATGGGTGATTTACATACACCCGTTAGCACTTACTTGAAAATGAGGGATATATACCCGGAATCCGCTTTGTTGGAAAGTTCCGATTACCACGGAAACGAAAATAGTCAATCATACATCGCTTTGTGTCCTGTGGCCTCTATCGGCATCAACAACGGAGAAAGCACAGCCGTATTTCCCGATGATAGCCGCCAAGTAACATCGTTAACAGAATCATACGGAATGACTGATGCCATGAATGATTTTCTCAACCGATTTTCTATCGAAGGCGCACACAAAGAAGTCTGCGGATTATTTGGCTATACGGCTTTCGATGCCGTTCGTTATCTCGAACCCATACCGGTAATGGAATCGCATCATGCCGAAAATGATGCTCCCGATATGCTTTACATCTTGTATAAATACATACTCGTTTTCAACCATTTCAAAAATGAATTGACGTTGATAGAACTTCTTCTTCCCAACGAGCCAAGTAACTTACAAGAAATAGAAACACTGATTGAAAACAGAAATTTTGCCTCTTACAATTTCCATTTGGACGGAGAAGAAACTTCGCCCATTACCGACGAAGAATATATGGATTCGGTTCGTCAGGGAATTAAACATTGTATGCGGGGAGATGTTTTTCAGATTGTGTTGAGCCGTCGGTTCGAACAAGCTTTCAAAGGAGATGATTTCAAGGTTTACCGCGCTTTGCGGAGCGTGAATCCTTCTCCTTATCTTTTTTATTTCGATTTTGGAGGATTCCGTATTTTCGGTTCTTCTCCCGAAACGCACTGCAAGGTGGAAAACGGTCACGCAAGCATCGACCCCATTGCCGGAACTGCTTTCCGTACAGGAAATACGGCAATCGATAAGCAACGAACAGAATCGCTACTGACCGATCCGAAAGAGAATGCTGAACACGTTATGTTGGTCGACCTCGCCCGAAACGACTTGAGCCGGAATGCTCACAACGTTCATTTGGATTTTTATAAAGAAGTACAATATTACAGTCACGTTATCCATTTGGTTTCGCGTGTTTCGGGAGAAATCAATCCGGATAGTAATCCTGTAAAAACTTACTTAGACACATTTCCTGCCGGAACATTGAGTGGAGCACCAAAAGTACGTGCCATGCAGCTGATAAGCGAAATCGAGAAACACAACCGAGGTGCTTATGGCGGATGTATCGGGGTAATCGGTCTCAACGGAAACATCAATCAGGCAATCACTATTCGCTCTTTTGTCAGTCGCGGAAATATTTTGTATTATCAGGCAGGTGCCGGAATCGTTGCCCAAAGCGTTGCAGAACGCGAATTACAAGAAGTAAACAGCAAATTAGGCGCATTGAAAAAAGCCATCAATATAGCAACAACGTTAAAGAATTAAATAAAATGAAGATATTACTATTAGACAATTACGACTCCTTCACTTACAATTTATTACACATTTTGAAGGAATTAGGAGCAGATGCGGAAGTTCACCGCAACGATAAAATATCATTAGATGAAGTAGAACGTTTCGATAAAATCTTGCTTTCTCCCGGTCCCGGAATTCCCGAAGAGGCAGGAATTTTGTTGCCGCTCATTCGTCGATATGCTCCGACAAAAAGTATTTTGGGCGTATGCCTCGGAGAACAAGCCATCGCTGAAGCATTCGGAGCACAACTACTCAATCTTACTAACGTGCATCATGGCGTATGTTCCGATATCCGGATAAAAGCAAAAGACGAACCTTTGTTTCGCGGGTTAGGAATCGGTTTCCATGCCGGACGCTATCACTCTTGGGTTGTTTCGCACGAGAATTTTCCCGATTGTTTGGAAATAACTGCCGAAGACCGGGAAGAAAAACAAATCATGGCTTTGCGCCACCGCACGTATGATGTGCGGGGAATACAATTTCATCCCGAATCTGTTTTAACGCCGAAAGGCAAAGTAATTATTGCTAATTGGTTACAAAATTAAAAATCAAAACCGTTCAGTCAAGAGAATTTCGTTTTTTCCCGTCATTGCGAGGAGGAACGACGAAGCAAACCAGAAGACATGAAAAACTGGTTTGCTTCGAACAAAGCCCTCGCAATGACGAACACGAGTTTGTTTAACTAAACGACATTAAATTAAAAAATATGAAGCAAATATTATACAGATTATTCGAACATCAGTATTTGGGACGCGACGAAGCCCGACAAATACTTCAAAACATTACCGAAGGAAAATACAACGATTCGCAAATCGCCAGTTTGATTACGGTCTTCCTGATGCGTAGTATTTCCGTAGAAGAATTAACCGGATTTAGAGAGGCATTGCTGGAAATGCGAGTACCTATCGACCTGTCGGAATATCGTCCGATTGATATTGTTGGTACCGGTGGAGATGGAAAAAACACTTTCAACATCAGCACAACCTCTTGTTTTGTTGTTGCCGGAGCTGGTTATCCGGTGGTCAAGCACGGAAATGCCGGAGCAACTTCGATAAGCGGTGCCAGCAATGTGATGGAACAACATGGTGTGAAATTCACAACCAACATCGACCAATTGCGTCGTTCTTTAGACGATTCCGGCATTGCTTATTTGCATGCTCCGTTGTTTAATCCTGCTTTGAAAGCTGTGGCACCGGTACGCAAAATGCTGGGCGTGCGCAGCTTTTTCAATATGTTAGGGCCATTGGTCAATCCGGTTATACCAACTTATCAATTGTTGGGAGTATACAATTTACCGCTATTGCGTTTATACAACTATACTTATCAGGAAAGCGGAACCCGTTTTGCCGTTGTACACAGTTTAGATGGTTTCGACGAAATTTCTCTGACATCGGAATTCAAAGTGGCTACTTCCGACAAAGAAAAATTATACACTCCCGAAATGCTTGGATTCAAACGCTATACGGAAGACGATTTATACGGAGGTTCCACAGTCGAGGAAGTTGCCCTGATTTTCGATGCTGTTCTGGAAAACAGAGCAACTGAGGCGCAAAAAAATTGTGTTATCGTTAATTCGGCATTCGCCATTCAGGTTATTTGTCCCGAAAAAACGATAGAAACTTGTATCGACGAAGCGCGAGAATCTCTTGAAAGTGGAAAAGCCTTGCAATCTCTCAAACGTTTTTTAGCTATTAATCAATCATGAAAGATATACTACAAGAAATTATAGACAACAAACGAATGGAAGTCTTGAAACAAAAAGAGGCTGTTCCTTTGGAATCGTTAATTGAATTAACTGCAGACAGATTCTGTGAATCCTGTTCTATGCGGGCATCTTTAGAAAAATCAGTATCCGGAATTATTGCCGAATTCAAGCGGAAAAGTCCCTCGAAAGGCTGGTTATTTCCGGGTGCGGAAATCGCAGAAATTGTTCCGGCTTATGAAAAAGGAGGAGCCTCTGCCTGTTCGATTCTTACCGACCACAATTATTTTGGAGGTTCGTTAAGCGATTTGCAAAAAGCACGCGAATTGGTTAAAATGCCGTTGTTGCGAAAAGAATTTATTGTCGACCCATATCAACTGTATCAAGCCAAATTGATGGGAGCCGATGCCATTTTATTAATCGCATCTTGCTTAAAAATAGAAGAATGTCGTATATTGGCAGAAATTGCTCATACTTTAAGTTTGGAAGTCTTATTGGAAATTCACAACGAAAAAGAGTTGGAATATCTCGGTGAAAACATCGATATGTTGGGCGTAAATAATCGCAACTTAGGAACATTCGATACCGACATAAACAATTCTTTCCATTTGGTTGAAAAAATGAATCAGCGTTCACAGCAAATAGGAGGGAAGGCTCCGCTTTTAATCGCTGAAAGTGGGATCTCTGACCCGAAAACCGTTTTGCAATTGCGTGAAGCTGGTTTCAAAGGCTTTTTAATAGGTGAAACTTTCATGAAGACGAAGTACCCCGGAGAAACATTGTCTTTATTTATTAAAGAAATTTACCCCTAAATCCCCTAAAGGGGACTTTAGTTTCTGAAAAGACCGATTGAAGCTAAGGTTTTATGCACTCCAAAGTCCCCTTTAGGGGATTTAGGGGTAGAAAAAAGAGAATTATTATGATTATAAAAGTATGCGGAATGAAAAATCCTGAAAATATTTCGGGAGTAATTGGGTTGGGAGTCAACTGGATAGGATTTATTTTTTACGAAAAATCAGCACGATATTTCGGAGATAATCCTGTTTCAATATCCTCCGGAAACACATTCAAGAAAATAGGCGTATTTGTAAATGCAACTTGCGAACAAATTCTTCAAACCGCTACCACACATCGATTGGATTATATTCAATTGCATGGAGATGAAACACCCGAATTTTGTTGCCAATTGCAAAAACAAGGAATCGCTATTATCAAGGCATTTTCAATATCATCTGTTAAAGATTTGGAAAAAACTTCGGAATATGAAGGAAAAGCAGATTATTTTCTGTTTGATACTAAATGTGAGACTTACGGAGGTTCAGGCAAATCATTCGACTGGTCTATTTTATCTGCTTATGAAGGAAAGACTCCATTTTTGTTGAGCGGAGGAATCAATCCTCAAAGCATTCAAACCATCAACGATTTTTATCATCCGCAACTTGCAGGAATTGACCTCAACAGCGGTTTTGAAATCGAACCGGGATTAAAAGACGTTCAAGAATTATCAGATTTTTTAAAAAATTACAATAATCAAATAAAATTATTCATCATGAATCGTATAACAAATTTATTTAATACAAAAAAATTGGGAATACTATCTGTTTATTTCACAGCTGGTTATCCAAATCTCAACGACACGACAACCATATTAAAAGAGTTGCAAGCAAAAGGCATTGACTTGGTTGAAATCGGTATCCCTTTCTCCGATCCGATGGCCGATGGACCGGTTATCCAACAAGCTGCAACACAAGCTCTTCGCAACGGAATGTCGTTGAAAAAGTTATTTGAACAACTCAACGATATTCGCAAGGAAATTCATATCCCACTGATACTTATGGGTTATCTGAATCCCGTTATGCAATACGGATTTGAAAATTTCTGTCGCGATTGTGCCAAAGTTGGTATCGATGGAATGATTATCCCCGATCTTCCGTTTGCCGATTATATATCCGAATACAAAGCCATTGCGGAGCAATACAATTTGAAGATGATAATGCTTATCACACCCGAAACTTCAGAAGAACGTATTCACCAAATCGACACTAACACCGATGGATTTATCTACATGGTTTCGAGTGCAGCAACCACCGGAGCACAACAAAGTTTCGACGAACAAAAGCAAGCTTATTTCAGTCGCATCAATAATATGGCATTGCGTAATTCTCTCCTTGTAGGATTCGGTATCAGCAACAAAGCCACTCTCGACGCTGTCAACACTTATTCTTCAGGCGGTATTATCGGAAGTAAATTTATCCAGTTATTGCAAAGCGAAACAACTCCGGAAAAGGCTGTCGATAAATTATTGGAAGTACTTGGATTTTGAAAGGTAACTTTTTTTCCTATCTTTGCATTGATTTTTCCATACACAGGAATTAAGAAAGCAATAACAAAATGAAACTTACAACCCGATTTTTTATTCAGGGATTACTTTGTCTATTTATCTGTTTTATTTCTGCAACAGCTATTTATGGACAAAATAACGACTTTCAGCACAAGAAAGATTCGCTGCTAAACGTAATCGCATCTACACAAGGTGAAGAAAAATTAAAAGCTTACGGAGTATTGACAAATTCACAACTGCAATTTCCGGATGAAGAAATTGATTCAAAGTTACAATACATAAATGACTTTATCCTCGAAGCGCGCAAACAAAAAAACAAAGAATACGAAAGCATAGCATATAGAAATAAACTTGCTTGTTTTTGGAATCACTTAAAATTTGATGAATTTGATCGAGTAGTAAACGAATACCTATCTTTCTTTAAGAAAAATAATTTCCATGGAAACTACTACGATTTCTATGAGTGTTTGATACTGCGACGATACGGTGGAACGAATAATTACAAACACATGATAGAAGGAGTCAAGGAAATGTATATAGAAGCCCAACAAGAAGATTGCTTATATGGAATAATTAAAGCGACCTCTCTAATAGCCAATATATATATCGAAGAAAAACGCTATGAAGAAGCCGAAAAATACTATCGAGAAACAATAAAAAATGCACTTAAACTGATTAAAGAAGAACCCGGCCAACTTAATAATTATCGCTTAGTGTCAAGCGGATACTACGGATTGTCAAATGCTTTGTGGGCACAAAATAAGATAAACGAGTTACTTTCTTTAATGCCTGTTTGGAAAAAACATACGACCGTATTTGAAAAAAAATTCGATTATCCCGAACCGAATTTAAGGTATTACTATAAGTGTTACGCTGAGATTTACATCGAAAAGGGCGAATACGATTTAGCCGAGTCATATTGCGATTCCATGAAATCAATAATCTCTCCTTTGGAATTGTTCTTTGTATGGAATATCAAAGCTGCTATTTGTAACGGACGCGAAGAGTACGATAGCGCTATTAATTGGATCGATAAAATTATTGAGGATAGAACGAATCTCGGAGATTTATCTCAAGTAATTTTCTGTTTAATAAAAAAAGCATCCATGCTAAGCGAAATGGGGCGCGCAAAAGAATTATATTCGGTTTTTGACAGCTATATTGAACTCAACGATTCTCTCCGCCTGTTGGAAAACAACGCCCAGCTCGACGAAATCCGTACTCAATACGAAGTTGACAAATATGTTGCCGAAAAAGAACAACAACGTATAATTATTTTTTCTTTGATCGTTGTCTGCGTCGTGTCGTTAATCGCCCTCGGAATATGGATATACTACTACCGGAAAGTTACTCAAAAAAATCGCACATTAGCACAACAAATCAAAAAATTAACTATCCAACAGGAAGAACAAATCAATGAAATGCTTGCCAAAACCTCATTTTTATCTGATTCTCCTAACGAAACAACCGCAGTAGAAACAACAATCAACCCCGACCTGTGTATCGAAAGCCGAATGGATAAATTGTGTATTGCTATCCGCGACCTCTTACTTAAAGAAAAGATTTACCGTAACTCAACTATTACTCAAGAACAAGTGGTTGAAAGATTGGGTACAAACAAAAATGTATTTGCCAAAGCTATGGAATACTGTTTAAAAACGACATTCAAAGATTATGTTAACTCCCTTCGTTTGAAAGATGCCGTGCAGCTACTCGAACATTCCGACCTGTCGATAGAAGAAATTTCTGAAATGATAGGCTTCGGAACAATACGCACACTTCAAAACCAATTCAATACCAAATACAACATGACACCCAAAAACTACCGGTATTTGGCAAAAACAACAATGTAACTTATTGATATTCAATGCGCTGATAAAATTTCGCTTTTTCGTGCTATTTTTTCGCGTCGTTTTTCATCCTTCATTCTACTTTTGTGTTGTAAATTAATTTGTCGAAAAAAAAGAAAACGACAATTTATTCACACAACACATGCTAAGTTAAACATGAGGTTTAATAATTCATTATCTCCGGTGTTTCTTTATCCTTATTAGGAAATTCGATAGTCCATATTTGCGAAAATACGGCGAATAGGCTTTTTGTGAAAAAAGTTTCTTTTTTATCTTTTTTATTTATGTGTATGATAAAGGACACCGGAGTTTTTTTCAATTAACAATTAATACATACTAAAAAATAAAAAAAGAAAATGATTATGAAAACTATTCAAAAAACAACAAAAACAAAGAATTTAAAGAAATTAAAGAACTTGAGGATTCTAAGAGAAGTAATGTCGTTAATATCCTTAATATCCTTAATGGCGATAACGCCCCTACAAGCACAAGTGAAAATCGGCCAAGATGCTGAACCTAAAAAAGGTGCGGTGTTGGAATTAAACAGCAACTCAGAAGGTTATATCGGAGGCTTGCGACTGCCCAATATATGGATAACAGATATAAATGTTATCCCGGCAAGTTTCACCGAAAACGGATTAAACACTACAGAAAAAGATTCCTTGGCAGGAGCAATCATTTACAACACAAATCCCGGATTAAAAAACGATGCCAACGAAACCACCGGAACCGGGGTGTATTATTGGACAGGAACAAAATGGGTAAAAGAAGTCAACAATAGTCGCACCACAGTAGTAGACCGCACTGCACCGATAACGGTAGCAAAGACCACAGCAGGAACCACAGATACATATACTGTAGGAATTTCGACCGGAACAACAGGACAAGTGCTGACAACCAACGCATCGGGTAGTGCAATATGGGCAAATGTTCCTCCTCCAACCGTAACTGTCAATAACGGATTAACACAACTTACAGATGCTGCGAAAACAATTCAACTGGGAGGTAGCTTAATTCAGAATACTGAGGTTAAAACCGGCACTAACAGTATGGTTTTTAGCACTAATGGCGGCTCGCAAGGTCTGACGATTAAGAATGATTTTGTTGGAATTGGTGGAATTTCTACAATAAATAAATTTTATGTTAATGGAATATCTCGTATATCAGACGGCTTGGCTGTCGGCGGTGTGAATGTTCCGGACGGTTATATGTTGTATGTAGATGGAGGAAATTCTTATTTCAGCAATCGTGTAGGCATTGGAACTCCACCGAATAGTAATTATAGATTAACTGTTTCCGAAAAAGCCTATGTACAAGACGTTTTGCATGTCGGTGGAACTACTACTACAACCAACAAATTATTTGTTAATGGAAATACTCGTATAGAAGGCGGCTTAGGCGTTGGAGGAATTAATCCCACATATTGGTTAGATGTTAACGGAACTTCTCGCTTTTCAGGGAGTATGTGGATCAACCCAAACCCTCAGCATGGCTCCGCCTCAGGAAGATTAGGCGTTGGAGTTGCACCCGGTACCAACCCCGATGCGTTAGTTCATATAAAAAAAGGAAATTACGCATATGAACATCTTCTTTTGCTGGAAGATGAATTTATACCTTCCATGCGTTTAGTCTTACCTAAAGATGCTGTAATGGACAGTCAACCCGATTACAGACTGGGAATGATAATGTTTGGTAGAGACAACGCTATGCATCCGACATATCCCACATCTCCCAGCAATTGGGCTTGGGGTAACGGTTACAAACCGTATGCTCACATTGAAGTAGTAAGAACTGTAACCGGTAGCTCCATAGGTGGAACAATGAGATTTGCAACAGCCAATGGTTTTGAAAGTAATGGATTGGGCAGTGATACTGTAAGAATGACAATTAGCGATCGTGGAAACGTAGGTATCGGAATAGGTAAAAATCTCGCTTCAACAAGACTACACATTCAAACAGAAGGCACAACGTCAAAACCTGTTGCAGGATTCACACTTGTCGACGGAACACAAGGACTCGGAAAAGTGCTGACATCAAATGCTTCCGGAGTAGGAACATGGAAGGATTTACCTGCTGTTTTGAGCGATCTCGAACCTTGGTATGAGAGAAATACAGAAGGCCCTGCAACCCAAAATAATAAAGATGCTTATTTGAGAGCAAATGTGGCTCTCGGGTTTAGTAATGTCGGAGGTTTCCCTCAAATTGCAATAACAGACGAAGGTGCGGGAGTAGACCAGAATATCCGCCTGTATGTTAACGGAAATACGGTTAATACAAATGATGTGCATGTTCATCACCGGATAGGGATTGGCATTGTTGGCGATGATAATCAAGGATATGTTCCTAAGGCGGCATTACACATTGTTAATAACCACCCGACACATGGCGCCAAACGTGCTGATATTGATATTTCAACATTTAGAGGAGAAGAAATGGAGCTGGATGATGGAACTCCGACACTCAATTTTAAGACTTCGCGAGGCGAATGGACAGCACAATCTGATGCCAATGTCGACGATGTAATCGGTAAAATCCTTTTCCGACCAAACCAAGCAGAAACTGCTGCTTCTGCATCAATCACAGCAACTTACAAAGGAAATTATTCGGCCAAATTAGATTTCAAGGCAGAAGAATTTTATTTCAATGGAACAGCAATTGGCAGTATTGTTTCCGACCGTCGTTTGAAAACAAACATCACTCCGTCGAAATACGGTTTATCGGAAATCATGCAATTACAACCGGTAAATTACGAACTGAAAAGCAAACTGGGAGTTGAGCGTGTAGGCTTTATCGCCCAAGAAGTTCAACCGATTATACCCGAAGTAGTATCAGGCACCGAAGGCGACCTCAACAAAGGCGAAACATTGTCTATTGCATATAGCGAGTTAGTGCCGGTATTGACAAAAGCCATTCAGGAACAGCAAACTCAAATCGAATCGCAACAAAAAATTATCGAACAATTAGAAGCCCGCTTGAAAGCGTTAGAGGCAGCAAAGTAATTCTAAATTAATAAGTTTTCGTTGTTTTAATTTCTTCATTTCCATAAAATATGGGAAAATATATCAATTTTGCAAATTTTCTTTATCTTTGCATTGGTAGTTACCATTTTTCCATACACAGGAATTAAGAAAGCAATAACAAAATGAAACTTACAACCCGATTTTTTATTCAGGGATTACTTTGTCTATTTATCTGTTTTATTTCTGCAACAGCTATTTACGGACAAAACAACGACTTTCAGCACAAAAAAGATTCGCTGCTAAAAATAATCGCCTCAACACAAGGCAAGGAAAAATTGGCGACATACAAACAACTAACGAATTCAAACTTTCACTTTCCGGAAGAGGAGATTAATATTAAACTGCAGTATATAAAAGATTTTATTCGCGAAGCGCGAAAACAGCAAAATAAAAAATACGAGAATGATGCTTACAGAGCAGAACTTGCTTGTTTGTGGAATAATTTAATGTTTGACAAATTTGAGCAAGAAGCGAAGCGATATCTACCTTTTTTTAAGGAGAATGGGTACAGTGAAAATTACTACGATATTTATGCCTGTATGATAATCCGACAATACGGAAATGATAATTCCAAAGGCCTTACAGAAGGCACGAAAGAAATGTATGCAGAAGCCAAACAAGAAGATAACTTATATGGAATGTCCAAAGCAACCTATTTATTAGCAGAAATGTATTTTGTGGAAGAAAGATTTGATGATGCTGAAAAATACTATAACGAAACAATAAAAAATGTTTTATTACTGATAAAAAATGCACCCGATAAATCTGACAATTACGACCTTGTGTCGTTTGGATATTATGGATTAGCACTCGCTCTGACACACCAAAAGAAAACAAATGAATTACTTTTACTAATGCCTGTTTGGGAACAACATATAATTGCTTTTGAAAAAGCTTTCTGTTATTCCGAGCGACAAAAAAGATATTACTATAAAATCAAAGCTAAAATTTGTCTTTACAAAAAAGAATACGAAAAAGCTGAATTGTATTGCGATTCTATAGATGCAATAACTCCTTCTGTAGAATTATTTTTATCATGGGATTTAAGAGCTGACATTTGTGAAGCACGCGAAGAATATGATAAAGCCATTGATTGGATTGACAAAATCATATCATTCAACTCTAACATTGAAGAAACAATCAGCATGGTGCATTTATTAAGATTAAAGTCGGAATATTTAAGCAAGATGGGAAGAGCGGAAGAATCATATTCGTTTTCAGAAATGGCATTTCAATATAATGATTCTCTTCGTACGTTAAAAACCAACGCCCAGCTCGATGAAATCCGTACCCAATACGAAGTAGACAAGCATGTTGCCAAAGAAGAACGCCAGCGCATAATTATTTTTTCTTTGATTAGTGGCTGCATCGTGTTGCTCCTCGCACTTGGAATATGGATACATTACAGCCGGAAAATTACCCAAAAGAACCGCATATTGGCGCATCAAATCAGAGAATTGACCATTCAACAAGAAGGGCAAATCAATGAAATGCTTACCAAAACCTCTTTTGTGCCGGAAGAAGAAAAACCGGAAACTGTTGACAGCGACTTATGTGTCGAAAGCCGTATGGATAAATTGTGTATCGCTATTCGTGATCTTTTGCTCAAGGAAAAGATATACCGCAACCCTGCCATTACCCAAGATCTTGTGATTGAACAGTTGAGAACAAGCAGAAGATTATTCTCCGAAGCCTTTGAATATTGTTTCAACATGAAATTCAATGATTACATCAATTCCCTTCGTCTGAAAGATGCTGTAGTGCTCCTCGAACAATCCGATTTGTCAATAGAAGAAATTTCCGATAAGGTTGGTTTCGGAGCGGCACGTACTTTCCGGCGACAATTTAGTGAAAAATACGGTATATCTCCCAAAAATTACAGAGATGAGAATGTAACCAGAATCTCCTAATTTTTAACATTTGTATAAAATTGGCCGCTTTTTGTACAGTTTTGGCCTGTATTTGTGCAAAATTGGCCGTCCTTTGCGCAGTTTTGGCCTGTCCTTTTTAGTCCTTCGCTTTACCTTTGTCCTATAAGTAAGTTGAAGAATAAAACAAAAAAATTATTCACACGACACAACTAAAAAGTTTAATAATTCATTATCTCCGGTGTTTCCTTTATCATTATTAGGAAATTTAGTAATCCATATTTGTGAAAATACGGCAAGCAGGCTTTTTGTGAAAAAAGTTTTCTTTTTTATCTTTTTTTATTTATGTGTGTGATAAAGGACACCGGAGTTAATTTTAACAAAGGAAATAAACAGTAAAATACATTATACTAATAAAAATAAAAAAAGAAAGTGATTATGAGAGTTATTCAAAAAACAAAAGTTTTAAATGTCTTAATGGTTTTAATGTCCTTAATGCCATTAGTTACTACACAAGCACAAGTGAAAATCGGCCAAGATGCCGAACCCGTCAAAGGCACAGTATTGGAATTAAACAGCAATCCGGGAGGTTATATCGGTGGTTTGCGATTGACTAATGTATCTTTGGCAAGTATAACCGATTTAACACGGCTTAGCGAAACTCCCTCGGATGTGGCAGATTTGAAAGGAGCGATTGTTTACAATACAAACCCTGCCATAATCGGTGGAAATGGAACAGGTGTTTATTACTGGGATGGTGCCAAATGGGTAAAAGATGCCGGCGCAACAGTTGATTTGGATGCTTGGTTAACAAAAGGAAATGCCGGAACAGATGCCTCGGTTAATTTTATCGGCACAAAAGATTATCAACCTCTACAGTTCAAAATAGGCAATGTCTCAAATGTTGCCACGCATGCCGGACGACTTGCTACAACAACCACTTCTTTTGGCTTTAATGCCTTAGGCAAAAACACAATAGGGATTCGTAATACCGCCGTAGGCGTGAATGCTTTATTTTCCAACACTCAAGGCAGTAGCAATACCGCTGTGGGAGACAGTGCATTGTATAAAAACACTACAGGTTATGGAAACGCAGCAGTAGGTTATGCTGCGCTTGCGAACAATGTCAATGGTTTTGGGAATACCGCAATGGGCGATAGCGCATTACAAAATTCTACAGGTAGCAGCAATACAGGAGTGGGGTATCATGCACTTGAAAGAAACACTGCAGCAGGGGTTAGGAATACCGCCATGGGTGCTTATGCGTTGCAAGGTAATGCTTCTTCGTCTACCGGTGGAACAGGCAATACTGCGATAGGTTATGCTGCACTAAGAGATAAGCATTCTAATAGTAACTATAATACTGCAATTGGCGACAGCGCATTAGCAAAGGTCAGTTATTCTTCCAACAACAATACAGCCATTGGTCATAAAGCCGGAAGTGAGATAACAAACGGCAAAAACAATATTGCTGTAGGAGTTAACGCACAGGTATATAAAAATGGTTCTGATACTTCTTCCGACCACCAGCTTGCTATCGGTAAGTTTATTTATGGAGTAACAGGCGATACTGAAGCCAATGCAAAAGTAGGTATCGGAACAAATAACCCTACTCGAAAACTCCATATCGACAATGGAACAACCAACGGAGCAATAAGAATTGTTGACGGAACAGAAGGACTTAATAAAGTATTGGCCTCCGCTGCCGACGGTACCGGAACATGGAAAGACCCCAATACAATTATCGACGCATGGTTTATCACAGGAAATTCCGGAACAAACTCATCTAATTTTATTGGCACAAAAGATAATCAGTCATTGAGATTCAAAGTGAACAACACTCACGCCGGAATAATCATTCCCGGTAAAAGTAGTGTGGCGTTCGGGTACAACGCAGGGCCAAAATTCGATGGATCAGAGGCAGGAAATACTGCTTTCGGAACAAATGCGCTTGCTATGAGTGATTACCGCCAGTCTCATAATACCGCCATAGGTTATAATACGCTTGCAAACAATTTTGATACTAACCTCACCTGGGGTAACCATAATACGGCAATAGGTAGTAACGCGCTTGCAGCCAATAAAACCGGCAATTATAACACGGCCGTAGGTAGTTATGCGCTTGCTGCACATGCCGGCTATCTTTATGGTGGTGCAAATACAGCCATAGGTAGTCGTGCGCTTGCTAAAAGTACTTCCGGACAAGATAATACAGCCGTAGGTAATAATGCGCTTGCAGTAAGTGATGGAGTCTCTTATAGTACAGCCGTAGGTAGTGAAGCACTTGCTGCAAATACAAACGGCTCTTATAATACCGCCGTAGGTTATAAGTCGCTTGCAGCCAACAAAACCAGCCATAGGAATACCTCCATAGGTTATGAGGCGCTTACTAAAAGTACAGCAGGCTGGAATACAGCTGTAGGTTATCAGGCGCTTGCCTCCGACACTACCGGTACTGATAATGTTGCTTTGGGAGTTTCAGCTCTTTACTGGAATGGAAAAGGGAGCTATAATGTTGCCGTAGGAGTGAGTGCTCTAAACAGCAACAGAGCAAGCAGTAATACGGCCGTAGGTTATGAAGCGCATTGTACAATTGTCAATGGCGAATTTAATACAGCGTTAGGATATCGTGCCATGGGTAATGGCGGATCCATGTCCAGTGAGTATACTGGCAGTCGTAATACGGCCGTAGGCGACAGCGCATTGTATGGAATTACTTCCGGTAACCGCAATGTAGGTATTGGAGTTAAAGCAGGAAGTAATATACGAAGCGGTCATAATAATATCACCATAGGAGTCAACGCACAGGTGGTGGGTATTAGCAACCAGATTTCGATTGCCAACCTGATATACGCAACCGGAGCAACCGGAGAGGCTAATACCGGAAATGTAGGTCTCGGAACAAACGACCCTCAAGCAAGACTACATATCGTTAAAGGAACTTCAGCTAACGGATTTATACTTCAAGACGGAATAACAGCAAATCCTAACAATTATGTACTGACTGCCGATGCTCAAGGAGTTGGAACATGGAAACCGGCCGGTGGCGCCATCGAACCTTGGTATAAGATAGGAAGCAGTCCGGCTGCTCCGTCAACTTTAAATACAGACGATTCTTATTTGATGGCCAAAGTTGCTATTGGAGCTAACGCTATTGCTACTGTTCATGAAAATCAGGCTCAATTAACCGTCGTAGGCGGAGATGTTTCTATTCAAGGAATTACTGTTGGGACAGGAAAAGGCAACGATAATACAAATACTGCCGTAGGTCGTAATACATTAAGCAAACTTCAACCAAGAGAAGCAACTGAAACAGAAATTGCAGGTGCTAGTCATGAAGATCGAATAGGAGTTACATATGGAGATGGAAGATATAATTTAGCATTCGGTAGCGGTACAGGTTGGAATATAACAACCGGAACAGGTAACATAATAATGGGTAGTATTACTGATTTATCAACCGGAAGATTTAACACTGCGATTGGATGTCGTTCTAGTGTGAGTCCTAATGATAATCATCAAATTTCAATACATAATTTGATAAATGCAACAGGTGCAACAGGCGTAATGCACTCAAATCCAGCTATATCAGATGATTATGTAGGCGAAGGAAAAGTGGGTATCGGAACAAATCGGCCTAAAGCAAAATTACATGTTATGCTTACAAATGGTATATCGAAAACTTATGAGCCGGGTTTTATGCTTCAAGATGGAAGTCAAGAAGACGGTTATGTGCTGACATCAAATGCCGACGGATTAGCCAAATGGATGGAACCTAACGGAACCGGTTCAGATCGTCGCTTGAAAACAAACATTACTCCCTCAAAATATGGCTTATCGGAAATCATGAAATTACAACCGGTAAACTACGAATTGATAAGCAAACCCGGAGTTGAACGTGTAGGCTTCATTGCCCAAGAAGTTAAACAGATAATTCCCGAAGTTGTTCTTGGAACTGAAGGCGATCTCGAAAAAGGTGAAACATTATCTGTTGTTTATGGCGAATTTGCTCCGGTATTAACAAAAGCCATTCAAGAACAACAAACTCAAATCGAATCATTGCTAAACTTAGTTGAATCACAACAAAAAATTATCGAACAATTAGAAGCCCGCTTGAAAGCATTAGAAACAGCGAAGTAACTCGGCTATTTGGGGGAGGAGGTTCCTCACATAGTGAGGAACCTCAGCATGAAATTCCATAAATTTTCTTTATTTTGAGTTCTAATACGAAGCATAAGAGATGAAGTCACAAAAAAATTGATTACCTTTGTACTAAACTATTCGAATAAATATGAAACTGACTTCTTTAACAGCGCTTCTTTTTTGGTGTGTATTTTCGTTTTCTTTGTCTGCTAAAGTTTGGATCAATGAGTTGATGCAAAGTAATATAGATCTTGTTCGAGATGATTTACAAGAATTTCCCGATAGTTGGATTGAACTGTATAACGACTCTGAAGTAGCAGTAAATCTTCAAAATTGGATTATTTCGGATGCTGTTAGTCTTCAGAATAGTAATGGTTGGAGGTTCAGTGTTACCATTGCTCCCAAATCCTATCAGTTGATTTATGCAGATAAGGCCTCTCAGGGCTTACATACGCATTTTCGGTTAGACAGCAGCAAAGGTGGCGCAGTCTATCTATTCGATGCAAGTGGTAATCAAGTCGATGCAGTTACAGGTATTCCACAACAGCCTGCACCTAACATTGCTTATGGAAGAATCAGCGATGGTAACAATTTGTGGGCGTATTTTGTGACGGCAACACCCAAGGCGGCTAATCAGGGAAAATATACGAATATACTTTTGTCCCCACCCGTTTTTAGTCAGGTAGGTGGCATTTTCAAAAACAGCGTGAATGTGAGGTTATATTTGCCTTCCGGCACACCGAGTGGAGTTGTCATGTCAAATATTCACTATACATTGGATAATACCGAACCGACCGTGAATTCTCCGGCATACACAAGTGAATTAACTATTTCTCAAACAACTGTTGTACGGGCAAAATTGATTCATCCCGATTATTTGAGCGACCGCTCTAAAGTGCACACATACATCATTTCAACAAAAGATTTTCCGTTGCCGGTAATCTCTATCAGCACAGATCCTTCTTATTTGTGGGATGATGAGTTCGGTATTTATTGTCAGGGAAATGGTAAATATGGTGTGTCCGGTAAAGGAACAAATTATCCCGTAAATTGGAATAATGATTGGCGTAGGCCAATCAATTTCGAATATTTCCCGGAAGGAAGTAATACGAGTGTTTTGAACCAGCTGGGTGAATTTCGGATTGCCGGTGCATGGGCGCGTGCCAACCCACAAAAACCGTTTATTGTTTATGGGAATAAACGTTTTGGGCCAAACAAACGGTATGACTATGATTTATTCAAAGAAAAACCCAATCAGGAAATCAAATCGTTTATGGTTCGTAATTCCGGCAACGATTTTTGGTATACACATTTCCGTGATGCTGCCATTCAACTGTTTTTTGGCGGTAAGGTCGACCTCGATTATCAAGCTTATCAACCGGCAATACTTTATTTGAATGGGCAATATTGGGGAATTCAAAATTTGCGTGAACGGTCGACCGAAGATTTTGTTTTGGCTAATTATGGAACAGAAAATATTGATTTATTCAAGAATTGGTGGATATTAAAAGCAGGTGATTGGACTGCTATGGATCAACTGATGAACGAATTACGAAAAACACCCGCTTCACAACGAAATTATCAATGGATTATGGATCAAGTCGATTTAGACGAATTTATCAATTATATGATTTTACAGATCTATGTTTCCAATACCGATTTCCCGGGTAATAATACGGTTTTGTGGCGACCTCGCCAAGCCAACAGTAAATGGCGGTTCATTTTGAAAGATACGGATCATGGTTTGGGTATTTGGGGTAGTAATCCGGTAGATCATAATGCTTTGAGTTACAACATCAACGGTAACGACGATGCTCGGAAATTGTTTAATGCTTTGCTTACACAAGATTCTTTTAAGAAAAATTTTTACAAGCGTTTTGCCATTTATATGGGCGATTTACTTCATTACAGATCGACTTCGCAAGTAATTGACAGTATTCAAGCAATGTTAGAACCTGCTATGGAAGATCACTTAAACTACTGGCAACAACATAATTATGAAAGCTACGGAATACAAAGAATGTGGTGGCGAAATATGGATTCATGGAGATATGAAGTTTATAAAATGAAAGATTGGTGCAATGGAAGAAATGCGTATGTTTATCAACACATACGTTCTCAATTCGGATTAGGAACGATTATGTCATTAACGTATGAAACCGCAAATAATTTGTCAGGAACACCTGTCGTATCTATTAATGGTATTCATATGCGAAATTTCGGATTAAATGGCTCTTATTTCCAAAAAGAAACAATAGAATTGCATTACGATGGAAATTCTCCACATTACGGTTGGGAAATTACACAAACTGTGAATGGAGCAACAACAACTACAACTTACTATCAAAAGGATTTATCATATTTGGTTGCAGATAAATGTACTTCCATGAAGATTAAACTCGTAAATAATCCTACCTCTCAGCCGCAACATGAAATGCCGGAAGTCAATCTTTCAGTTTTTGATAATCAATTGATCGTTTCGAATTTACAACGTCCTTCCATAATTTCAGTTTATGACGTTAGCGGGAAGTTGATTACGGAAACAACGACATCCAACTATTCACTGACTATTCCTATTGAACAAAAAGGCGTATTCATCGTGAAAATCCAAAATGAAGTACAAAGATTGACGCAGAAGGTAGTGTTGTAGAATTTAAACAACCACTTTTGAAAAAGGTACTGCATCCATCGGACAAAAATCATTATTCAAATACTTGAAATGTCCGCTCATTGCTACCATGGCAGCATTGTCGGTCGTGAAAGCAAATGGTGGAATATAAATTTTCCAATGATATTTTTGTGCGTGTTCTTCAAATGCTGCTCTTAATCCGGAATTGGCAGAAACGCCTCCGGCAACAGCAACTTCTTTTATTTTTAAGTCTTTAGCAGCTTTGCGCAATTTATCCATCAAAATTTCGATGATGGTATATTGTAAGCTTGCACAAAGATCGGCTTTATTTTCTTCGATGAAATGGGGATTTTTCTTTAATTCATCCCGGAGTAAATACAAAAAAGAAGTTTTCAAACCACTGAAACTATAATTGTAATCGGGTATTTGAGGTTTGTTCAATTTAAAAGCTTTTGGATTACCTTCTTTTGCCAACCGATCGACAACCGGACCACCGGGATAGGGTAGTCCCATTACCTTGGCGCATTTATCGAAAGCTTCGCCTGCAGCATCATCGATTGTTTGTCCCACAACTTCCATATCGTTATAAGCTCGAACTAAAATGATTTGGGAATTTCCTCCCGAAACCAATAAGCAGAGAAATGGAAAAGAAGGATGATTTGCATCCGATTCGTTTTGTTTGATAAAATGAGCTAAAACATGCGCTTGCAAGTGGTTTATTTCAACCATAGGAATATTCAATGCCGTGGAAAACCCTTTTGCAAAAGATGTTCCGACCAATAGAGAGCCTAAAAGTCCCGGGCCGCGGGTAAAAGCAATTGCGCTTAAATCCTCTTTATTTATTCCCGCTTGTTTCAAAGCTGCGTGGATAACCGGAATTATATTTTGCTGGTGTGCCCGGGAAGCCAATTCCGGAACCACTCCACCGTATGCTTCGTGTATCTTCTGATTAGCAATTATATTTGACAACAAAACACCGTTTTTCAGTACCGCGGCAGAGGTGTCGTCACAAGAAGATTCGATTCCTAAAATAGTAACATCCATGCGATTATTCATTTTATCATTCATTCTATAAATTTTTGTGCAAAATTAAGGAAAACTTATCGCTTATTTTTATAGTTTTGTGCATAAATTCTAAAAAAGTGCCTTATCAGAAAAATTAAGTACATAATTTTCGGAAGTTTGCTTTTCCTGTGTTTGTTTTATATCATTCCTGCAGGCCTGTTGTCTATTCCTTGGGTGCAAAAAAAGATCTCGGTAATTGTTTCCGAAAAACTTCATGACACTTTAGGTGTACCGGTTAGTATCGGTAACATTAATTTTAAGTTATTCAATAAACTTGTTATAAGAGACGTATATCTGGAAGATCAACAAGGAGAAGTTTTGCTTCAAGTCAAACGTTTGGGAGTTGGATTTGATTTTTTGCCTTTGTTCAGGGGTGAAATAAGATTCAATTCTGCGCAATTGTCTTGTTTTCAATTTAATTTGACGAAAGAAAACGATCAATCTCCTCTTAATCTTCAATTTGTAATCGATGCTTTTGCGAGTAGAGATACAACGAAAAAGAAAAGCAATATTGATTTGGCGATTAAAAGTCTTAGTTTACAAAAAGGAGTTTTTACTTTCAATGTACAGGATGCTCCGGAAACTCAAGGGAAGTTTAATGCTAAGCGCATGGAATTGAGAGATATATCTTCCAAAATTCGAATCGAAAATTTAACGAATTCAGAGTTAGTAGCTAAGATCGACCGGTTTAGTTTTAAAGAACAATCAGGATTAGTTGTCCGAAGAATTGCTTTTGGGTTGGATTTTTCAAAAGACAGCGCTTCAATAAAAAAACTGGAAATACTCTTGCCACATAGTTCTTTGGTGATGGAAAACGTTTTTGCTGATTTCAAAGACGTTTCCGGTATGAACGATTATATTAATAATTCGCTAATCTCATTGCAAATATCTCCTTCCAAAATTTGTTTGCAAGATCTAAAAGCCTTTGTGCCTGCTTTTGCCAACGACAAGGATTTGTTGAACGTTCAAGGAAAAGTTTCCGGCAAAATGAATAATCTCCAATTAATCGACTTTTTGTTGACTGATCATGATAGATTGTCATTCCAAGCCGATATGTCGCTCGAAAATTTAACTAACGAGGAAGAAATATTTATTTTCGGAGCAGTGAAGAGATCTTTTGTTTCTGCTGCCGAAATAGAAAGAATTGCGAATATTTTCAGCGAAAACCCGATTAATCTTCCACAAGAAGTTTTCCGATTGGGAAATGTCCGGTTTGAAGGTGAAATATCCGGTCGTTTTCGCCATCTGACAGCTTTTGGGTTGTTCAGTACAGATATTGGGAATATACGCACAGATATTGTTATCGGGAAAAACCGGACAAATTTCATCAGAGGTACAATCAGATCACATGATATTGACTTGAGAAGGCTCCTTTTGAATGATAATTACGGAATTGTCAATTTCAATATTTTGGTAGATGCGCAACAAAACCAGAATAATAAATACGAAGGAACTGTGAATGCTCAAGTTAACAGCATTGAATTTAAGCGTTATACTTACGAAAATATTAACTTTAAAGGCGATTTTACCGAGAATAGCTTTAAAGGAACACTTGATATCGACAATCCTAATGGTAAATTGTCTTCTAAAGGATTTGTTCAGTTGAATGGAGATAAATCTGTGTTTAATTTTTTAGCCAAGGCCGAACATATTAAATTGGATCAATTAAACTTAAGCAAGAAGTATATAGATTCGGATTTGTCATTCAAATTAAAGGTCGATTTCACCGGAAATAATATAGATAATTTATTGGGTCGCATCGGTATAAAAGATGTCCAGTTTAAAACCAAAGACGGAGAATATAATTTAGATACGTTGTCTGTTTCATCTTACATAACAGAAATGAATGATAAGGTGCTGAGTGTCAACTCGGATTTACTAAAAGGAACTATGGTTGGCAATTATTCGCTCAAAGATATTGTTCCTGCACTTCGGGAAACCGGAAGCCTTTTCTTACCCGCAATTATTAAAGCACCCCAAAAGAAAGTTGTTTCGAAAAATAATGTTAAACTGGATATAACCATCGGAGATTTGGAGCAGGTTGCATCTGTTTTCGATCTGCCTTTTGTTTTGTATGAAAATACGATAATAAAGGGCAATTACAATCATGACTCCATCAAATTTAATATGGAAGTATTGTTGCCCAAGAGTTTAATAAATAAAATGCAATTAAAAGATTGCTATATCAAGCTTGAAAATAAAAATGATAAAGAGGCGATACTTTTGGTTGATGTGACTCAGTTAAAGGGAAATAAAACGAATAAGATTGCGTCTACTTTTAATATTTCCGATAATAAAATTTCTTCGAAACTGAAGTGGAACAATAGAACTGACCAATATAACGGTATTATTAATATTTTGGCCACACTGACGGAGCAACCGGGAACTTTTCCTCTAAAAACCGAAATAGACTTGTTGGAATCGAAAGTAACCTTTAAAGATTCTATTTGGAATATCAATCCTTCGCAGATCGTTTTGGATTCGGCCAAAATAAAAATAAATCAATTATATCTGAATCATGCCGATCAGCATGTGAAAGTAAATGGAGTGATTTCAAAATATCCGGAAGACAGCCTTTGGGTCGATTTGAACAAGGTAAATTTGGATTATATATTTGATATTATAAATCTTCGTGCATTTGAATTAGGAGGAATTGTTTCGGGAACTGCTACAGGAAACGATTTATATCATACTCGGCAATTGTCTACAAACTTGAGTGTTGAAGCCTTTTCTTTCAATAAGTCAGTGGTAGGAGATCTAACTTTACTTGGGACATGGGATGACGAAAAACAAGGAATTCAAATGTTGGGCGATGTTTATAAAAACGATTCCAGCAGTATGAAAGTCGATGGGATGATTTTCCCCGTAAAAAAAGCCTTGGATTTCAAATTCAATGCAAAGAATGTCGATGCATCTTTTCTCCGGCGATATTTGGATAAGGTAACTAAAGATATTTCCGGATTGGTCACCGGAGAAGTTAACTTATTTGGTAATTTCTCGAACATTACATTTTCAGGAGATGCTTTTGTAAAAAACGGAAGTTTTAGAATTGACTTTTTGAACACGACTTATACTTTCTCCGATTATATACACTTGAAACCGGATGAAATTTCTATTAATAATGTTACATTTTATGATAAGTTCGGAAACAAAGCATTGGTTAATGGCTCTGTAAAACACCATTATTTAAATGATTTTGTATTTTCAGCCAATATGAATGCAAATAACTTCTTGGTTTTTAATGCAACAGAGCGGGCAAATCCCTTATTTTTTGGAACTGCATTCGGGACGGGGCGTCTTGATATCACCGGAAATGAAAGTCAAATTGATTTCGACATAAGAATGAGAACCAATGAAAATACCAGAATAACATTGAATTTCATGGAACAAAGCGATGTCGTTGAATATAATTTTATCAATTTTGTTTCAAGAAATGCTCCCGAACCCATCACCTTAGATAAGATATTTTCTCAATACGCCAGCAAGCCCATTTACATGAGATCTGAATCGGGGGCGGATCTCAGATTTAATTTGCAATTAGCAGCAACTCCGGATGCTACCATCGAGTTAATCATGGATCCGGTCAGCGGAGATAGAATTAAAGGTTCCGGACAGGGAAATATCAATATTCAATATGGGACAAATTCACCGCTGAAACTTTTTGGAAGATTTGTGTTGGAAAGAGGAACGTATAATTTTAGTTTGCAGCAGGTTATACATCGAGAATTCCAAATTCGCAGTGGAAGTTATGTTGCATTCAATGGCGATCCTTTTGCTGCAACTTTAGATGTTACAGCCATTTATGCACTTTCTGCTAATATTTCTGATTTGAGTGAAAGCTTGGCACAAGATAGAATGCGCATCCCGATTAATTGTGTTTTGAAAATTACCGGTGCTTTGGAACGACCGAATATTAAATTTGATATTGAGGCTCCGAATTCAGATGCAAGTCTTGAGCGGCAAATCAGGGCGTTTATCAGCACAGAGGAAATGATGAACCGTCAAGTGATTTATTTATTGGCTCTCAATAGATTTTATACTTTAGAGTCATCGGGAGGGACAACTACACAAAGAAATAATGCATTAGCCGATCTTCTCGCATCTACTTTTTCATCTCAGCTATCGAGTTTGTTGGGCTCCATAAGTGAGAATGTTCAGGTTGGAGCATTCTATACAACAAACAACAATAGTGCTTTTTCGGATACGGAAATGGCACTTATGTTATCCAGTCAGTTGTTGAATAACCGATTGATTATCAATGGTAATTTTGGCTACAGGGACAATCCGATAAGGAATACGAGTTTTATTGGCGATTTTGATGTGGAATTTAAACTTACGAGAGTAGGCGATATTCGTTTGAGAGCATATAACCATTATAACGACAGAATTTATTCTCTTCGATCTGCTTATACAACACAAGGTCTCGGGCTTTTATTCATAAGAGATTTCAATAATTTCAGGTATCTCTTTAGAAGAAGAACATTTCCCGTTTCTCCACTTTCGGTGCCGACGCCACCGGTTGTGACGAACGATTCGATTACTTCATATATTTTTCATTAAAATACTTTACTCAACCAAAGTCCGAAGAAACGGTCATAAACAGAATAAATATTGTTTTCCTGTGTGATGATCTCTTTATCAAGAAGTTGCGTGGCACTTGTCTGTACCGACCCCGACGAATGTAAACCGTGCTTTTTGATAAATGCCCCTGAAGTAATGCCTTTAGCCTTTCCTTCTTTTGCAATGGCAAAAAGTAATTCTCTTTGCCGTTCAGGCAATAGATTTAATGTATTAGCAAACAAATTTTCATACGAAAAAATCCTGCTGTTTATTGCTTCAAAAAATTGCTCTTCCGTACATTCCTCATCTTCATTTAGTAGCGAAAAAAGTTCGTTGTAAATCGCTTGAACATACCAAGTGTGCCCTTCAAAAAGTTGGTATGCTTTTTTGATCAACTCTTTGGAAATTCGCTTTTTCCCCAATGTGAAAAGTCGACTTGCAAACTCTGTATATGCTTTCTCATCAATAACATCAAGAGTTAATAGAGCAGCACTTTGATAGAAAGGTCGTGAAGACGAGAAAAAAATATTTTGTAAAATATGCCTTTGACTTCCTGCAAACACAAATGTAGCATTTTTGCAATGCTGAACATACGTTCTTATTATTGCCTCAACGTTTTTTTCGGGATATTTGGCGATTTGTTGAAATTCATCAATAGCCACAATGCAAGGTTTATTGGCAAAGTCAATGTATTTAAAAATCTCTTCGAGCGTAAACTCCGGACTGCGAATATCGCCAATGCCAATATCAAAAACAGGTGTTCCGCTAATTTCGTCGAGTTTAAAAGCCGGGCGTAACGATGTTATGATTGAAAAAAACTGTTCAACAAACTTTTTACCTTTAGGCTTCAGACGTTCGAAAATTTCCTTACCTAACTTGAAAACAAACTCGCTGAGGTTGTTTGTTGCATAAATATCAATGTAGAATGTGTAGAAATGTTTTTGAATTTTGTTTTGCTGAAAACAATGCTCAATCAATCTTGTTTTTCCCATTCTGCGAGGAGAAATTAACACCAAATTGTTGCCGTTTGTTACTTTTCGGATAAACTCTGCACTTTCTTTTTCTCTGTCGCAGAAATAGTCTGAAGAAATATAACCGCTTATTATAAAAGGATTTCTCATAAAAATATAATTTTCTACAAAAGTAATTATTATTTTTTGATTATCAAATTTTAATAATCAAATTTTGATTATCATTTTTTAATAATCAAATTTTAATAATGCAATCAGATGTGTTTTTTCTCCCTCTGCTTTGTTTTGGTATAGTTAAAACCTAACTTTGCAGAAAAATAAAAAGAACAATGAAAAACTTTGCTGCCATTGATTTTGAAACCGCCAATCATCATCCTTCAAGTGTGTGTAGCGTAGGCATAGTGATTGTTCGTGATGGATTGATTACCGATAAAATTTATCGCTTAATTCGTCCCGAACCGGAATGGTATTCCTATTGGAACACGCAGATTCACGGATTGACCGCAACTGATACTGCCAACGAAAAAGTTTTTTCGCATGTATGGAAAGAAATTGCACCGAAAATCGAAGATTTACCTTTAGTGGCACATAACAGTCCTTTCGACGAAGGCTGTTTGCGGGCAGCACATCGCGTTTATCAAATGGATTATCCCGATTATGAATTTCATTGTACCTGTCGTACCTCTCGAAAAACGTTTGGGAAATTGTTGCCCAATCATCAATTGCACACTGTTGCAGCACATTGCGGATTCGACTTGATGAACCACCATCATGCTTTAGCTGATGCGGAAGCTTGTGCATGGATAGCCTTGAAAATTATTTCCAAATAAAAAATGGTTTGCATAATAATAGCATTACCTTTGCGGCAAATTATTATCTGAGATGAACAGGACAAAGCTGGAAGGCCACTTGATTGTAGCTACTGTCAGCACTATTTTCGGTTTAAATTTGATTGTTTCTAAGTTAGTCATTCCGAATGAAATTTCTCCCGGAGGATTGACTTTGGCTCGTATTCTTTTTGGTTGCATCGCTTTTTGGGTAACTTCTTTATTTACTAAAAAAGAAAAAATGGAAAAAAGCGATTTGTTGATGGTTTTTATTTGTTCCCTAACCGGGTTGGTATTAAATCAAGGAACCTTTTTGATTGGATTGAGTTCAACTTCTCCTGTAGATGCCTCTGTTTTAACCACATGCAGTCCGATGTTTGTAATTGTCTTGGCATTCCTTTTTCTGAAGGAACCTATCACATGGAAAAAAGCCGGAGGAGTATTGATTGGTGCATCCGGAGCTATTTTCTTAGTTCTTTCCGGACATCACGTCGGAGGACAACATGCCGGTAGCGCATCCGGAAATCTGCTGATAATAACAAGCGGTTTTATGTATGCCATTTATTTAACGATAGCTAAACCGTTGACGTTGAAATACGGTTCCGTAACAATAATGAAATGGATGTTTTTGTTTGCAGCGGTAACGTTACTCCCGTTTTTTTACAATGATCTGATAGAAAGTCCGGCATTTCAAGCACCTTATAATCCGAATACGTTTGGGTATTTGTTTTTTATTCTTTTCGGTGCTACATACCTTACTTACGTCATGATTCCGATGGCATTAAAACGAATTCGCCCGACAACATTCAGTATGTATAATTATATACAACCGTTGATAGCATCTTTAGTTGCAACTTCCATCGGACAAGATACCATTACATGGGAAAAAATTGTATCTGCCGCCTTTATTTTCACAGGGGTTTATTTGGTTGCAATCAGTAAATCGAGAGCAGATATGGAAGCAGAAGCGACTAAAAATTTGCAAAATTAAAAAAATGTATTACCTTTGCGTCCGCAATTACAAAAGATTTGCGGCTGTGGCGTAATTGGCAGCCGCGCCAGACTTAGGATCTGGTGCCGAGAGGCGTGGGGGTTCGAGTCCCTTCAGCCGCACAAAAAAATCTCTTCAATTAACTTTGGAGAGATTTTTTGTTGCTCAACTCTTTTTGACATTGTCTATTGCAAAAATTCCTCTAAATAACTACTTTTGTGGCTCGAAACAATTTATTATCAACCGATATGGAAAATCAGCTTTATATCTACAATACACTCGACAGGAAGAAAGAAGTTTTTGAACCGATAAACCCACCGCACGTGGGTATGTACGTGTGCGGACCTACTGTTTACAGTGATGTGCATTTGGGTAACTGTCGCACGTTTATTTCATTCGATTTAATTTATCGGTATCTATTGCATCTTGGATACAAAGTGCGTTATGTGCGCAATATTACCGATGCGGGGCATTTGGAGGGAGATAATGATGAGGGCGACGACAAATTCGCAAAAAAAGCCAAACTCGAACAGTTAGAGCCCATGGAAATCGTGCAAAAATATACGCTTGGTTTTCATGAAATTCTGCGCATTTTTAACACACTTCCGCCAAGTATTGAGCCTACGGCTACAGGGCACATTATGGAACAAATCGAAATGATTAAAGAAATCATTGCTAACGGATATGCTTATGAGATAGACGGAACGGTGTATTTCGATGTGGAAAAATACAGCCAAACGTGCAATTACGGCATCTTAACAAACAGAAAACTAGAAGATTTGCTCGAAGGAACACGCGAACTCGGCGGACAAGACGAAAAACGCGGTCGCCTCGATTTTGCCCTTTGGATAAAAGCCAAACCCGAAACGCTTATGCAATGGCATTCGCCTTGGGGTTGGGGATTTCCGGGTTGGCACATCGAGTGTTCGGCAATGAGTACCAAGTATTTAGGTACAACATTCGACATTCACGGCGGTGGAATGGATTTACAAGCCACGCATCACACTAACGAAATAGCCCAATCAGAAGCGTGTAACCACACCGCACCCGCCAAATATTGGGTACACACGAATATGCTCACGGTAAACGGTGCGCGTATGTCAAAAACGGCAGGAAACGGATTTTTGCCGAAGGAGCTATTTACCGGCAATCACCCACTGCTCGAAAGAGGTTATTCGCCGATGACTGTACGATTTTTTATGGCGCAGTCGCATTATCGCAGTACGCTTGATTTCAGCAATGAAGCACTGCAAGCTGCTGAAAAAGGATACAAAAAACTGATGGAAAGTCTTTCTACATTGGAAAAGATTATTCCGTCTGAAACGTCAAGTGTAAGCATCGCCGCACTGCACGATAACTGTTACACTGCAATGAACGACGACTTCAACAGTCCTGTCCTTATTTCGCATCTCTTTGAAGCTGTGCGTATTATCAATTCTGCCAATGATGGCAACGAAACACTGACCGCTAACGATTTGGAAATATTAAAATCGTTGGTGCGCACATTTGTTTTTGATGTGCTCGGATTGATTGATGAAACCAAAGCGGCAGGCGCAAACGGCAATGCTATCAGCGGATTAATGGATTTGATTAACGACATTCGCAAAACGGCTCGTGCCAATAAAGACTGGGCAACATCCGATAAAATTAGAAACGAATTAACAGCCCTTGGTTTCGAAATCAAAGATACCAAAGACGGTTTTGAATGGAAATTGAACAAATAAATAATGGAAATCAAAGAGTTTTTTGAACAAGACAGATATGCCGCTCTTTCGGGAATCGAATTAGTTGACGTCAAACAGGGATGGGCAAAAGCTCGCATGGAGATTAAAGATATTCATCTTAACTCCGGTAATGTGGTGCAAGGCGGTGCTATTTTTACTTTGGCTGATTTGGCTTTTGCTGCTGCGGTTAATTCTTATGGAAATCTGGCATTAGGAATTCAAACAAGCATCAGTTACTTAAAAAGCGCTACGAAAGGTACTTTATTTGCAGAAGCCAAGGTAATTAACTTGCATAAAAAATTGGCTTATTTCCATGTAGATGTAACGGATGATAATGGAAATTTGATTGCCGTTTTTACTGCAACAGCCTACAGGAAAGAAATTCCGCTACCTTTCAATGTTTAATCCGCAAATACAATTCACAGCCGACGGTTCTCATACGCTTTACATTCCGGAAATGGAAGAGCATTATCATTCGGTCAACGGAGCCATTCAAGAATCTCTGCACGTATATATTGAAGCCGGATTAAATCAATGTAAAAAAGAGACAATCAATGTGTTGGAATTTGGTTTCGGCACAGGATTGAATGCTTTTTTGACAATTGTCGAAGCCGAAAAAAGAAACCTGAATTGTAAATCGGCATTAGCCAAAATCAATTATACAACTATTGAGAAATATCCCTTGCCGGTAGCTATAACCAATCAATTAAACTATGCAAAAGAATTTGCTATAAAATACCAACCCTATTTTTCTAAAATACACACCTGTGAATGGGGAAATTTCGTAAAAATTTCAACTCATTTTCAAATCAAAAAGATACAATCCGATTTCTCAGATTTTCAATTTGAAGACAATTATGATGTGATATTTTACGATGCTTTTGCTCCCGACAAACAGTCTGATGTGTGGCCCCAGGAGATTTTCAATAAAATATTCCAACATTCCAATCCTAATGCAATTCTCACTACTTATTGCGCCAAAGGCAATATCAGAAGAATGATGCAAGCAGCAGGATTCCAAACAGAAAGAATTCCCGGCCCTCCGGGAAAACGAGAGATGCTGCGAGCGAGGAAATGATAGAACGCAGATGACGCGGATAACGCGGATTTTCGCAGATTAATTACTTCTTTTTTTGATTCGTTTTTTCCAGATAAACTCTATTAAGTCTACCAAAGAGAAAATAGCAATCAGATGAAAAATACTGATATTGACGTTGAATAGCAAAGATGAAAGATAACTGAAAATTATTAGTAATAAGCTGACAGATAATATATTGACAGGAAACTCAAACGGCTCAAAATATTTTATTTTCAGCGTTAATTTAAGGTGGCGGTTTCTTTTACCTGTTTGCAGCCAAACAAAGTGGCAGAAAGAGAATAAGCAGGTACAGCCTAATTCTCAAGAGCGGCATTTTTGTCTTCATGTTCTTCACGGTTATTGTGATTTCCGCAAAGATAATAATTTTTTCTAATGCTGCGAGCTACATCATTTTGATTTAATCACAGGGAAAGCAAATCCTATACCAACAGATAGGCGTAATCCCGACCAGTTAGCACCAAGGTTGTATTCTTTTCCGGGAGAAGAAGAAATGACTGTAAGTGGTCTATAATAATCAGAAATATAGATAATGTCAATCGTGTTTTCATCTGCTGTTCTGATTTTTCCCGGACTGTCAAATAAATAACCGGCATTGATATTCAGCGACACAGTGTTTTTAAACCAAAATTGTAATCCTATATTAGGTTGAAGATACCAATTAACAGAATTCCATTTGTATGATTCGTCTATTTTTTCAAATTCACCGCCCCATTGGCTTTGTTGCGGATTATACAAGTCGAAAAAATAATCACTGTTTCCTTCATTAAAAATAGGTCCGGTAGATACTCCTGCGTAAGCAGAAAGGCAAAAATCTTTCGCTATTGGAACGGACAGAAAATGGGCTTTGTAATATAAGCCTAAAGCATTACCGGAAAAAACGATATCTCTCCTCATCTCTCCCGAATAATCGGCTAAATGATTCCGTCCACCGGTAGTGAAATAGTTATATTGCAATCCGATTTCGTGAAAAGAAAACTGTAATCCGAAGTAGGCATCATGAAATAAACCACCGGGGAAGTTTTCTGTGTTTTTATATTGAAAATCTGTGTCAAAATTGTCGTTGACTACTCTCACAATATTTTTGACATCGTTTTCCAACAAGGATTTCATATCTCCCATTTGATAATTGGCTTTTCCCAAAGAATAGCCGAATACAAACTTTTGCGCCTGAGTAGGAAACGACAGTGCTATGCAAAATAATATAAAAAATGATTTTATTTGATTTTTCATGACGATTTATTTAATAGTTACTAATATAAACTTCTGATTCTAAAGGAGATAAAAAACTCTCCTTAAAGTAGGCTCTGACAACAAAATATGTGCTATTCCATTGAGAAAGTGTTACAACATAAGATGTTTCTTGTGTTGTACCTAACTTACCACTATGCCAATAGTCGTATACTTCATAACGGTCTACTTCTCCGTAAGCAGTGTCCGGCTTATCCCAAGATAATTTAAATGTCGTATCACTTAATCTGTCATATCGAAGATTAAGAGATGGTATCGGATTTTGTTGTATAACTATTTTCCATTCAAATGTTTTTCCATAATATTCATAGCCTGCCATATCGGCCAAACTTCCTGTGTTAGTACGACTGGAAGGAATATCACACTTCAGCGTATATTTACCGGGGTCTACCCACCAACTAAAAGAAAGATAAGGTGATGTCTTATTCGTATAGAATGTGTTGAAATTGTAATCTTCATTTTCACGATATAAGCGAAAAATTATGTCATTAACGTCATTGGGCAATTCGAAATCAAATTTTATAAAAAAATACTTGATGATGTATTCTCCATTTCCGTTTGTTGGAGCCTTTATTTGTATTTTATAATTAATGTCCTGTGGTTTTTTAATTTCCACAAAATTTGTTTCCTCCAGTTCGTATTCACAACTTGTACAGAAAACGAGCAGTAAAACAATCCACAACCAATGAATAAGTTTTTTGTTCATAAAAAATTGATATAAAATATGTTTTTAATTTGGCACAAATATATTAATAATTATTATACCGCAATTTATAATTGCATGTTTTTATAATATCTTTTTGTGTTATTTGCGTTCAAATAAACTATTGAACAGCTTCCCTTATCACTGCAATATGCGCCGGAGTTGTTCCGCAACAGCCACCAATGATATTAGCGCCGGCATTGATAATTTGCGGAATTAGTTTTTTCATCTGTTCGGGTGTTTCGAGATAGACGGTTTTTCCATCCCTGTATTCAGGCAAACCTGCGTTGGCTTGAACCAAAATCGGAGTATCAGGTGCAACTTCCCGCATTTGAGCTACAATTTGCGTCATATTTTCTAATCCGTTTCCGCAATTCGTGCCGATAATGTCGGCACCTGTATCTATACAAGCGGCAGCAATCTCAGCAGGAGAAACTCCCATCATGGTGCGGTATTCATTTTCTCCGATGGCATCAAATGTGAATGTGCAGATAATTTCTAATTGGGTATTTTCTTTAGCGGCACGAACGGCTAAGAGAGCTTCGTCTAAGTCGCTCATTGTTTCGATACAAACGGCATCCGCACCTCCTTTTTCCAATGCAACAACCTGTGTTTTGAAAGCCTCGTAAAGTTCTTCTTCCGTTACATCACCCATGACGAGCATTTTTCCGGTAGGGCCAACCGAACCAATCACCCAATGGTCGTCTTTGGCTACTTCTCTTGACAGGCGAGCGGCGGCTTCGTTGATTTCCGAAACGTTATCTGCCAAACCGAAATGTTCGAGTTTGAAAGATGTTCCGCCAAAACTGTTGGTTTCTATCATGTCGGAACCGGCATCGATATAACTTTGAGCGATTTCTCGCACTGCATCGGGGTGAGTTAAATTCCAAAGTTCGGGACATTCACCCGGTTGCAAACCTTTTTGCAGGAGAAATGTTCCCCATGCTCCATCGGAAACGAGTATTTTTCCGGATTTTACTGCTGCAGTTATCGTTGTTCTGTTCATTTTTTATTGTTTTTGTATTATTTCAATTATAGAAAATATGAATTGAAAATCGGCATAAGCCAAAAGTCAATTATTCCTAACCTGAAAATATAAGAGGTTATAAAAAATAGAAAGGTGAAAATAAGCAGATAAGTTACTAATTTATTATTTTCGTTCATGGCAAAGTAGAATCCGGATATAAATGCGATTGCAAAATAGATACTGGTTTGAATTTCATTTACCATAAAGTCGAAGAAACAAATAAAAGCGAATAAGACGGCGACAAACAGGTATAAAAATTTGAAGAATAATGTCGTTCGAACTTTTTCGGAAAATCCTGATACGAAAATATTAACGGCAGCAAGTAGCAATAATAAAACAAGATACACCACTACAGCCCAGTCATACCATTGCAATTCTATCCAATCTACAGAGATAATTCCTTTGAAATAGGGAAGTCTTTCGACAAAAAAATTCAAATCTTTGCTGTATACACTCCATGCAAACAGGAATAAATAGACCGTAAATATTCCTAATAACGATGCAAAAAATGAACGGGCGTTAAATGCTCTGAACCATACAAAACCAACCCAAAACATTGGAATAAAGAGTAAAAGAGGCCACTTACATAAAACACTTCCGATAGTTAAAATCAATGCAATATTAAAAGAACCTATCTGAGAGTGATGATTATGGTAGTTTTTGAAAGAAATCAGCAAACACAAAACCATTGCAAAAGCAGAGATGGTAGGCTTTAAGTTATTATATAATATCGGATTAGATGCTGTAAATAACAAGAAGAGCGCCGCAGGTAAAAAAGTCTTTTTCTTTATAATTTGGTATTCGTAACTGATTAGCGCCAACAGAACAGCAATACCGATTTGTATAATGAAAACAAGCCAAGGTTTATATTCGTTGAATGTTACTCCGGCAAATATACGGGCAAAAAATGCCAACACAATAATTACAGGAAAGATAAACACCCTGTCTGTCAGTATTTTATGTATTTGTTTAATACTCATCTATAAATCAAAACCAATATCCGAACGGAAATATTTTCCTTCGAAATCAATTATTTTTGCATTTTTGAAAGATTGCTGTAATGCCTCTTCTTTGTTTTTTCCATAAGAACTGACAGCGATTACACGTCCTCCGTTTGTAACAATATGGTTATTTTTTACGGTTGTTCCTGCGTGGAAAACGATACTTCCTTCCACTTTGTCTAATCCGGAAATAGCTTTTCCTTTTTCGTAATCGCCCGGATAACCACCTGATACCAACATCACTGTTACTGCGTTTCGGTTGTCAAAAACAAGTTGCTTTTTGTTTAAATTACCATCGGCAACACCTTCCAGCAGGTCGACGAAATCAGATTTGATTCTCAGCATGACGACTTCGGTTTCCGGGTCGCCCATGCGGCAGTTGTATTCGATAACCATAGGTTCTCCATCGACCTTGATTAATCCGATGAAAATAAATCCTTTATAATCAATGTTTTCTTGTTTTAGTCCGTTGACGGTTGGAATAACAATCCGTTCTTCTACTTTCTTCATAAAAGCGTCGTTAGCAAACGGAACAGGAGAAACGGCTCCCATGCCTCCGGTATTCAAACCTGTATCGCCTTCTCCGATACGTTTGTAATCTTTGGCTTCGGGTAAGATTTTGTAGGAATTTCCGTCAGTCATGACAAAAACAGAACATTCGATTCCGGAAAGAAATTCTTCGATAACAACCGTACTGCTGGCATCGCCAAACATTCCACTCAACATGGCTGCCAATTCGTTTTCTGCCTCTTTCAAATCGTTGATAATCAAAACGCCTTTTCCAGCAGCTAATCCGTCGGCTTTCAATACATAAGGCGCTTTTAAAGAGTGTAGGAAAACAATTCCTTCCTGCAAATTTCTTTTGGTAACGCTCAGATAGCGAGCAGTCGGAATATGGTGGCGCATCATAAATGCTTTGGCGAAATCTTTACTTCCTTCCAACTGCGCACCTTCTTTGGAGGGGCCTATAACCGGAATTGTTTTCAATTGCGAATCTTGCTTGAAGAAATCGTAAACTCCCTTTACTAATGGGTCTTCAGGGCCTACAACTACCATTTGTATATCGTTTTGCAAAACAAATGCTTTGATTGCGGGAAAATCATCGGCGGCAATAGCAATGTTTTGTCCTGCTTGCTCTGTTCCGGCATTTCCGGGAGCAATAAAAAGTTTATTTGTTTTAGGACTTTGCGCTATTTTCCAAGCCAATGCGTGTTCGCGGCCACCTGAGCCGAGGAGAAGAATATTCATATTACTTTTTCTTTAATTCTAATTTTTGCTTTTCAATTTTTTCAACTTTTTCAGTTTTGAAGGTTTTATGTTTTCCGCTAAAAATTTCGTATTTGCGAAATTCGCACTCTAAAGCGCCATTAATCAGTTTGATTTTCGCGGAAGGTTTTAAACCTATGCTGTCTAAACCTTCTTGATTGGAAGTTATAATCCATATATCGTAGCCTTGGAAAACGTGTTTCATGCGTTCTCCCATCATGGTGTATAAATCCATTAGATCGCGAGGATTCAACCGTTCTCCATACGGAGGATTCGTTACCATTATTCCTTTTTCGGGCACTTGGGTGTATTGTTGCATCGATTTGATTTCCAATTCGATATATTTATTTAATCCCGCTCGTTTTACATTTTTAGATGCTATGGAAATTGCTTTAGGTGATATATCCGAACCGTATATTTTATAATTAAATTCGCGTTCGTTACTGTCGTCTTCGGATATCATTTGGAACAATTCTTCGTTGAAATCATCCCATTTTTCAAAAGCAAATTTATCGCGATAGATTCCCGGAGCGATGTTCAAAGCTATCAATGCAGCCTCAATTAACAAAGTTCCGGAGCCGCACATAGGGTCTACAAAATTACACTGACCTTTCCAACCTGCTTTCAGGAGCATTCCGGCAGCAAGGACTTCGTTCAACGGAGCCTCAGTTTGGTCTTCTCTGTAACCTCTTTTGTGTAGGGATTCGCCTGAACTATCCAACGAAACCGTGCAATCTTTATGAGAAATATGGATGTGCAATTGAATATCCGGATTAGTAACGCGCACCGAAGGTTTTTCTTCCTGCTGTTCTTCAAAAAAATCCATGATGGCATCTTTGGTTCTGTAGGCTACAAATTTGGAGTGAGTGAAAGTTTCCGAATTCACTACGGCATCGACAGCAAAAGTTTTTTTACCTCCCAAGTATTTTTTCCAGTCGATTTTTTTTATCTGTTCGTAAACTTCGTCCGAACTTTTGGCAGTAAAACTACTGATGGGTTTCAATATCCTCAATGCTGTTCTTAAATGAAAATTGGCTTTATAGAGTAACTTCTTATCGCCTTCGAAAGATACCATTCGCCGGCCAATTTCGATATTATTGGCACCTAAGGCTATAAGTTCGGTAGCTAAGACATCTTCCAAACCATATAAGGTTTTTGCTACCATTTTGAATTCGTTGTTCATATCTTTTGTTTTATATGATAAATGGAACCAGCGTACTGAGCGTACTGCCTAAGCAGGTAGGCTCTCTAACGAGAGCGGAAACCGAATGCTTTTCCGGTCATGTTATTTACTTCGACTTTCCAAACTTTTACGTTATTGATTGCCGGAGTGGAATATTTAAATTCTCTGTCGGAATAATTCTTCATGAAGATGTTGAGGATTTCGATTTTTTTATCAAAATCTTCTTCAAAACTTACTGTTCCTTGGACAATTACACTTTTTGATTTCATCGTGTAGCTGCAAGCCATTTGAGCATCTTGAAACGATAAAGCATGGTCGGTACTGAAAGTGATACAAACGCGATTATTTCTTTTTAGTATATCCGTTTTGCGTCCTTCCTGACCCGAATGTAAGTAGATAATTCCATCTTTATATCCAAAATTCATGGGAAGTACATAAGGAGTCCCATCCGTATCAGCCAATCCGACATAGCAAACATCACATTTAGCGATGATTGCCTCCATTTCTTCTTTCGATGTAATAACTACAGAAGGCATGTTTTTAATGATTAATGATTAGTGATTAATGATTAATGACTGAAATTTGATGATTGATCATTAATCACTAATCATTTATTTAATTATATAAGTTCCTTTTCCTGAGCATATTTCAGATGCCTCGGTGATGATTACTGTTCTTACGCCTGATTCTAAGGCTTGGAAAGCATTTTCAAGTTTAGGTATCATTCCTCCGTTGATGATTCCTTCTTCGACGTACTGTTTGAATAACTCTTTGTCGATTTTGGGAATAACGCTGTTATCGTCGTTTTCGTCTTTCAAAACACCTTTTTTCTCAAAGCAGTAAATCAATGTCACATCATAATCGTAAGATAACGATTTGGCTACTTCTCCGGCAATGGTATCTGCATTGGTATTCAGCAAATTACCTGCGCCATCGTGAGTAATGGACGACATTACAGGCACTACATTTTGTTTCAGAATTTCAATTAATGCCTCTGCGTTCACGAATCTAACGTCTCCGACAAAACCGTAATCAATATCTTTAACAGGGCGTTTATCCGAGAGAATGATATTCATATCTGCACCTGTCAATCCCAAGGCATTCACATATTTAGCTTGAAGTTTGGCCACAATATTTTTATTCACCAAACCGGCATAGACCATGGTTACAACTTTCAATGTTTCGGCATCGGTAATCCGCCGGCCGTTGACCATTTTACTTTCTATTCCCAGTTTTTCTGCGAGTTTTGTGGCCGACCGACCGCCACCGTGTACAAGGATTTTATTGCCTGCAATGGCCGAAAAATCAGTGAGCAAATGCTGTAAAGATTCTTCGTCTTCTACAATTTTGCCTCCGACTTTGACTATCGTAATTTTTTCTCTCATTTATTATTGATGTTATTTGAGTGCAAAAGTACGAAAATTCTTTTAAAATAAATATCCAGTATTGATATACAAACTTCCGCTTCCGTCTTGTTTGTTGAAGGGTTTTGCGTAATCTATGGCAATAATAAAATTCTGATTGATGCCGATACGGAATCCGGCACCGGCAGCAGTATGGAGCCTGTCTGATTTGCTTGTGTCGATAAATATTTTATATTCTTCCTGAGGAGGAATACCTATACCTATCTCATGAACGCCTCGATATGTCAAATCATAATCTCGGGTAACAATTCCGCCATCCATGAAGGCATTTAGTCCTAAAAAGACATTTTGTTTCCAAAGATGTGTGCGGAGAAATTTCCATCGGAGTTCCGCATTAAAAAAGCCGACATCCAATCCTTGTATTCTGTTACGCATGATTCCGCGCACTGTGCGATAGCCACCTATGCCGTCGCGGTCGTATTCTCTCCCGATGGTGCTGAAAACAGGCATTACATAAAAGGGTAAATAATTCCCTAAAGTTCCTTGATAATTCAGGCGATAGGCGAAGGTAAGTTGTTCTTTCACCACAGGAACATAGTGCCGGAAAGTCAGCATGTATCGGTAATGAGGATGGGTTGTCCCCAAGAAACCGGGGGCAAGCGAGAGATTCGCTTCCGTCCAAATACCACGCGAGGGAGCGGCCTCAAAATCGCGAGTGTCGTACATTAACCCCGTTCGCAATGCGCTTACGAAACCTCCGTCTTTTTCATCTTCGGGAATAATACCCCAATTGATGTATTTTTCGAAAAGCGTTTCACCCCGAAACTGCTTATCTTCGTCTTTTCCGTCATTTATTTTTTTTAAATCAACGGGGCTATAACGATGTTTAGCAAAATAATAACCTGCCTGCCAAAACAATTTATTTTCCCAAATATTGCCTGCAAAATCGGCTTTAGCAGTCATGCTCAGCCGTTCCACGCGATAAAATGGAGTTAGAATTTCAGGGTAAAAGATAGATTGATAGCCATTGAATCCGTAAAAATCCATTGCTTGGTCGTACACAACCGTACCTGCTAACGACATCCGAATACCCGGAATTAAATGCTTGGTATCATACGTCAGAAAGTACTGTTGCGTTCCTTTGGTATACCTTGATGCCTCGATATACCATTGTTGCCGAGGATGCGGATAATGCGAGCCGTCGCCAAAATCGAATATATTGAGTATAGCACCATACTGAAATCCCTTATCTTGGTCGAACGCAACTACCGGAAGGGGCCCTAAGGAAATTCCTTTTTTTACAATATCTTGTTTATCGTTTTTTTCAACGATAATTGTGTCATTCTGTGACAAAACATTTAATCCGAATAACACTCCTGCAAATAACAATAATCCTTTTTTCATAATATTTTCATTAAATTTCAAGTTTGTATTTTATGATTATTGAATGTAATATCCAATAGTTATATCGTTTTTTTATATCCTTGAATTGTTTCAATAAATTTCTGTGAATTAACCATTTTATGTCTGATATAAATCGTCGTACTAAGCGCAGATAGCTGTGCAAAAAGAAAAAAGAAGGAATGAATAACAGAGCAAAGACAATTCCCCATTCCCACGAAAACACAGCGGTAACGATTGGTACTAAAAGCAGCAAAAGGATGGGGAGCAATACCAATGCAACCACCAATCGCAATGAATTGAGAAATGCTTTATCTTTGAATTTTGAACCTATCCATATTGAAAGCAGCGTTACCGGAGAGGTTACTACTGCTGAAAATATAAAATAAGGAAGTCCCAATAACAGCAATGACAGTTTACTGATAAGCGACCATTGAATATTTGAACTTAAAATAGATTCCATTCCTATGCCGGCATTGTGTCGTTGTCGCGAAAATTCGTCTGCGTGATTTAATAATTGTTGCGTTTCCTGAGGATTGGATTGTAATAAGTCCTCTACTTTTTTTATTGTTTCTTTCGAGGCTTTGAATCTGTTGATTAAAGAAGGTTCGCTTTTATTGTTTAATTGGACGAGCTCCAATGTGGCATTGTAGTTTTCGTCATCTGTAATCTGTAATATTACATCTTTCATTCTGTCGGAGAGTTCTTCCTTCAACTCATTGATCTGTTTGGGAGCAGTCCACTCCGGATGTTCGTTGACAAATTGCGTAACGTTAATCGGTTCTCCGATTTGCACGAGCAAAGAAGAACGGAACCTGAAAAAATGTCCAAATTCTATCCCGACAGGAACAATATATACAGGCATTTCGTTTCCAAAAGTATCGTTGGCTTGCAAAGCAATTCGAAAAATTCCTTTCTGCAAAGGCATTAAGCTGTGCTTGGTGCGATGGGTTCCTTCGGGCAAGATGCAAAAAGGAACTTTGTCGTGTAAAACTTTTACAACAGTATCGTTTATTTCTTCGTTTTTAGCCAAACTATCCATTCCGTCGCGCATCCGGTTAATAGGCAACATTTTCAGGAAAGTTAATATTTTCAGAATGGTGGGTTGTTTAAATATATCGGCTCTGGCCACAAAAACTTTCGCCTGTTTATCAATTGGCAATACCGCCAAAGGATCTATCAATGTATTGGAGTGATTGGGCGCAAAAATGATGGCCCCATCTTTCGGAATTTTCTCTCTTCCGTGATATTCTACTTTCCGGTATGACAATTTAAACATGAAACCGACATAGCCTTTTAGCCAAAAATAATATCTGCTTTTATCCTGTATCATCTTTAATTAATGATTAATATTTAAAATTCCCAACTCTCCATGTCAATGCTATTCGAGCATAAAACATATTGCCTCCGGCAAGTGCAAAATCATACTTTGTGGGAATATTGTAACCGATATCCAATCGAAGATTTAAGCTGTTTTGCATCGTCATGCCGGAAAATCCGTCTCTTGATTCGAACCCAAACAATTTAATTTCTGTGCGTAGTCCGGGGCCTATGAAAAACGAATTTAGAACTTTAAATTCCAAATCATTATTAGAATCATCTTTATAAAAATTACTTTCTATCGTAACTCCGCCTAAATAAATGTAAGGAGAAAGTTGCAGTCTATTATTTTCCAATACAGTGTATCCGCCATGCAATCCGCCATCTATATATGTCAAGCGGTCTCCTTTCTGAAAATTTTCATCATATCCTGATGTAGAGTGTTCCAAAGGTATTTTGAACTTTATTCCTCCTGCATTGAATTGAAATCCCAAGAAGAATTTATTGGAGTAAAAATCCATTGACATACCTCCGGTAGTTACCGGCTCAAAATAATTGCTTAAATTTCCTGTTGGAAAAATCTGTGATATACCTAAGCCAAAACCTAACGCAGCTTTTATATTTCCTATAGTGGGCCTTGGCAAGTAATTATTAACAAAATCATTGTATATCGATTGAGGATATTTTTTCTTGAAATCTTTTAATTTTTTACTATATGTTTCGTCCACATCATTTTCAATAAGATAAAAATAAAGTTCCAGTAAATCTATTTCTTCAGATGTTAAATCTATATTCAACGCATTATCAAATAGTTGAGATGCGTTGTCTTTTACTTCTAAGCGTAGCATTCTTACAAGTGTATTATCGCGAATCGGATAACAAAGTATTCCTTTCGTAATTTCGGAATAAAACTCGACTCTCGTCAGGAAAAAGTCCCAATCATTGATAAGAATTGCGATATATAAATCTTCGGTATAATTAAAAGGGGCGCATTTGTTTGCCTGTGTTTTTTCATTCAGAAAATCATAAATCTCCGCTACTTTTTGATAGTCTTTTGTTTGAACGTGTTGCAAGAGCATTCTTCTGCCATTGTTTACCAAGAGTTCGGTACTATCCACAAAAGATTTGATTTCGTTTTCAATTTGTGCGTTTACAGTACTTAAAGCCGCGGAAAGCATAAATACACTTATAAATAATTTGACTTCTTTCATCATTATTTTTTATTTAAACAGATTTATATTGAACCTAATTTTTACCTTATTTTCCAAACTAAACAACCTTAGTAGCAATAATTTACATCTCACTACCCCAACCTAATTACCTAATTATTTCTTAAAATAAGGTAATTAGGTTGGGAGTTATGGGGCTTATTCTCGGCTACTAAGGTTGTTTAGTTTGGAAAATAAGGTGAAAATTAGGTTTTTCTATATACATTCTATATTGTTACTTAATAATCATTAATTATTAACCATTAATCACTAATCATTAAACATTAATTATTGTTTTGGCGTTTTTCTCGACCAGTAAAAAGAGATAGATAATCCTGAAACAATATGCCAAATGCCCCACCATGCCGTAATAAATAGCATGCCACCTATGGCTAAATTGGGAGGGAATATTTTCGGATTGAAAAGTAATACCAAACCTAAACCCGAATTTTGGATGCCTGTTTCAATGGTCAGTGTTCGACGGTCTTTATCTGGCAATTTGAATGCTGAGGCCAAACCGTAGCCCATAGCCAATGCCGACCCATTGTGGATAAATACCAAGATGAAAACAAAAAAGATATATTTTACAAACAAATCTAAATTATTTCCGAATGCGATAACTACCATTGCTACAAAAAACAAAAGAGAAAAATATTGCATGGGCTTTTTCAGTTTTTCTGCTATTTTGGGTAAATATTTGGCTGTTAACATACCTAATATCAATGGAATGCCTAACAGGATAAATACAGTTTCAAACATTTGGAAATTATCTATGTGCAATTCCTGTAAAGCATTTGCTGCACGCTTATTCACAAAATTGACATAGAAACCACCCCACACTGCGAAGTTTAATGGTGTTATAAAGGTTGATACAGCCGTACTTACTGCTGTCAGACTAATTGCCAGTTCGGTATTTGCTTTTGAAAATTGCGACATAAAATTTGAGATGTTTCCACCCGGACAGGCGGCAACTAAAATCATCCCCATCGCAACCATGGGTGTAATCCAGCGGTTAAGCAGTATGACTATTAAAAACGTTATGGCCGGCAATCCTATTATCTGAGAAAATAAACCGACTAAGGCTGATTTGGGATGTTTGAGCACATCTTTAAACATTTGAACGCGGATTCCCAATGCTACGCCAAACATAACAAAAGCCAGAACGATATTTACCGCGTGCATCCCTTGCGCAGAAAAGTTAATCCGCACATCATCCAACCTCAATAATTGTTCGTACATAATTTATTGATTTTGAGTATTAAGATTTATAAATAAAAATTAGGACAAAACTACAAAATAAATTTCATATTTTGCATGCCAATCAATTTATCGTATCTTCCTCCGGGGGGGCGATAATACACTAAAATCGTGTATTCGTTTTCGGTTTGGTAGTAATTTCCTTCTACGAGGGCAGTTGTGGCTTTATTGTCTTTTTGACTTACATACAAATAATTATACAATCCTTGTTTCAGCAACACGGATTTTTCGTAGCATTTGTTTTCATAATTGTAGGTCATTTTACTTCGTTCGTCGAGTATATTGTAAAATGCTTCGCCCAAGATGTATATGTTTTCCGAAAACGGACGTTCGCAAGATAGTGTAAAGTGCACGAAAACATAGTCTGATTCAATGTCGTAATCATTTGCATCGTTACTTCTGATGAAAAACCTTCCGTTTTGGTCTTTATCGAATAAATACGACCTTTGACTTCTTAATTCATCGACGAATAATGTTTGATGAAAATAAGGTGAAAAAAAGTTTATCGATTGTACATTCATGCCGTTGTATTGTGTCGACACTGTTTCAAAGCGACGGTATTCATTTCCGGCCTCAAAAATCAGGTTGCGATTGTGTTCGAAAACCATTCTTCCCGGTTGTATGTTACTTGGAGAAGAGGCTAAAACCATATTGTCGCGACGATTATTCTGCAAAGCATATATTTTAAAATCTTGCATGGTAGTAAAATGCGAGGCATAATTAACAGTAAAACTTAGTTGTTGATGAGCCTGATTAAAATCTATCATTGTATTGGTTGTTACCGACATTTGCGTTTTAACCTCTTGCTCCACAACCGAAAAACAAGCAGCAAGCACAGGTTTATCTTCGTTGCCTTCTTCCGAAATATGAACCACATAGTTTCCCGAAACCAAGAATTGTGTGTCTTCATTGGGAAAAAAGAGTTTATAATGTGTATAATTCACTGTGGTATTGAAAGATGTATCATAAAAATCCATCAATTGGTTATGAAATCCGGTCATATATTCTGCCGGATTCAGATTAGATTTTGTCCAATCGGCATTACAATGAGTTATGGAGTAGGTATATCTCGTTTGTCTTGCCGACAATTCATCGAAATTGATTTCGATATAATCATCGCTTTCCAAATTGATTACAAGAGGCAGCAATTTATCGTCGTTTACTATCAATTGCAGTGTTTTGATGACAGGAGAAAAAACATCGGTACGGAATACTTTTTGTGCAAATACATTCATCCCGAAAGACAATAATGCGATTGCTAAAAGGAAATGTTTTGTTTTCATGGCATTTGTATATTTTATGGGAGATTAAAATTCTGCTACCAATCTCACATTTAATTGTCTACCGGTAAGGAAGTTGGGCACAGGATATTGTGCTCCGGTTACATCAGAAACCCAATAATAAGAATTTACGTTCTTGTGGTCGATAAAGTTGAAACAATCGACTCCTATCCAAATATTTTTGAAATAACGAGCGAGTTTCCTGTCATGAGCGATGTCTGTTTCACGCAATAATAAATACGACAGACCCATATCGACGCGCAGATAGGCGCGAGAGCGAAAATATCCGCTTTCATATCCCAAATTAGGTTTGGCAAAAGGTAATCCATCGGAACAAACCAATTTAAAATTCATTTGTAAGCGGTCGTTTTTAGGCAAATGATCGGTAAAATACAAAGAAATATTATATCGTCTGTCGGTTGGTAACGGCACTTTTACTCCGTTAATATCTTGTTGCGATTTCATCAACGAAACGCTTAACCATGAATCCGTTCCCTGAACAAATTCTCCGGATAATTTCATATCCAAACCTGTGATATAACCTGATGCACAATTATATCCGTAGTATCTTATTTTCACGTCATCGACCGTATAAGGTACCAGATCATCTAATTTTTTGTAGAAAGTTTCTGCTGTAAACTTAAACGGACGGTTTTGTACCTGAAAAGCATAATCTCCTCCCAACACAAGATGGATGGAACGTTGCGATTTAATATTTTTATTCAAGACAATGATCGAATTCCCATGCTCATCAATCTCGGTTTTTCTAAATTCTTTGTAGAATGGAGCCTGATAATAAACTCCGGTTGCAAAACGGAAAGTATAATTTTGATTGCGGGTCGGCACAAAACCGATAGATGCCCTCGGACTCAAAATAAATTCGTTGTTAAAATCCCAATAACTTCCCCTGATTCCGGCAGTTATAGAAAACAAGCCTTGTGTTGTTCTGAACTTATAAGTATCTTGAAAATATCCGGAAATTCTGTTCGACGAAATATCATTATCGGAATATAGACTCCGGTATACATTAACTGTTTCGTTATTGTATGGAAGCGAATATCCCATCGAATCGCGGATTTCATACTCACGCACACGGTCACTGATAACTTCCCGTTGATAACCCAAAGCCCATTGCAAATTATTGGAAGAATTAATACGATGAGAGCCGATATGAGAAATGTTGAACACATCCGAATGTAAATGATTGCGCGCGTGTTCCTGAAAACGTCCTACGCCAATCACTTCTTTTTCAGACTTTTCTTTATCTTCGCCCATGATGTTACTTAGCCAATATTCTCCCGAAAAGTCATACGTTTCTTCTTCAATTGATTGGAAACCTGATACTTGCAAGCCTAAATTTGTGTTTTCGGTCAATGCGTATTTCAGTATTCCCGCACCAAAAAAGGTATGAAAAGCATCGCGTTCCTGACCGTCGAAATAAACTGTCAAAATTTTGCCATCAAGTCCACCGAAAGCAGTTTCGCGTGTTTGCGGAACAAAATTATAATTGTTTTGAGAGATGTTTCCCAGAAAACTCAACGACAATTTTTTTGAAAAATCGTAAGTCATGTATGTTTGCAAATCGAGGAAAGTCGGGTCGTAATCGCCCGAAGTATCTAATGTTTTCAGCAAACTTGTTCCTCGTTTGTATCGGAAACCGGTTATTTGAGAGAATTTTCCTACCGTATTGCCAATATAAGCGGTTCCTCCCAAAAAACTGGCGGAAACAGCACCTTCAAATTCAGTTGGTTTCTTGTAGGTTATATCCAAAACCGACGACATTTTATCTCCATAACGAGGTTCATATCCTCCCAGTGAATAGTCGATTTTAGCTGTCATATCTGCATTAATAGAACTCAATCCTTCTTGCTGACCGCTTCTTATTAACAACGGACGATAAACTTCTATGCCGTTGATGTAAATAATATTTTCGTCGTAACCTCCTCCTCTTGCAGAATATTGCGAACTCAACTCACTGGCTCCTGAAAAACCGGCTTGGGTAACAAGAATCGATTCGATATTCCCGCCTCCCGGATCTGCTAACAATCTGACTGTTCCGGGATCTAAACTTTGAACCGTATTTGTTCTTATTTGGGTAGCTTTAATTTCCACTCCTCCCAATTCAATCGACCTGAATTTCATACTCACATTGAGAATTATATCTCCGGTTAAATTAGGAATTACCCGTTGCGTAGTATTATACCCGATAGCAGAGAAAACAATTGTAACAGAATCTTTTGGAGCTACCGACAAAGTAAACTTTCCTTGTTCAGTAGTCATAGTCGCATTTATGGTATTTTTTTCCGTAATGACAACCAATTCTATCGGATTTCCGTTTTCATCCGTAACAACACCCGTAATCTTTGCCTTTTGAGCAAACAATGAGATGGAAGAAAATAAGAATAAATAGAATATAGTAAGTTTGAACTTCATGTATCAACCGATTGTTATAGGTTAATTAACGGAAAAAAACGGAAAAAATTATAAAAGTACTTATAAAAAAAGGTGCCCTCATGGGACACCTTTTTATCTTTTTATAATCAATCTAATCAATAGAATCTGATGCGCTCATCTACAATATTAGATTTTTCGCGTAAAGTCTGCATTGCTTGATATCTGAAACGATAAGCGTTGGTTCCTTCTAACATCATTCTTTGTACTTGCAAGTTAAATTCAGCATCACTTTCGTTTTTGTTTGTTACTTTCAATACGAAAACAGCATTAAGACCTTGTAAAGGACGAGTGATTGTTCCAACTTCAGTTAAGGGAGCATTAGCAGTAACAACCGGTTCTACACCGATACCGGTGATACGGTTGGTTGCAAAGTTTACAAACTGAACCGATTGAACGGAACTTGACATTGCTTCTGCATATTGCTCTAACGAATCGAATTGTTTTTCTTTCAAATTAGCTATAATCTTTTCTGCTTTTTTCTCATTCAAAAGTTCTCTTTTCAACATTTCGACAACATCAGCTAACGGACGGACACCTTCTTTTTGAAATCCTGCAACAGCAGCAATGACAAATTTATTTTGACATTCGAAGATATTGTCGGAAATGGCTCCTTTTCTTTGATCATAAGCCCAACGGATTATGGGGCGAACATTTTGTATAGCACCTATGGCTTGATCATTTCTTCCAACCGGAACATCGGAGTTAATAATGAATCCTGCTTCCGGTGCAGCTGTTCTGAAAGCTTCTAATGTTTTATTTTTAGCCAAAAACTGAGCTAAACCGTTATACAAATTTTTGAATGTGTCCGAACTTGGAGTTACTGTAACCTGAACATTTGCCACTTTGTACTTAGCAACTGGAGCCGTTCTTTCTGCTACCTGAACCAAATGTGATCCGTAAGTAGAAGTGGCAACAAAAACCTTTTTCAATGGTGCGTTAAATACTGTGTTTTTGAATTTCTCATCAGAGGCATTCAATAAATCAGCTTCGGTCAACCAGCCCATTTCTCCGTTAGATCTTCCTTCTGAGAGTTCGGTGGCAAGTTCGGTAAAAGATTTTCCTTTGTTGATTACATTAATCAAACTGTCGGTCAAATGGGTCAATGCTTGTTCGTCTAATTGAGGCAAAGGAATTTGATTTACTTTTATCGAATCGGGAGCTGTAGTTTTATCCATCAACTTAAACAGATGGAAAGTGGAATTAACCAAAATAGGATTAGATACACTTCCAACGGAAGACTCCGATACAAAGTTTTTCATTTCAACGGGCATTCTTGATACAGATATAAATACGTCTGTAAAAGGAACATCCGAATTGTCGTTAACAGCATTAATAATGTCGGCTACGTTAGTAGAAGATTCCAGCGTTAATTTAACATTATTCAAATTATCTTCTATCTTAGCGAAGTCATATTGACTTGGAGCAATATCAACAGATATGTAGTCAATAAGAACAGCCTCACTTTGTCTGAATTGCTCTTTTCTTCTGTTATACAATTTTTGTATTTCAGCTTCAGAAACAGTAACCTGATCATCAGCAATGGTAGCATATGATTGAGCTGCAAAGTCGAAATCAACACTGGTATTGCTGGCCTCAAAAGCAGCTTTTGCATCTAACGAATTGGCTACAACAGCTTTAGTAATTAAAGTGGTAAATTTGTCTTCTAATCTTTGTTGTTTAACTGCTTGTTCAATAAACAACCAATATATTCTTGCGGCCTTAACATCGGGTTGATTAGCATGATCTTCCGATTCTATAACTTGCAAGAATTGAATCAATGCGTTTTTATCGAAAGCCCCGGTTTGTGGATTGCGGAACATCGGCATTTGTTGAATCATTGGAGAGATATTATCTCCCATAAGCAGGTCTTTAAGTTCTTCTCTAGAAACTGTAAATCCTACTTTTAAAGATAATTCTCCCAGCAAAATATCTCTAACCATCATTTCAAAAACAGATTCTCTGATCTGAGCATGAGCTTCTTCGGGAAGAGAGGAATTTCCTGATAGTGTTTTTTGAATTTCTTCCATTTCAGCTACTTTAGCTTGGAAGTCTTGTACACCAATGCTCTGATTGTCAACGATTAAGATTGTTTCTTTTCTTTGTTTGAAAAAAGTTGAGAAAGAATTTAAACCATCTCCAAGGATAAAGGCGAGCAAAGCTAAACCTACGATTCCAACGAGTAGGCCGGCTTGATTTCTAATTTTTTGCAGGGTTGCCATTTGTCTTTATTTTACATTTATTTAATTATCGATTTAAAAATTGCGCACGAAGATACGAATATTTGCTTAATTGGAAACGTTTTTCTAAGTTTTTTTAAATTTCTTCCACTTTTAACCTGACCAATTCTATTTTTGTACTCGTTACTTTGATGATTTTAAAAGTATATTTATCAATCTTAATCGTTTCATTCAATTTCGGAAAATTTCTGTACTGATTCAAGATATATCCGGCAATGGTTACATATTCTTCCGATTCGGGTATTTCCAGATCAAATTCTTCATTAATCCGGTCGATTTCGGCTCTGCCGGAAAGTATAAATTCGTTGTCGGATATTTTTTTTGTTATTTGCGATTTTGTATCGTGTTCGTCTTCAAATTCACCAAAAATTTCCTCTACTAAATCTTCTAAGGTAATAACTCCTGCCGTACCGCCAAATTCGTCAACCACGACTGCTATATTTTTTTTCTCCCGCAACATGGTTTTCATCAGTTTATTGGCAGCCATATTTTCAGGAACGATAGAGATGGTATTGATGTGTTTAGTCCAATCTTTGGGTTTCGTAAACATTTCGGACGAATGAATATATCCCACAATGTTATCAATATCTTCTTCGTAAACCAAAATTTTGGATAATCCGGTTTCGATGAAAGTCGACAATAATTCTTCGATGGGAGTATTTATCTCGAACGCAACAATTTCGGTACGCGGAACAATGCAATTTCGGAGTTTCACATTCGAAAATTCGAGTACATTTTGAAAATATCTCACTTCGGGTTCGAGTTCCACATCATCTCCTGATTCTTCTATTGATTTTTGTATGAAACGATCCAAATCACTCTTGTCAAAAGAACTTATCAATTTGCCTGATAATGTTTTATATTTCAGTATTCTCCGCAAAAGTCCTGCTACGGCAAGCAGAAATACAGCCAAAGGAATCAGTATAAGAATAAGCGTTAAGTTCATGGGATGCTATCGTTTTTTTCGGAGATGTAAAATATACCATACGTTTTGAAAATATGATAATCTGTCAATGCAGAGTTCGATTCAAAACCTTTGCCCAAAATCACCGTACCGTCTGGTTTTTCTATCCTTATGGCTTGGTCGGAATATATTTTCTGAAGTTTTTCATTCCAAAACAGCTCTTGTGTTTCGAATTTTTCTTTCTCGAGATTTATCGCTTTCACATTACTAATCAAATGCCAAAGCGATTTTTTATCATAATAATAAGCCGTATCGCCTTCAATACTTCCTTCGACATTAAACACCGAATCGAACTGCTCAACATAAAAACCTTTCGGGAAATACGAATATGAACTATCGGGATGGGGATTATCAAATATGTCCCAAACTTGAGCGATCACACGATAGCGAGTAATTCCGGAGTCGGAAACTAACGAAGAAACGTTTTCCGAGTGTATCAAAGGTAATGTTTGAACATCAAGCGACACCGAATCCATCGCTGTTTTTCTTTTGGAACAAGCAGTCGAAAGGAAACACAAAATGATGACTACAAATGTAACCCTGTGTATCACTGAACTTTTCGTTGAAAGAACCACAATTCGTTAAATGTATAGCTGACTGTAAGTCTTAAATATTGTTCCCTAACCAACCCGACTACATTTTCATTCGGCCTGATCTTGGTATATTCGAAAGCAAGATTAACCGCAGAACGCTTATCTATTAATGGAAATCCGAAACCGCAAGAAACACTGTATTCGTTGAATGGATAAGGTTTTCCATCAAATGCAGCTATGGGAGAAACATAAGAATTAGCAAAATTTCCACCTAAGCGGTAGTGTACACGCTTGAAATAAGCTCTACTTCGGATGTTGGGAGTATATTCTCCTCCGATATTTATTTTAGTACGATCGTTGAATTGACCGGTTTCTCCTTCAAATTTAACGTCCGACCATCTTTGATAAGAACAATCGATTCCGCCTAAAAATCTTTCTCCTTTTGCATACGAGAAACCAACTGCATAAGTTTCCGGAAGTTCATAACCTTCTCCTCTGGGCGGACGTGGAGTCCATCCTTGAATCACACCGGAAGAATTATAAGAAAATTCTGCTCCGGAGAATTTACCATTTATAGATAGTTTAGGAGTATAAACAGCTCCCAGTACAATTCTTTGATCTTTTCCAAATAATCGGGTATATTGGAGACCAAAATTAAGAATCAATCCTGAGGCAGATAAAGTGTCGGATTTCATTGCAGGAAATGGAGCGGAATTATTAAAAGTAACATTTTGTTGATGATAAATATTACCAAACAGATAACCGGCATTTACACCTACCGACAGATTCTTAAAATTATAAGATAGTGCTCCGTAAAACTGATTTAATCCTCCTGAACCCGTATTTGTCATTATTGAGTCGGGATAAGTTTTTCCGAATTTATATCCAACCTGAGTTATGGGTTTAAAACCAAGTCCCATACCAAGATTTTTGGCCAAAGGAAATTGCATTGCTATATAATCTAATTTGGCATTTGTATTTTGCGATGTATTGATGCCGTCGTCAAACCATGAACGTTTTGCGGTGATTGCAGCATCAAACATGAAAGTCATGGAGTCGACTCTCGAAAATGAGGCCGGATTCAATGGGTTAATTATATTTCCCTCCCGAAGTCCGTACCCGATTCCACCCATTGCTTTTTGAGCACCGAATGCCGGATCAGATAATTCTCCGTAACCATACAAAGAATAAGGTGAATTTGTAACGTTTTGCGCCAACAACACTGTTGAAGAGAAAGTCAATAATAAGACTGATAAACTTAGTTTAATTTTCATTTTGATAATTCAATATTTCGTTCAATCCGGTCAACACTAAGTTGCCGTTTGCAAAGGTGGAATTTTTTAATTTTGTTTCAAAATAAAATGAATGTCCGCCTGTTAAAAAAACCAAAAGGTCGGGAAATTGTTCTTTATATTCATTTATGTAAGCATCCATTTCTTTGATGATTCCTCCAACAACTCCGGCACGGATAGCTGTTTCCGTATCATATCCGAGTTTGGGTAAATCTCCTTTTTCATCGAGCATCGGCAAATGTTTGGTGTATTTATTTAGCGCTTTGAACCGAATTGTCATGCCGGGAGAAATATTCCCTCCTCGGTAAACATTCGAGGCATCTAAAAAATCATAAGTAATAGCTGTCCCGGAATCGATAACCAAGATATTTTTATCTTTATGATCGCGCCATGCACCAACAACAGCCGAAAGCCTATCTTTACCCAGTGTTTGAGGTGTTTTATAGTCAATTTGAACCGGAAGTTTCAACGTATGATCAAGCACATAAAACTTCAACAATGAAGATTCCAACAATTCCGTAACTTCAGGATTAATTTCCGCAACAGAGCACAAAATCCCATAAGATGGCGAAAATTTATTTAACAACTTACGCAATTTATCCGCTGTTAATGGCTTGAATATAAATGAGGCAAACAGTTTATATCCATAAAAAAATGCGACTTTTGCAGATGTATTTCCTTGATCTATTACAATGTTCACGTCAAATAAACATAAAAACGTGGCAAATATACGGGTTTTTCTCTTTTTGGTACTATATTTGCAGTCCTTTTATTTAAATTTAAAGATGAATAAACAAATTAAACAAATAATAAATATTCTTTCTCCTTATTGGGGAATTATTTATTTCATCATCTTACTATTATTTACCCATTATTTATGGAACGGGGTAGTAAAAGGGTATGAAGGTCGAGAAATTGCTATTTTTGGGATAGATTTAACAACTCAATTTCATTCTCTATCTATTTTTACTGCCGAAACAGTGCATTGGTTTGTTCGCTTGTTCCCCAACACCGATGATTTTATGATTGAAGGAACACGTCTCTATTTCGAAAATGGAGATTTTGCCGTCAGTATTATTCCGGCATGCACCGCTATTAAACAATTTTATATTTTTATTGCCATCATAGCATTTTACAGAGGCCCTTGGAAGAAAAAACTTTGGTATATTCCCTTAGGATGTGTCATTTTATGGATATACAATATTATACGGATTGCATCTATCAGTTACCTCACCATTAACCATCCCGAAAGATTCGACTTTTTACACGAAGGCGTATTCCGATATATTTTCTACGGACTGATCTTTTTACTTTGGGTGATTTGGGAGGAGAAATTTGTAAAGAAGGCTCCTGCCGTTCAATAGTCTATTATTATCTTTTCTAAAGCATTTTTACCTTTGTATTATCAAGGTTTCTATATCTTGAGAGAATTTAATTGATAAAATTCTCGACTTCTTCTTTTAGAATCGGCAAATGTTTTTTAAGAATAACCCAAACAATTGAACTGTCAATATTGTCGTAAGAATGTATTAAACGATTTCTAAAATATCAAATAAATATTTGCCTACTCTACTCTGTCCATCGTAGATTAATTTTCGGGTTTGTTTAATTTCTTGAGTTAGATAAGGATTTCGTAATGAATTTTCGGTAAGTAAATCAACTTTTCGGTTAAAAAGTTTTTCCAAATCTTCCCATAAAATCATTAATTGTTCTCCTTTTTCTTCCGGTGAAATATTTTCTATTTCAACTAAGACATCTATACCGCTTGTTGTAGTATCAAAATGAGGAGTAAGTATCGAACCAAACAGATAAAATCGTTTTACAGCACTATTTTTTTGTAGTACATTTTTTAAACCGATTTTATATTCTTTCAATGCTTCCATAATTTTTTACAAATATAGAAATTAAATTTGAAACAATAAAAAAATTACTTTCGAGCAAAATTATGTCCCGAAATCGTCAAACATCAACATTTCTTCGGGAACACCTAAGTTATCCAACATGATTTTGACAGCGTTAGCCATTGGGCCGGGGCCACACATATAATATTCAATATCTTCGGGAGATTCGTGGTTTTTCAGGTAATTGTCGAAAATGACTTGATGAATAAAACCTACATATCCTGTCCAATTATCTTCTGGACGAGGTTCGCTCAATGCAATATTGAATTGAAAATTCGGAAATTCACGCTCTATTTCGCGAAAATCTTCTTCGTAGAAAATCTCATTTTTAGAGCGCGCACCATACCAATAGGATATTTTTCTATCGGTTGTTTTTAGTGTTTTGAAAAGATATAACAGATGCGAACGCAATGGAGCCATACCTGCACCACCACCAATATACAGCATTTCGCGCTTGGTGTCTAAAATATGGAAATCTCCGTAGGGGCCGAAAACTTTTACTTTATCTCCCGGTTTCAGATTGAAAATGTAGGATGAAACGATGCCGGGTTTAATTCCGGTTTGCCAAGTTCCGATGGCTTTGTTGAACGGTGGAGTAGCAATGCGGACATCCAACATAACAATATCTCCTTCGGCCGGATAGTTGGCCATGGAATAAGCGCGGGAAGTAATCTCGTCGTTTTTGCAAGTCAAATCCCACATGTTGAATGTATCCCATTCCGGCTGGAAACGGTCGGGGTTTCCTTCTTCCGGACGACCTTTTATATCAAATTCTGTGAATTTCAAATCATATTTCGGAATTTCTATCTGAATGTAAGAACCCGGTTTGAAGTTCAAAAATTCTCCTTCGGGCAACTTAACGACAAATTCTTTGATGAATGAGGCGACGTTGTAGTTAGAAACCACCTCGCACATCCATTCTTTTACACCGAAAACTTCTTCGGGAACTTGGATTTTCAGGTCTTCTCTCACCTTGGCCTGACATCCCAAACGCCAATGCTCTTTGATTTGTTTACGGCTAAAGAACCCGGTTTCAGTAGGTAGGATTTCTCCTCCACCTTCTAAGACTTGACAACGGCACTGGCCACAAGTTCCTCCACCTCCGCAAGCACTTGAAAGAAATATCCCGTTGCTTTGCAAAGCGTTTAAGACAGTTACTCCTATGGGAGAAGAGATATGCTTTTCGTCGTTGACGATTATTTTTGCATTACCTGAAGGCATCAGTTTGGCTTTCGCAACCAATAATATAACTACCAGCAGCAATATTAAAACAAGGAAAACGACTATACTTGCGATGATTGTTAAATTTCCCATACTATGAAAACTAAAAACGAAAAGTGAAAAGTGAAAAGTGAAAAATTAGCTTTTTAATTTATTTTTCACTTTTAGTTTTTCACTTTTCACTTAAATTTATATTTTAATTCCGGCAAAACTCATGAATCCTATACCCATTAATGCGGTGACGATAAATGCGATACCCAATCCTCTCAATGGTTTGGGAATATCCGAATATTCCAATTTTTCTCTAATCGCGGCCATGCCCACAATCGCCAACAGCCAACCGATTCCGGAGCTGAAAGCATAAACTGTAGCCACTCCAACATTGGGGAAATTTTTTTGTTCCATAAACAAGGAACCTCCCAAAATAGCGCAGTTTACGGCAATCAAAGGTAAGAAAATACCCAATGAGGCATGTAACGGAGGACTGTATTTTTCTATTACCATTTCGACCAATTGAGTGAAAGATGCTATAACTGCAATGAAAATAATCAACCCTAAAAAGCTGAGGTCAACATCTTTAAATCGCGGGCTCAACCATTCCAACGCTCCTGCTTTCAAAACCTTGCTCTCTAACAAATAGTTGATTGGCAAAGTAACCGTAAGAACGAAAACTACGGCAATGCCCAGTCCGAGTGCAGTTTTTACGTTCTTTGATACAGCGAGGAAAGAACACATTCCAAGAAAATAGGCAAATATCATATTTTCTACAAAAATGGAGCGGACGAAGGTATTTAGTATTTCATGCATAATTTATTTCTCCTGTAAGTCTTTATTTCTTATTCTCTGCACCCAAATAACACATGCTACGAGGATTAATGCCATCGGAGGAAGAATCATCAATCCATTGTCGGCATATCCTGATTCATAGAACGATTCGGGAACAATCTGATAACCCAACAGTGTGCCTGAACCCAGTAGTTCACGGAAGAAACCAACGATTATGAGGATAATTCCATAGCCCAATCCGTTGCCAATTCCGTCTAAGAATGCCGGCCAAGGTTTGTTTGCGAGAGCAAATGCCTCTAAGCGTCCCATCAAGATACAATTGGCAACAATTAATCCGATGAAGACCGATAATTGTCTGTAAATATCGAAGGCGTATGCTTTCAATATCTCACTTACAATTGTTACCAATGCTGCTAACACAACCAATTGTACGATAATGCGAATACGGTTGGGAATGGTATTTCTTAATAAAGAAATGATTACGTTTCCCAATGCAACAACTACGGTTACTGAAATGGCCATGACGATGGCAGGCGCTAATTTGCTGGTTACAGCCAAGGCAGAACAAATCCCCAAAACCTGTACTGTGATGGGATTGTTTTTAGCCAGTGGGCCTAATAATATCGTTTTATTTTTCTCTGAAAGTTTCATGGTTTTGTAAAAAATTATTGTAAGCACCAATGCTTGTTAGCAACATATTATGTACTCCCTGACTGGTAATCGTTCCACCGGAAATACCATCGACATAATCTTGTCCGACGGCCGACCTTCCGGGATGTACAATCGCGATGGAAACAAATTTTCCGTCTTCATTATTAATGCGTTTTCCGATGAATTCGCGGCCAAAAGCCGGAGTGTTAATTTCTGCACCCAATCCCGGAGTTTCACCTGAATGCTCAAAATCGGCTCCATATATGGTATTTCTGTCTTCGCAAAGAGATATATATCCCCAAATTGGCCCCCAAAGTCCGGTGCCTCTCAATGCCAAGATATATTTTCTTTCTCCGTTGATTGTAGCTATAAATATCGGAAATTTACGTTCTGTTTCGGGTTTTCTGAATTCGTTGGCCAATTCGATTTCAAAAGCATCACCTTCTATTACATTACCGTTGGCATCGATTACAAACGAATCTGTTATCAGCCGGTTAAATTCGGATTCGGCTTGTGCATTGGTAATAAATACATTAATCGACCGGAGTATTTGCCGCATTTTATCCACAGCCTCGTTTTGTTGTTGCCTTTTTTGCAACACCTGAGAGGTGAACGCCAGTAAGAACGCAACCACAATAACCATTACGGAGGCGTAGATTATGGTGTAAGTATTACTTTCTCTGTTCATGTCTTTTCAAACGTTTCTTAATATTCGCCTCCACAACATAGTGGTCGATAAGTGGTGCGAATGAGTTCATTAATAAGATAGACAGCATCATTCCTTCGGGATAACCGGGGTTGAGTACGCGAATCAGTATTGCGAATAAGCCCACTAAAAAGCCGAAGATATATTTTCCGGTTTCTGTTCGGGCAGAAGTTACAGGGTCGGTAGCCATAAAAACAGCTCCGAATGCAAATCCGCCTAACAGCATGTGTTCAATGGGGGTAACCTGCATAACCGGAGTTGTGCCAATCAGATTGAAAATCGATGACATGAGTATTCCTCCGGCAAATACGGAAATCATTGTTTTCCAACTGGCAACACCTGTGAAAAGCAGAATACATGCGCCCAATAAAATGGCTAATTTAGAAGTCTCTCCGATGGAGCCGGGGATAAATCCGAGGAACATATCCCATAAATCTAAAGGATTTCCCAGTGTATCGGTCACTGAAATTTTATCCGTAGCAGTTGTAATCTGACCCAATGGCGTTGCACCGGAAAAAGCATCGACTATTTGTCCGCCTCCCAAGCCGAAAGTGTCGCATGTTCTCACAAATACCTTGTCGCCCGAAATCTTCGAGGGGTAAGCAAAAAATAGGAATGCACGGGCAATCAGGGCAACATTCCAAATGTTATATCCGGTTCCTCCGAAAATTTCTTTGGCAAAAACGACTGCAAAAACGGTAGCTACGGCAATCATCCAAAGTGGAGTGTCGACTGGAACAATCATCGGGATTAACATTCCGGAAACGAGAAAACCTTCCTGTATTTCGTGGCCTTTGTATTGGGCGATGATAAATTCGATTCCCAATCCTACGCCATAAGAAACGATGATGATGGGCAATACGGCTAAAAAACCAAACAAGAAAGTCGTCCAAAATCCCGGATTTTCTCCGATAGCCAAATAATGTTGATAGCCTGTATTGTACATCCCGAACAGCAATGCAGGAATCAAAGCGATAATAACGATGGTCATTGTTCGTTTGGAATCCGTTGCATCATGGATATGCACGCCTGTTTTTGACGTTTTGTTTGGAACAAAAAGGAAGGTTTCAATTCCTTCAAAAACAGAATGAAACATCGAGAATTTTCCTCCCTGCTCAAAATTGGGTTTAACTTTATCCAAGTATTTTCTTAAAAAGTTCATCCGTTCATTTCTTTATAGAGTAAATCCACTCCTTTTCTCACAATGCTTTGAATTTCGATTTTCGAAGTATCGACAAATTCGCAGAGGGCAAAATCTTCGGGAGCCACTTCGTAGATTCCCAGACTTTCCATTTTATCGATGTTAAATGCGATAATGGCTTTGAGCAAGTATTCCGGGTAAATATCCATCGGAAAAACCTTGTCGTATTCGTTCGACATAATCATGGCGCGTTTCCCGCCTTTGATTCGTGCATCGATTGTATATTCTTTTCTCCGGAAAGCGTTTAGCAACCAAGCGAAGTAAGTGTGACTGACCGAAAATTTATTGAATCCGGGAGCAATCCAACCCAAAAACTCGTTGGTTTCTTTTCCTTCTGGAATAACGGTGATTTGATTGTCGTAGAATCCTAAATATCCGTTTTCGGGAATTCTTTTTCCGGTTAGGACATTACCGCTGATATAGCGTAATTCTTTTCCGGTTGTTGTTTTTCCCTGAAATATACTGCTTAAATTGGCTCCGATAATTGTCTGATAATAACCTGTTTCTGTTATTTCCGAACCGGTTAGGGCGACCAAACGTGTAAAATCGGCAATACCTTTATTAAATAGCCTTCCGATAAAAGGAATGTCGGCATAATTAACCGTCCAAACGATTTCTCCTTTATTAACCGGCTTGATATGATTGATTTGTATGCCAATATTTCCGGCCGGATGCGGGCCTTCGAAAGTGATGACTTCCGCATTTTTAGCCTCTTTCAGGCAAGAAACGTCACAATCGCTTTTAATACTTAGGTATACTTTTCCGGAAGTAAGTTCAGACAAAATGTCCAATCCTGTTTGAAAATCCTGCTTTTGTCCTTTCAAAACGATTTCGGTTTCGGGAGCTAAAGGCGCAGTGTTAAAGCCGGTTACGAAAATATCTCTCGGAGTATCTTGCGGATTGGCAATAATATCGTAAGGACGTTGTTTGATGAAAGGCAACATTCCTCCCGCAGAAAGTTTTTCTTTGATTTCGGCAATGGAAAGTTTCGGTATGTCAGATTTTCCGAAGTCGATGTATTGAATTTCAGTATCGGCAAGTATATCGATGCTCAACAGTTTCCTTTTCTCACCACGATTGATGGCTGTGATTTTTCCGCTGACAGGAGCAACGATTTTTATTTCCGGATGATTTTTATCATGTAAAATGACGGTTCCGGCTTTTATCTTATCATCTACTTTAACAGCAACTTTAGGAGTTATTCCGATGAAGTCGTCAGGAATGATTGAATAGCTATCCGGTCGCAGGTTTCCCAGTATGCGATTGGATGCTTTTCCTTTCAAATTGATGTCCAAGCCTCTTTTAATTTTGACTATTTTGCCCATATTCAGACTTATTTTGACTTTTTGTCTCAAAATATATCGGATGCAAAATTACATCAAAAAACGTGAAAAATAAAGCAACTCAAGCAGTAATATAGTTAAAATTGGTAAAGAAAAAGAAGAAAGGTACCATATTTGTAAGGATTAAGATGTATAAAATTATATAATTATGAAACGATTTATTTTTATCATAGTTGCATTGGCATTATTATCTATGCCGGCATTTTCCCAACAGACGACTCAGGGAACTGACTTCTATATATCTTATGCAGATATTTCAACAGGAAGTCCTTTTTCACAAATTAAGATTGTAACTTCCAAACCAACAAATGCCAGATTTGTATTCAGTGGCAACCCGGGTTTGAATTTTACGGAATATATTCCCGCAGGAACAGTTCTTACGCATCAATTTACGCCTACGGAACGAACGGCCATTTTGGCAACCACCACTGTTGGAAACAGATCTGTGGAAGTTCACGCGGATAATCCGGTGTCGATTTATGTTATCAATGCTACGTCGAATAACGGAGATGCAACGCTTATACTGCCTACTAACGCTTGGGGAACCGAATATTATCATATAGCTCGTAATCCCTCTGCCAGTAACAGGCCCGACAAGTATGTTGTTGTAGCTGCGGAAAATGGTACGGTTGTTTATCGAAACGGAGGTTCGCCGGTAACATTAAATGCAGGTCAATCGGTGGTATATACATTTTCAGGTACGACTGATAATACAGGTGTGCGTATTACTTCCAATAACCCCATTGCTTATTTTATATCCACCGAGCAGGTACAGGGAACAAGCGGTACAGGTATGTTATATGAGCAACTGCCGCCTGTAAATCTTTGGGGAAGAAATTTTATGGTACCTGTTGCTCAGACAAGTGAAAATGTTCGAGTACTTGCCTCTCAAGATGAAACGACTGTTACTTATTGGTATGGAACAACAGCTCAGACTTTTACTTTGAATGCCGGACAATATCGGGATTTGGTTTCGAGTACCGCCAATCGAGGCTGTTATATCGAATCCGACCGCCCTGTAGCCGTTGCTTCTTATTTGGCTCCTTATCCTTCATTGGCATGGATTGCACCTATACAACAAACGATACAGTCGATATTGGTAGCGCCCTTTAGTGGATTGACCAATCTTCCCAACCATTATGGAATGTTGGTAACGTCTACGCAACACAGGGATTTAACGAGAATGACAATAGGTTCCGGTGCATCAGCTCCATTAAGCGGAGGTACTTGGGTTACCGGTGCCGGTAATGGCAATTATTCATACTATATTGTGCCGTTAACCAACGCTACAAGCAGTTATACTTTTACTAACCCTTACGGACTGCTCGCATGGGTTTATGGTATCGGGTCTAACTCGTCTTATTTCTATTTGGGTGGTAGTGGTACGCGTAGTTTGGACATTGCATTTTATGCTAACAATATCCATAATCAGGATATGCATTTTGAAGTTTTCGACTCTACAAACGATATAGATTTCAAAGCTGCAATAGAAGGAATTTTAAGCGGTAATGAAGGAAATATAAAATGGTTTATCAATGATGTGGAAGAAGTAGCCGCTCGCGACCTGATGAATTGGAGTAAACACATGCCCAATGGTGTGTATTACGTAAGAATGGAAGTCGAACTTCTTTCTTCGGATGGCGGAACAACTGTCAGAATGGCAGAAGGTTCTTTTATAATCGGTTTCTTTCCCGAAGTTCCTGTAGTGCATGTGCGGACTTGGACAGGTAATATCGACCAAGATTGGAACAATCCGGGAAACTGGAAAGACGAAGAAGGGAATACTTCAACGATAATGCCCGATATATATTCAAAGGTGTATATTCCCGGTGGTACCGTGCGTTATCCTTCGTTGGAAGAAGGCTCGACCACACGTACTCCGTATGCGAATGGTCGTCCGGATGGCGAACCGACTTGCGATGAGGCTTATCTCCACTTTGGAAGCGAAATAGCACAACAGCATTATTTAGAGTATAACAAGGCGCATATCGAATTAACTCTCAACGGTAACCGTTGGTATATGCTTTCTGCACCGTTGTATAGCATGTTCCCGGGCGATTTTTACAAAACAAATCCCAATCCGATTGAAGACGGATTGATTGTGTACACTCGATTGTTTGCCCGTGATAATCCGCAAACCGGACAATCCGATACCGAACCGACCGGAGGATGGACAGGCGTTTTCAATACTCCTGATGTTGCGATGCCCGCAGGTTTTGGATTTTCGGTATGGTTAGATGATGGTACCGATATTGGGGTACACGAGCCTACAAGCATTTGGTTACCGAAACATGACGACAGATATTATATGTATACATACGCCGGTGTTCCTTACGATGTAGTTTATTTGGATAGAAACAACGAACATCGCTTTGTTTACGAAACATCGGATTGGGATAAAAATACGGGAATCGTATCTCTCGAAGTAAAAGCATCCGGAGAAGGTATGTCTGCCATTGTTGGAAACCCGTTTATGGCGCACTGGAATTTTGATGAATTTTATGCAGAAAATAGCGATAAAATAGTCCAAGAATATAAGTTATTGTTGCCGGGAGATGGCGCTTTCACAACTTATACGCCTGATGTACACAATGGACTGACAAACCTGATATCGCCCATGCAGTCGATTTTGGTTACATCAATAACATCGTTCTTCGGTTTAACAACGAATGCCGCATCGACAGAAACGAAACCGGGAGTAACGTTGAGAAGTAATAATAACGACCCAAATCCTTCGGTATTGACAATTGTTGCCACTAAAGGAGAAAGGCAAAACCGGACATCTATTGTGTTCGACGAATCGGCAAGTAATGATTATGTACTGGGAGAAGACAGTTATAAACTTTTTGAGAGAAATACAAGGGAACCGATAGTTGTTTATACCCGCTCATCAGATGGAATTGCGTTGGATATTAACCTTTTCGGGGACACCAAACAGATGATTCCTGTTGGAATACGAACTTCGCAAACAGGAAACATCAGTTTGCAATTTGAAGGACTCGAAAACTTCATGTCAGAATACGACTTATCTCTGATTGATGCTAAGGAAGGCATGGAGATTAATTTGAAAGAAGTGTCTACATACAATTTCGAGAAAACGACTTCAGATTTGTTTTTGGATGGAAGGTTTTATCTCTCGTTTAAGAAGACAAGCACCGGAATTCTGACACCGGAACCGGATGTAATCTCTATTTTCACTGCCGGTAATCAATTACAGGTAATTTCCGGAAATACGGATATAAAAGAAGTTCAAGTAATTGATATGCAAGGGAGAATGGTATACAAAGTGTCTAATATTGGAAGTTCAGCGTATACGCAAACCTTAGAAAGTGGACAAATGTATATCATCAGAGTATCGACCGGACAAGGAATGATTGCGAAGAAAGTAATTACAAATCAATAAATTACAAATAAAATGAAACTAAATATCAAAATAAAATATTCGATTGTAGTAATAGCGATTTTATTTTTAATTGCTACTTTCCGAGGAGTTGATGCAAAAGCCCAATGGGAATGGGATAATACTTTGCCGAGTGAGAAATCGACTTATTGTAGCGTATCGGCGCCCCGTGCCGCTCCTCCGGGAGAAGAATATGGAGATGGACAAAAATTGGGAGAAGGACCGGTACCGATGAATGACGGAATTTGGATATTGGGAGGATTAGTTGCAACTTACGGTATCGTTCGTCATATAAAATTAAA
>JAIRVZ010000020.1 GCA_031253625.1 Dysgonamonadaceae bacterium
GCAAACTTACGCATCAAGATATAGGACAAATGGATATGTACGTAAGAATGTACGACCAGTTGAAACGCACCGAAGGTGATAACCCGACAATCGGAATAATCCTTTGTGAAGAAAAAGACCGAGCGGAAGTCAAGTTTTCTATTTTAAATGATAACGAACGACTTTTTGCTACAAAATACAAACTATATATGCCAACAGAAGAAGAATTGATAAGAGAAATAAAACAAATTCGTACTCTAATGTGTAACAACGAGAAGTAAAAAAATAATTTATAACAAAAAACAGTGAAATGGAAGCCCTAAATGTGCAGATAGTAAATCCGAAAGCAAAATCGCTTTTATTGAATTTGGAGGAAATGAACCTGATTCGGATTGAGATAAAACCCGCATTATCGGAAATATTGGCAAAACTTCGTCGTAATGAAGCCGAAATACCTGTACCCGAAGAGATAGCCGAAGAAGTAGAATTGGTAAGACAAAAACGATATGAAGTCCAGATGCAGAATCATTGTTGATACCAACCTATGGGTTAGTTTTTTGTTGTCCAAAAAGTTCAATTTTATTGACAAGTTGCTGGACAACGGAAAAGTAGAATTGGTTTTTTGCAACGAATTACTTGCTGAGTTGGTTGAAGTGGCAAGTCGTCCGAAATTAAAGAGATTTTTTACCGCCGAAGACTGGGCATTGATCTTTGAAATCATTGAACGACACGCTATCCAAATACCTGTAACATCTTCCGTTACTCTATGTCGCGACGCAAAAGACAATTTCTTACTCTCGCTTGCAAGAGATGCAAAAGCAGACTATTTACTTACAGGAGATCACGACTTGTTCGTATTGAAAACCTTTGACGCAACGCAAATTGTTCCAATGGCGGATTTTAAAACAATAATAGAAAAAATATAAATAAATCACTAATAAACAATGAATCATTTAAAAATTTTAATTTTAACAGGCATATTTTTGCTTGCTGCTTGTACACCAAAGCCAGCGGGTAACACCGATAGTCCCGAATCAAACATAGAACTTTCTAAATCAAATACGATGAAAATAGGAATTATTTTAGAAACCAAAGAGCCGGAAAAGGCATGGAACGCCTTCCGGTTTGCCGTTACGGCTAAAAAACAGGGACACGAAGTAAAACTCTTCCTGATGGGCGAAGCCGTTGAGTGCGAAGGACTTGTCCATGAAAAATTTAATGTGGACGAACAACTGCAATCATTTGCAAAAATCGGCGGCGAGATTTTAGCCTGTGGAACCTGTTTGAGATCTCGACAACTCGACGGAACGGAATCGTGTCCGATTTCTACTATGGTTGATTGTGTGGAAGTGGTCGAATGGGCGGATAAAGTTGTAACATTTTAAATCAGAAATACACTTTATTAAAAATGAATGCAATAGCAAACACAGAGGACAAAATGTTGTTTTTTGCCGTGAAACAAATCATCGAATCGGCAAGAGCAAAGGTATATCGTACTGTGAATAGTTATTTGCTGGAAAGTTATTGGCATATCGGAAAATTGATTGTAGAACACCAACAACAAGGTGCTTTGCGAGCAGTTTATGGGGAAGCCGTTTTGAAAAATCTTTCTGTACAATTGGCACAAGAATTTGGCAAGGGATTTGATTTTACAAACCTGACCAATATGAGAAAATTTTATACGGCATTTCCAATTCTTGACGCACTGCGTCAAGAATTGAGTTGGACGCACTATCGTATCATATCTCGTTTAGAATCAGAAGAAAAGAGAACTTATTATGTTCAACAATCGGTAGAAAACGGATGGAACAGCCGTGAATTGGAACGTAATATTCATACGCTTTGGTTTGAACGGAGAAGACAAGAACCATTGAAACAGTTACCGGAGGTTCCTCCCATACATTCAACCCTCAAAGATCCTTATATTTTTGAATTTTTGGGAATAGCGTCTGATGAAAAAGTATCGGAAAAAAGCATCGAAACTGCCCTTATCAATCATTTGCAAAAATTTCTGTTAGAATTGGGAAAGGGATTTGCTTTTGTAGCACGACAACAACATATTACCACCAATACCTCCGATTTCTATATTGACTTGGTATTTTATAACTATTATTTAAAATGCTTTGTACTCATTGATTTGAAATCCGGAAAGTTAACCCATCAGGATATTGGACAAATGGATATGTATATCCGCATGTACGAAGACCTGAAAAGAACAGTGGACGATAATCCAACCATCGGAATAATTCTTTGCGCTGAAAAAGACGAAGCAGTCGTAAAATATTCCATATTAGCCGAAAACAAGAAGATGTTTGCCTCGAAATACCTGATGTACTTACCGAAAGAAGAAGAGTTAAAGCAACTGATTGAGCGAGATAGACAATTATTTGAATTGAATAAAGAATAAAGAATTATGGCAATACGATTTCAATACAACAAAACCTCGTTACAAGCGATGGAGAAGCAACTGAAAGTGCGTGTGCGGGCATTGCCGACCATCAAAAACAAGGAAAGCGCCTTGCGCTTGGAGGT
>JAIRVZ010000069.1 GCA_031253625.1 Dysgonamonadaceae bacterium
CGTTGGCTAATGTCTTTTTTCGGAATATACAATCTGTTTGCTTCAACGATAATCAGTTTGTCGGGAAAATCTTTGTTTTCAAGTTTTGCTTCCAGCTTTTTGACTTCCCAAGGTTTTGGAGAATCATCGTCTTCTTTTTCAGTATCTCCAAGTTCTCCCAAACCGTTACCTGTACATAATTCGGAAAGCCATCCGGTTATTTCTTCCAAAGAATTTTTTCGGATAGAAGTCAAATATACCCATTGGTCGGGATAACTCTGAAAATTTTCATCTATAAATTCACTATTTCCGTTTTTCCTCGCTCCGCCTTGCAAGGGCAGAGCAATCAGATTGCCAAAACCGCCTTTTGGCATAAAATCCTGATTTGGAAACATTCGGTCATAAGAAGAAAATTTTATTTCGTGTCTGACAGACATTGCCTTTGTTAAAAGTGCATTCCCTAATTTTCTTGCGGATATTGCTAAAATCGGCTCATTGAAAAATAACCAAGCGTGTGCACCATTCCCTGAACGCGAGCGTTCAATTGCTATTGGAATATTCAACTCCTTACAAACAGAGCGAAAGACAGAAATATCTTTTTGCCATTTTTCTTCGTCAAAATCTATAACAAGAAATAAGCAAGTTTCATCCGGCAAAAGAGGATAGACGCCAACAATTCCTGTACCGGTTTCGTCTTTGTGATGCAAGTGATTATCAATGACTTCTTTGGATAGTGGTAATAATTCTCTTTTGTCGCAGTCTTTACATTTCGCGCGTGTTCTATCGCAAATGCCTCTAACCCACTCGTTTTTGCAAGCCGGAATATAGTAACTGCTTCCGTGTTTCTTGCTGTAACAGCGTTTAGCATAGACATCAGGTCGCCCACGAAATAATGACATAAACAATTCAATTTTTTTTTCTGGGGAACTGTGTTTATTTATGGAAGAATTGTTTGATGCTTCATTGTTTTTTTCTTTTTCACAGCAATCAATCGGCTCTATTGTAGGTTTTTCCGAAAAAGATAAACCCAACGCCTCTCGCAATTGCTTGTTTTCGGCTATCAATGCAATATTTTCAGCCTCCAACTCGGAAACCCGTTTTAATAATTCGGATTCGGACATAGGTTTATTCTTTCAGAAACCAGAGATAATCGGAAATATTCTCTTGAATGGAAATTTTGCTTTTCGAATCAAGTACAAAATGACTTCTATTCCTAAAACAATAATAAAAACAAGATTGGCAGTTCCGGTATCACAGCTGCTTTTGATGCAGATAAAGCGTGTAGCTACAGCAATGCTTAATGCTGCGATTGCCGTTACTATATGCAATATTGTGTGTTCCGAAATCTTGTTGAAGTCCATTATTTATTGTTTTATCTTCCAATAACCGCTTCTATCGCTGCCAATACGTTCGAGTAAACCTTTGGCTTTTAGTTTGGAAATATTTTCTCTAATCTTTTCAGGCGTAATTCCTACTATCACAGCTAATTCTTTAGATGACACAGTTGGATTACGAGAAATATTATCTAATATTAGTTGTTGATTTTCTGTAACTCTATCTGTAACCTTTTCTGTAACTCTATCTGTAACCTTTTCTGTAACTCTATCTGTAACTCTATCTGTAACTCTATCTGTAACTTTTTCTGTATCGTTTCTGTATCGTTTCTGTGATGCATCTGTACCATCTATACCGTTTTCTGTACCACTATCAGTTTTCGGGTCGGCATTCATTACCGTGACTTTGAAAGTGGAAATATATTGAAAATCGAATATCGCCGAACCATTTTTGTTTTCTTCTAATTCCTCTTGAACCATACTGATTCCTCTTCCAAAGCTGTTTACATAACCGAATACTTTCATCGCATCAGCTATTATTGGATTTCGATAATCAGTTACATTTGGAAAGTTTTCAGGCTGTACTTTTCCATAGAGATTGCCCGGATTTTCCATTTCAATTCGGTCGGAATATTCATAAAATCTTGCAGGAGAATTCGTTTGATAATTACGGTGCATAATGAAGTTCATAGCTAACTCTCTCATTGCCTCATACGGATAGTTGACTCTCATTTCTTCACGCAAAACAGTAACAAATACCGGACGCTGCTTTTGTATGGTAAACTTGATAAAATAATCCACCTCTTTTAGCATTGTGAGTAAGTTGCCTGAAAATTGCCTTTCATTCAATACTTTGGATGTTATATTTTTCTCTGCATATTGTACATATTGAATGTAGGAGCCAAAAAGAACGCGCTTGGGGTCTTTTCCAATCAACAATATTCCAGCTACAGTTGGACAATTGGATGCACTATCAAAAAGTCTTAATGATGCTAATTGCTGTTTAACAGTTCGTTTATCACTTTTCAAAACGCTTGCTTTTACGAATTTGGGTAGATATTCCTTTTTGAATAAATCCAAATCCAAGTCGTCAATCCTACTGTGTAAACAAGGAGTTGAATCAAAGGTTGGAGATTTTATTTCACTTTTTTCTCGAAGTATTCGTTCTTCTTCCTCATTGGCTTCTGCTTTCCTTGCGCCAATGCGAACATAAGTAACCCCTTTATATTTAACCGGTGTGTGTTTGCTTGGTTGTACTTCGACTACAGTAACATCGCCTTCGGGAAAAGAAAATCTTTCTACCATCAAAGCAGGCTTAGGTAGTATATTTCCGTCAGCTCTTAATCCGGCAAGGTTTCTTAGCATCTCGTCCGTTACTTTTAATCCACTCAATTTGCCATCATCAAAAGCACCTACCATCAGGTAGCCGGGCAATTTCTTGTTAGGCAAATCATTGGCATAAGCACAAACGGCTTTTGCAAACTTATCTGTGTCGTTTGTTGAAATCGTTCGCTCAACTCTTTCGTTTTCGATATCAGCAAGTAATGTTTTTACTTCTTCTTTTGTAATCATACTTTTTTGGAATTTAGTGCAAAAATACGGATTTATTCTAACATACCGATTAATTCTTTCTTCATATCATCGTCAATGGTGCGATAGCGGGCGAATGCTTTGCTTCCTTCTTTGTGCCCGCTCAATGCGCCAACCAAATTAGGGTCTTTGACTTTTTTATAGATATTTCCGATAAAACTACGTCTAGCCATGTGTGAAGAAACTACTTCAGAAAGAGGCTTTTGAACTTCTTCTCGAGTTTGTTGGTCAAGAATTGTTACCATTCGGTCAAGTCCTGCTCGCTTAAATGCTTCTTTTATTTTTCGATTATAATCTTGCTCTGTATTAAACGGGAAAAGCGAGCCTCGTTCATAATCTTTATATTTATCTATTAGCTGTTTAGCCGTTTCATTTAGTGGTACTCTAACAGTTATCGCTCGCTCCTCTTTTGTTTTTCTTGGGATATATTCGATAGCATCATCAATAATACTGTTATAAGTCATTTTATACAAATCGCTGACACGGCAACCTATCAAACATTGAAAGACAAAAATATCACGTTGGGTTTCCAACTCCTTATTGTCAGATAAATCGACTTCTAACAGTATATTTCGTTCAGAATTGCTAATGTATATTGGCGTTCCATATACGATTTCGCCAACGGTATAGTGTTTGAATGGATTGTTCGTCGTGTATTCATTATCGTTTGCCCATATTATAAAACTGCGAAAACGAAGCATCATATCGGCAACGGAGTTTTGTCCGCGAGGTTTGGGCATACCTTTCGGAACGATATTTCCCTTCTCATCTAAAGTTGGTGGACGTTTTCTTTTCGGGGTTTTGACGGTAATTTTAGCAGAGTAGGGAAATTCTTCGTATATTTCAGGGTATTTCAAAAAAACATCTTTTTCATTCCCGAGAAAATCCTCGATTTGGTGCAATGCATCCAAAGACAGAGAAGCAAAAGATAACTTAACCAAACTTGCCATTTTTCCCTAAAAAAACGCCTTCAAAAGCTAAAAATCAAGGATAACACAAATCGTATATCGCTAATATACAGCGTATTACCAAATTTCGAGTTTGAAAAAGTCGTTTGTAGTCCCAGAATAATTTCAG
>JAIRVZ010000051.1 GCA_031253625.1 Dysgonamonadaceae bacterium
CCCGACAATTTATTATAAATCGCTTTTCGAGGGGGAGGTCAGTTTTTGAAAATAGAAAAATCGATTTGTAACTAATTAAGTAGTAACAATATAAAAATGTAAATCGATAAATTTCAAAATTAGTCGGTTAATAGTGTTACCAAATATTTAATCGTATAACGATTTGACTACTTTCTGAATCCAAACAGGCGCATATTGTAAATCTGACAATACCGTTTCTTTGGATTCGTGAGTTAATAATGTAGATTTAACCCTGTTAAATTCATAACTATTGATATGTTCGTTAACATATTCTTCTCCAAAATCGTCAAAAGCAAAAACAATTAACTGCACAAATTCACTTTTATATGCGAAGTTTTTAGGCGCAGTATGTATGAATCGAATAACTCGCCTGCCTTTCAAATTGTAAATAGTTCGAGATTTACCATCTGTTAAATAGACCACATTGCAAGGAACTTGCGTTGAAAGTCCAAACGCATTTTGAGCGTATGGTGCTGTTTTAGCTAAGCGCATATTTTTTCTTTTTACTATCTCTTTTGCAACGGTTTCCCAGCTACAGAGCAACACACCAAGTTTTTTATCAATACGTGGATAATAATAAACACCTCGTAATAAGCGAACTATAAAGCCGGGTTTAGATAATTGCAACAAGATACGGCTTATGCTTTTCCTATCTCCAAATGTAGAAAAATCGGCAATAAAATAAAATTTGCCTTGCTCTCCATTCTTTATTTTGTTCTTTATTTTTTCAGATATGGTTTGCATAACAACTTACTTTCTTGTCCTCCAAACAGCCATCGGATGCTCTTTAATTCGCTCAATAATATCTTCATCATCAAATAATAAATTCGGTTGATAGATACCTTGACTAAAATTTGCAATGAATAATTTTTCATTATTGGTAAGTACCATTAGTTTAGAAAGGTAGTTTTTGACATCAGTTTTAGCAGTTTCAAAATCAAATTGTTCGCTTTTCTTTAATACAGGAATGAGATTAGCGCGTATTTGGCTGTATTTCAAACTATTGATGCTTTCAAAATTAGATGGCAATTCTACTTTCTTCTTTGTGCCAATTACAAGATAAAATATGATTATTTTACGAAGTAAATCCTGTTTATCTGCTTGAATTACATTGTATTTCAGCATATTTTGAACATCGTATAAATCTCTTGAAGCAGTTCGTTCAATCAAGGCTTTGATTTTTGAGCCGAATAATTCGAGTGTTGCCAATGTATTGACTTCATAATCAATACTTAAAAAATCAACATTGATTTTCCTTTTTTCAATCGGAAAAATATGATTTCGCATCGAATAATTGATTTCAACGCGAATATTATCCCTGTTTCCTACTGAATTTTGATAGTAAAACACCCAAGAATCAAGCGAATGCGGATTTTTGGTGTTTGGACTCAACGCATAGCCTTGCGCAAACATAAAATTCAGCAAAGTATCATTGATATTTGCCCGAATTTCAAGCATTTCCTCGCGACTGCATTCTTTGGTAAAATCTAAATCAATATCAACCGACAATCTCGGCATATCAAACACTGTCACATTGATTGCCGTTCCGCCTTTCAACGCTAAATGTTCGGCAAACAACCGATTTTCATTCAAATATTGCAATATTTCACAAAGTCGAAAGATTTTTTCCAAATTATCGCGGATAAAGCCTGTTTCGCCGGCAACCTTGTCTAAATCCTTTTTTGTGTAATTATACATATTCGTTTCCTCCTTGTTCTAAATAAGATAAAATGTTTTCCGGCGCATAAAGTTTCCATTCCTTGTGATAAATGTTGGAATCGCTTGCATCGGTTAAATAACGAATGCTTTTACCGATTTTTTGCCGGCATTCTTTGAAAAAATCATCGCTGAGTTTCATCTCTTTTTGAAAATAAGACAATATAAAACCTGCTTTTTGAAATAAAAATTGTTTTTGATATGCTTCCAAATAAGTAAGCAGTTGCTCTTCTTTTAGATAAGTAATTAACGAAAAGCACATTACCAATTCCTCCAAGCCACCGCTTCGACCGATAGAATCAATGCAATCAACGACGGTTCGTTCCAAATCAGTTATTTTTACCATCGAATCCATTGGAGGATTTACTACTCCAAGCGAAATCCCTGATTGGCAATAAGTGTAGTTAATTCCCTCATATTCAAAATTATTGAATCGTTTTTCAGACGAAACATATAATTCGTAAAAAACCTGATTGGCTAATCCATGATATTCCAATGCAGAATGATAGGAAAGGTAAGCAGATGGTGTTATTTGACTTGCAATTTCAAATTTTGTGGCAAGTATCGTCTTGTTCGCTAAATCGTTCGCACTGTATAAGTCGCGCCGAATTTGCGAAATCAATCCCATTTTTTTATACCTTCTTAAAAGTTCTTTAGTTGCATTATCATCTTTGGTAAGTGACAAAACATCCTCTTTATGGAATATTCTTAATTGATGAAGTTCTTCCAAATATTTTTTCATATTTCATTTTAATTTTCGCACAAAGATACATAAAAATATGTATTATTGTGCAAAAATTAAAATAAACACTATGCTCATACTTTATTTAATCTCCAAAATTTGTCAAACACTTTGCATTTTTAATCCGTTCTTCTTTTTCAAACGAAGCCAAATAATTTTCAGTCGTTTTCAAATTGGAATGTCCTAAACTTTCGGAGATATAGGAAATATTTGCACCTGAACGTTTCAACACAGTTGCATACGAGTGGCGTGCAGTGTAGGTACTCACGCCTGAAATACCGAGTTTGTCGCCGATAATTTTCAGATGTTTGTTGATTCTGCGAGTAATGTCCTGCACTCGTTTTTTCTGCTCTAATGGCGTATTATAGCCATCGAGAAACGAAAAAACATAGTTGTCGGGACTTTTATCGGGATTTCCCCAACGCTCAATTATCTGTTTCATTTCGGGCGTTAGTAACGCCTCGATTTCTTTCTTTTCACGAGAAGTATGCAATGTTTTGGAACGATAAAAATGCACTTCATCATTGTCGATATTGGAAAATTTTAGTTTTAGCATATCATTGACATTGATTCCATTGCATAAATAAAGGAAAAACCACAGATAATGTTCAGTTGCTTCCGTTCCATCGGAATAAGCTATTATTTGCTTAATCTGTTGTAAGTTAAGAGCCATTTTTCGCCCTTTGCCAATCGGGATTTCATACTTGCCCTTTCCAAACGGATACTGATTTTCTTTTATTATTTCTACCGTTTTAGCATCATTGAAAATTGCTCGCAAGCAACGCAAATAAATGGAAACGGTAGTATAACTTTTCCCTTCTTCAATCATTGCTTTTTCATATTTTTTGAGCCAATCAGCCGAA
>JAIRVZ010000014.1 GCA_031253625.1 Dysgonamonadaceae bacterium
AAATTTGGTACAACAAAAAAAGAAGGCATTCGGCTATAAATAATTTAACAATAGAAGAATTTGAGAATATAAATAAAAACAGTCTTAACTTTTTATGCGGGTAAAGTTAGGAATTCCAGCGCAACGTTTATTCCAGAGAGTTAAGAAAACATCAAGTACCACTTCTTGTGACCACTCTTCTTTTTTCAGATAATAAATTGCAATGCGAAAAAACTTATTGTATAAGAGATTGTATAATAATTTGAAATCATTTTCGCGACCATGATCTCTCAATCTAATTAATAGTGTGTCGACTTCTTTATTACACTTCATGGGGTGCAAATCTATAAATACTATTTTGAACTGACATAAGAAATTTATAGATTTGTGATTATTTTTATTTTAGTAACATTTCATAATTATTTACTTCGGATGTGCATTCTGTCCATTTTTCCATAGCATTATCCAACTCTTCCTTCTTTTTTCCGTGCTCTATTAATAAATCAACATTAGAGGCACCTTCGGGAGTTGATAATTGTTGTTCGATTGATTTTATTTCAAGTTCGAGTTTTTCAATTTTTTCTTCGCATTCGGAAACATTCTTTTCTAATTTCCGGAGTATTTTTTGTTGCTCTTTTCGTTCTGCGTAAGACGATGCACCCCCAATCCCCTGAAGGGGACTTTTAGAGTCTGAGATATTTTCAGAAGTCCCCTTTAGGGGATTTAGGGGTTGTTTTTCCAATTCACTCAACCGCTCTATTTTCTTTCGCTCCAAAAATTCGGAAATTCCGCCAAGGTGTTCTTTTACTCGTTGATTTCCGAACTCATAGACTTTATCGACCAATCCGGATAAAAATTCACGGTCGTGTGAAACCAAGATGACAGTTCCGTCAAATTCTTTCAAAGCATCTTTCAAAATATCTTTCGAACGCATATCCAAATGATTGGTCGGCTCGTCGAGAATCAATAAGTTTACCGGTTCAAGTAACAATTTAATCATGGCCAAACGACTTCGTTCTCCTCCCGAGAGGACGGCCACTTTCTTATCGGATACCTCTCCTCCAAACATAAAAGCACCGAGAATGTCCCGGATTTTTGTTCGGATATCTCCGGTTGCAACATAGTCGATTGTTTCGAAAACAGTTAGCTTTTCATCTAACATATCGGCTTGATTCTGTGCAAAATAGCCGATTTTCACATTGTGTCCCAATTGAAGTTTGCCGGTATATGGGATTTGCTCCATGATACATTTGACCAATGTAGATTTTCCTTCTCCGTTTTTGCCCACGAAAGCCACTTTATCTCCCCGGTTGATGGTAAATGTTGCTTTTTCAAAAACCAAATGATTACCATAACTTTTGGCAACATTTTCTGCAATCACCGGATATGAACCGGAACGGGGCGCAGGTGGAAATTTGAGTCTTATCATGGCATTGTCTTCGTCATCGACTTCAAGGCGATCAATCTTTTCCAATTGTTTGATGCGACTTTGCACTTGTACCGCTTTGGTTGCCTTATAACGAAAACGTTCGATAAAAGCCTCAGTATCTTCGATTTGTTTTTGTTGATTTTCGTAAGCCCGCAATTGCTGTTCGCGTCTTTCTTTCCTCAATACAACATATTTGGAATAATTCACGCGGTAGTCGTATATTTTTCCAAGCGAAATTTCAATGGTTCGTTGTGTTACATTATCGATGAAAGTACGGTCGTGTGAAACCAAAATAACAGCATTCGCCCTTGTGGACAGGAAATTTTCGAGCCATTGTATGGATTCGATATCCAAGTGGTTGGTCGGCTCATCTAAGAGCAAAATGTCTGGTCGCTTTAGCAACAGTTTGGCTAATTCGATTCGCATACGCCAACCTCCGCTGAATTCATTTGTAGGCCGGTTAAAATCGTTGCGGGAGAATCCCAATCCGATTAATGTGCGTTCTACTTCTGCTTGGAAATTAGAACCGCCTTCCATCAGCAGTTGCTCGCTAAGCGTGGTTACTTTATCTATGATTTTATGATATTCTTCCGATTCATAGTCGGTTCTCTCGGCTAATTCGAGATTCAAACGTTCAATGTCGGATTCCATTTGCTGGATATGCTCGAACGATAAAGATGCCTCTTCCAATACTGTTCTTTCATCTGTAAGAACCATTTGTTGAGGTAAATAACCGATAGTAACATCTTTCGGCATGGAAACGCGACCTTTTGTCGGAGCGTTTATCCCGGCAAAGATTTTCAGCATGGTGCTTTTCCCCGCACCGTTTTTACCGACCAAAGCAATCTTGTCCTTTTTGTCGACGACAAAAGAAATATCATCAAAGAGGGTAAATCCTCCGAATTCAACTGTTAAACTTTCTACGGAAAACATTAAAACAGTTTATCAGGATATTCTCCTTTGCTGATTAATTCTTGTATTTTATCTACAACCATTTGGCGGTCTTCGGCATAAGTTACACCAAACCATTTAGAAGGAGTATCCAGCACTTTTACAGTACACTTTTTGCTTGTAATCAGGTTGTTTACAACCATGGGGATAAAGTATTCAGCTTTGATATTTGCTGCATTTTCTTTCAAGAAATCTACGAAATAATCTTCTGAATATTGGAAATATTCGGGAGTGAATCCCCACATATTCATGGAAACAGGCACATTTTCACCTGCGGGAACCATGTTTTCATTTTCATCTTTATATTTGATAACACCGTCCGTATCACGAATGATATAAGTACGTTCTACAACTGTGGTCAAATTATCATTGGCATCGGTTGCGCAAATACCACGAGCCACAGAACCACTTTCCGACAATGTATTTCCCAAACGGTAACCGACCATGCAATAGTCGTTTTGCTTGCCGTTCAATCCGGATAAATAGTCTGCAAGGATTTTAAAGCTTTCGCGACCATAGAAATCGTCGGCATTAATGACAGCAAAAGGCTCTTTAATCGCATCTTTTCCCATTAACACAGCATGATTTGTTCCCCAAGGCTTTACACGCTCCGGATTGAGAGTAAATCCTTCGGGAAGGTAATCCAACTCCTGAAACACCAATTCTACAGGGATAACATTTTGATATTTGGTGATAATTTTTTCGCGAAAATCAGCCTCAAAAGAATGACGAATGACGAATACCACTTTCCCGAATCCGCCTCTTACGGCATCATAGATAGAATAATCCATAATTGTTTCACCGTTGGGGCCTAATCCGTCAAGTTGTTTTAATCCGCCATAACGGCTACCCATTCCGGCAGCGAGTACAAATAATGTTGGTTTCATGAGATATTGTTTATTGAGTTTATTATATACTTTTGAAACACATAGGCACATAGGACACATAGATAATTTTAAAAGTTTCTATGTGTCCTATGTGCCTATGTATTTCAAAAAAGCTAATTATTCCGCTGGAAATTCTGCCGGAGCAGAAAAAGGAGAAACTGCGTTCGGGTCGACAGTTATTGCATTTTGAATGTCTTGTTTGATTTCAGAATCTCTTGTCCCTGTAACGTGTTTCGGAATAAAAACAGCAGCCACAACACACAATACAACAACAGTGCCGGCCAAAGACCAAGTAGCTTTTTCCAAGAAATCGGTAGTTTTACGCACTCCCATCACTTGGTTTGAAGAAGAGAATCCTGCAGCTAAACCTCCACCTTTGGAGTTTTGAATCATTACGATAAATATCAAAAGGATAGCAGCGATAACAATCAAGACAGTAATAAATCCGTACATTTTATTTAATTTTATTTATTGTTAATAATCAAATTTTTTAATTCTTCAATTTGGAGTGCAAAGTAAGCACTTTTTTCCGGATATTGCAAGCTTAACTTTTGGATAATTTGCAATGCTTTTTCATATTTTTTCTGTTTGATATATATTTTGGCCAAAGTTTCCGACAAAAAGTCTGTTTTTTCGTTTAATTGAGGTAATTCGGATGTCTCATTGGCGCTTTCATTCAACTTGATTTTAATAGAAGATTGTTTGTCTTTTTCGATAAAATCGTCTATGGTTTTCTGATGTTTCAGTGGTTGAGCATGGGTTAAATTATTTTTCTCATCTTCGGATAAGCCGGAAAAATAATCCGACGAAACCAATGTTTCGGAATTGCTCCCAAGAGAGAGTTTTTCCGCTGTTACATTTTCTGAAGTAAGGAAAGAATCAATGAAAGCAAAAGTATCTGCTACTTCTTTTTCTTCCAAGTTATTGAAATTGAAAGATGCGAATTTATCTTTTTCTATCCAAAAATAAAGCTTTTTCCTATCGGGTGCATAAAACGCCATTTTACGCAATTCCATGGGAAAAGAGAGATCTTTTTCTACTTGCAAATTTTTGAGATAGAGCATTCTAACCGTTTGAAAATAAGGATATTCTTCAACCAAGCTTTTTAGTTGCAACAATGTATCTCCGTTCAACAATTCCGGAGATTTTATCAGCTTGAAAATATCATTAACAGTCATCTACCAGTTTCCTAAAGTGGCATTATAAATTAGATCGACTAAATCGTCGATTATTTTCGGAATCAATTGAACTTGTGCCTCTTCTATTGACACGTCATTTGGAAACGACTGGGCAGCAGTGAAACTTTGATCCAAATCGTCACTCGGTCTTTTATTATTTGTATATCTAACTCTCACAGTAATAGAAAGTTCTGACATTGAAGCAAGCGGCGGTGATGCCTGAGAACTTTCCCTTACGGCCGTTTCTTTTATGTTATATCCGGTTATTTCTCCTTCTAATTCAAGGTCTGCATTATTATCTACAAGGCGTAATCGTGTTTGTCTTATGTATTTATTTCTTAAAGCATCACTAAATGTCGCAGAAAGTGAAGGAGCAAACGCTGTATGATTAGGAAAATCACTGATAGAAATTGTTTTAACCAGATTATAATCAACAGATGCTCCATTGAGTTGGTAAGATATGGAGCATGAGTTAAGTAGAATGATTATTGTAAGCGTCATTCCGAACGCCGTGAGGAAACTCTTCATTATTACTCTAAATTATATTCTTTTATTTTGCGATAAAGGGTTCTTTCTGATATTTTTAAGTCAGCAGCAGCATCTCTCCTTTTTCCGTTGTGACGAATCAATGCTTTGCGAATCATATCTTTTTCGACTTCTTCGAGCGATAAAGTTTCTTCTACATAATCATCGGCATATTGAATCTGTTCATCTTCCTCCGGTGATGGAGATGTATATGTTACCGGTTTTTCGACCATAGGAGAAGGAGTATTACCCGACATGATTCCGTGTACCAATGCTTTTAAGTCATTGACATCTTTTTTCATATCAAACAAAACCTGATAGAGGATTTCTCGCTCGCTTCCAAATGTTTTCAAATCTCCCTCTTTGCGAGTTAAAGCCGGCAATCGTTCGATATCAGGATTGGTGAGATATGTTTTAAGCGTAGCAGCCGAAATTTCCCTTTCGGTTTCTATAATCGACATGCGCTCGGTAATATTTTTCAACTCCCTGATGTTTCCGGGCCAACGATAATTAATCAATGTATGTTTGGCATCTTCCGACAATTGAACAGGTGGCATTTTGTATTTTTCTGAAAAATCGCCGGCAAATTTCCTGAACAAAAGTAGAATATCTTCTTTTCTTTCACGCAAAGGTGGAACATGAATGGGCACCGTATTTAACCGATAATATAAATCTTCTCTGAATTTACCATTTCTGATAGCCTGAATCAGATCGACATTTGTGGCTGCCACAATCCTGACATCCGTTTTTTGCACTTTGGATGAACCTACTTTCAAAAATTCGCCATATTCCAATACGCGCAATAAACGAGCTTGAGTCGATATGGGCAACTCTCCTACCTCATCCAAAAAAATCGTACCGCCATTGGCAACTTCAAAGTAACCTTTTCGTTCGCCCAAAGCCCCGGTAAACGAACCTTTTTCGTGTCCGAATAATTCCGAATCGATTGTTCCTTCAGGAATGGCTCCACAATTGACTGCAATATATTGACCATGTTTACGAGCACTGTTTTGATGAATCATCTGTGGAAACACTTCTTTCCCCACACCGCTTTCTCCGATAATCAAGACCGACAAATCGGTCGGAGCAATCAGTAATGCTTTTTCAATTTCCCTGTCTAACAACGGATTGTGCCCAATAATGCCGAATCGTTGCTTTATGCCTTGTATATCTACTTTCGCCATAGCTTTATTTTTGAATTACCTTAACTTTATCTACCCGATTGTGGTCCATCACGAGTATTTCAAAAGTGAAATTTTCCCACTGAGCAACATCTCCCGGTTCGGGAACCCTTTCTAATTTATCCATCATATATCCGCCCAAAGTAATAGACGAAGTAAGTTCTTTATCTTGTACATTATCACTCTCCAATCCCATTTTTTCCAACAATTCTACAAACGGTATTTGCCCGTCGACAATTAAACTTCCGTCGGCCTGTTTAATCGAACTGTATTCAAACTCATCTGTTTCGGATATATTGCCAACCAAGGCATCCAATATATCGTTGATGGTAACAAATCCTTTAACGCTTCCGAATTCATCGACTACAATGGCCTGATAAGCTTTTTGTCTTTGAAAGCGTTCCATCACGGAATAAGCTTTGTTAGTTATAATTACAGCTTGCACGGGACGAGATATTTCTTTCAAATTGGCGATTTTCGCATCGAAATTATCTCCGATTAAATCTTTGGTATGAATAAATCCGATAACGTCGTCGATTTTTCCGTTACACAGCGGATAGACAGTATGATTGTTTTCTTCAATAACCTTTTTATTCGTTTCGGGCGTATCTTGTATATCCAACCATTTAATTTCATTGCTGGGAGTCATTAATGTTCGGATACGCCTGTCTGCCAAGTTGAAAACATTGTGTATCAGTTCTTTTTCTGTTTCTTCAATTATTCCACCTTTGTGGCTTTCCGTTATGATGATTTTCAATTCTTCTTCCGAATGGATGTCTTCCTGCTCGTGAATCGGTTGAATGCCAATTGCTCTCAGAATCAGATTCGCCAATCCGTTGAGTAACCAAATAAACGGACGAAACAAAATGTAGAAAATCCTCATCGGAATAGAAACCGCAAATGTAACAGGTACCGATTTTCTTATGGCCAACGATTTGGGAGCCAATTCTCCTAATACAATATGAAAAATGGTAATTAAAAGAAAACCTGTGATTACAGCTAATTTTTGAACGATGGGTAGACTTAGATTTATTTTGAAAATCGAAAAAAAGCTAAGCATGATTTGGGTAAAAACACTTTCTCCAACCCATCCTAAAGCCAACGAAGCAATGGTGATACCTACTTGAGTTGCAGCCAAATAACCGTCTAAATTGCCTGTTACGTTTTTTGCAGCTCTGACAATAATTTTATTTGCTTTTTTTCTTACTTCAATTTGAGAATTCCGGACTTTTACGATGGCAAATTCGGCAGCAACGAAAAATCCGTTGAGGAAGACAAGAAATAGTATAAAGAGAAAATTGAGAGTCATTTAGCTTCTATATATTCAGTTCACTAAATTTTTGTATGTTTCGACAATAGAATGCAAATATAATGCTTTTGCGATAAATTTGCGGTGGTAAATCACTTAAACTTTTCGACAAGTTATCTTTACGGATTTGTTCATATTGTTTTTTATTTTTTCTGAATTCTTTTCGTGCATTGAAAACAGCCATTAAATTGCCTCTTTCCCGTTTAAGAAAAAATACGAGAGCAGCCAGTATATCTAAGAAAAATCTGACGCGCAAAGTATTTCGAAGTTGTTTTTCAGGCATATTTTTATATATCATCAACAAATTGTTCCGGAAGTTCAAAAACGTTTTTTTCGGGTTCTCCATAGAAAGTGTCGCTCCGCCCACATGATACACAACCGAAGTCGGCAGGCAGACAATTCTTTTGCCACGGCTTGCCAATCGCCAGCAAAAGTCGATTTCTTCCTGATGGGCAAAAAAAGACGGGTCCAAGCCACCGGCATTTTTATATTCTTCTGTTTTTACAAATAAACAGGCACCGCTTGCCCATAAAATATCTACACAGCTTTCGTATTGATGAGTGTCTTTTTCCACGACATGAAGAATCCGGCCTCTGCAAAACGGATAACCATAAACATCTAAGTATCCACCACATGCACCGGCATATTCAAACGAAGTTTTATCTTTGTAAGACAAGATTTTTGGCTGTAAGGCAACTATATCCGGATGGGTTTCAAGATAATTCAAGGCAGGTTCAAGCCAATTGGGCGTTACTTCCACATCAGAGTTCAGCAACACAACATATTGGTATTCCAATTGAGCGATTATACGATTGTATCCTTCGGCAAAACCGTAGTTTTTATCTAATTGAATGAGTTGTATTTCAGGATGTGTTGATTTAATAAAGTCGACAGAACCATCGGTTGAAGCATTATTTGCAACAATGAGGTCGGCAATATCTTGAGAAGTATAGGCAAGCAGTGGCGGCAGAAATTTCTCCAATAAGGATTTTCCGTTCCAATTAAGAATGACGACTGCTATCTTTTTCATTGATTTTCAATAGTTGAGCGTTTGTGTTTCCATCGATTATGCGACCACAGCCAAAGCGCGGGATTCCTCATGATTGTATTTTCCATCAAACGGATATATTTTTCCGTTATTTCATTTTCTTTCTCTGCCTTAGGATTATCGGAAATGATGATTATCTCAGCCTCATAATAACCTCGCTTAATCTTTTTTACGTCCATATAAAAAACAACGGCATTCGATTGATTCGCGATGCGTTCCGGACCTGTCAGTACCGAAGTTTCCTGATTTAAAAACGTAGTCCAATAGTGCATATTGTTTGGAGAAGGTTTTTGGTCTGCAATAAAACCTATTATAAATTTCTTTCCTGCTCTTATCGACTTGATAATCGTGCGCAATACTTCTTTCTTTTCAATATTATCAGCATCAAAACGAGCGCGTAAATTGTACATTAACTTATCAAACGGTTTATTCTTTAATTCCCTGTATATCTGACCAATAAGCATATCTTTGGGCAACCATAAAGCCAGCGAACTTACCCATTCCCAATTGCCATAATGTCCTAAAGTCATCACAAAAGAATCTCCTTTTTCAAAGTAAGGTCGAAGTATTTCGATATTGGTAAAATTCATCCGCTTTCGGATTTCTTCTTTGGAAATATGCAGCACTTTGATGGTTTCAACAATACAATCACAGAAATTCCGGTAAAAATCTTTTTCTATGCGAATGATTTCCTTTTTCGATTTTTCGGGAAAAGATAATATCAGATTTTTTCGCACCAAACGACGACGATACCTGATAATGTGATACATCAAAAAGGACAATATATCGGATAGAATATATAGAACGCAAAATGGTAAAAGCGCATGCAAAAAAGTTATTCCATATAAAAAATGATACACCCCTAAATCCCCTAAAGAGGACTTTGGTGCAGATTTTTTATCATTTTTGTATAATTTCATTTTCATTATCAAATAAGGTTTTTCACTCACTTAAGTCCCCTTTAGGGGATTTAGGGGTTAAAGCTGATTTGTCTTCATTGAAATCTTTCAATTTTACTTTGACCAATTTATTTATCAATTTTGAATCGTAATCAGCTTCGACTTTCACATAATTTTCTGTAAAACCGTGCATTTTTTTTCCTCTGCGAGTATGCTCGAATATAACCCATTTCTCTTTCCCTCGCTGCGAAAGATAAAAATCATGCCATTTCTTCGAAGAAATATCTAATAGCTGTTTACTCCTTTCCTGTTTTACTTTCAGGTCGACTACATAATCGATTTTCAAAGCTTGAGTTCCCTGTCTTTCCGAATAAGTGAACACATGCAATTGCGAAATCGGAAGACTTTCGATGAATTGTTTAGCATTTTCGAAGTAAATATCCGTTTCGCCTCGTACTCCAACAATTACATCGACACCGATAAATGCGTCGGGCATTAATTCTTTGATTTTATGTATTTTAGCAGCGAAAAGCACAGTATCATATTTTCGATGCATCAACTTTAACACTTCATCCGAACCCGATTGCAACGGGATATGAAAATGAGGCGCAAAATGTTTCGATTGAGCCACAAATTCGAGAATTTCGTCGGTCAATAAATTCGGCTCTATCGATGAGATCCTGAAACGTTCAATCGTTTCTACCTCATCTAAAGCTTTAATCAAATCGAGAAATGACTCTCCTGTGGATTTACCAAAATCTCCGATATTAACTCCTGTCAACACAATTTCTTTTCCACCCGAACTGCCGGCTTGACGCGCCATTGCTACCAAATCTTCGATTTTTCCGTTGCGACTTTTTCCGCGAGCAAAAGGAATGGTGCAATAGGTGCAATAATAATCACAACCGTCTTGTACTTTCAAAAAATGGCGAGTGCGGTCGTCGGCCGAACAGGAAGGCGCGAAAGTATGAATATCTTTTACTTTAGAAACAGCAATTTCGTGTTTACTTTTTTCCGGAAAAGCATCTTTCAGATAATTCAATAGATTTAACTTTTCTTCGGTTCCCAATACTAAATCTACACCTTCAATCTTTGAAATATCCCCAGGTTTTAGTTGGGCATAACAGCCTGTAACTACGATAAAAGCGCCGGGATATTGCTTGATTATCCTTCTGATTGCTTGACGGCCTTTTTTATCGGCCAACTCAGTTACCGAACATGTATTGACGACACAAATATCGGCCTGTTCTCCTGCAACGACTTTGCGTATTCCGTTTTCAGCCAACATTTTACCAATAGTCGAAGTTTCGGCAAAATTCAATTTACAGCCGAGTGTAAAATAAGCAACTTTATAACTTAACGTTTTATTCACTGCTTAAATCCAATTTTTCATTATCAGAGCCTCGTTCGAAATATTGCTTTTTGAGAGGATTTTTAATATTCTCGCGATGCTGTTTTCTATTGTGAAAAATATCGACGGCCATGTATAGCGAATTACGAAAAGACTCTTCAGATGCCACATTTTTTCCTGCAATATCATAAGCGGTTCCATGATCGGGAGAGGTGCGAATGACGGGCAATCCGGCTGTGAAGTTTACTCCTGCCTCCATGGCTAATGTTTTAAAAGGGGTCAATCCTTGGTCGTGATACATCGCCAAAACACCATCAAACTTTTCAAAAGCACTCGAACCAAAAAATCCATCGGCAGGATAAGGGCCAAAGCATAAAACACCTTGCTTTTCAGCCTCTTGCATTGCCGGAATGATAATTTCTTGTTCCTCTTTTCCCAACAATCCTTCTTCTCCTCCGTGGGGGTTCAAAGAAAGTACGGCTATACGCGGGCCGGTAATTCCGAAATCAGCATTCAAGCTTTCTTTAAAATCTTTCAACTTAGAAACCATTCTATCAACAGTCAAAAATTTAGAAACTTCCGACAACGGAATGTGTCCTGTAACCAAAGCTACACGCAGATTTTCGGTTGCCAATATCATCAAGGCATTTTTACCTGCTCCAGCTATTTCCTGAAGATATTCGGTGTGCCCGGGAAATTTGAAATTTTCGTTTTGTATGTTATACTTATTGATAGGCGCAGTAACCAAGACATCAATCAACCCGTCTCGAAGATCGGCTACCGCTCTTTTCAAAGCCATGAATGCGGCCTCTCCCGACTCTTGGGTAGATTTAGAGAGTTCTACTTTTACTTCTTCACTGACGCAATTAATAATGTTAATTTTATTACCTGCAGCAGATTGTGCTCCATTAACAATATTCAGGCTTACGTTGGGAATTTCTAACGCCTTTTTGTGGTAAGCTGCTACTTTCGCAGAACCATAAATAACTGGAGTGCAAAACTCCAATATCCTGACATCAGATAAGGTTTTGAGAATAATTTCATACCCTATTCCATTAATATCTCCGTGACTGATTCCTACTTTTATCATTTTTCAAGAATTTTGCACAAAGATATAAAAACTAAGAACTAAGAACTAAGAACTAAGAACTAAATTTTTCAATCAACAACTCTTAGTTCTTAGTTCTTGACGAAAGCATCCCGCAAGCAGCTAAAATATCTTCTCCACGTGAGGTTCGAATAGTACAAATGATGCCTTTTGAGTTCAGATAATCTCTGAATGCAGACATTGTTTTTTCGTCGGAGCTTTTTAAATCAACACCGGGAATCGCATGATAGCCGATAAGATTAACGCGGCAGGGTATGCCTTCCAAGCGTTTCACTAAATCTCTGGCGTGTAACAAATCATCGTTCAATCCTTGAAACATAATATATTCGAAGGAAACACGGCGTTGATGTGCAAAATCATATTTTCTGATTAAATCCAATACTTCTCGCATCGGATAAGCTTTTTCAACCGGCATTAATTCCAATCTTTGCTTGTCGTAAGGAGAATGTAAACTAACGGCTAAGTGGCAATAACTTTCTTCGATAAAGCGTTTCAGATTAGGTAAAATTCCTATGGTAGAAACTGTTATCCGTTTCGGACTCCACGCATATCCGTAGGAGGCGGTTAAAATTTCCAACACTTTGAATAATTCATCCGTATTATCTAAAGGTTCCCCCATTCCCATAAAAACAACATTTGTCAGCTTGTCGTTTTCCGGTACGGATTGTATTTGATTCATTATTTCATTGGCAGAGAGATTGCCCGAAAATCCTTGTTTGCCAGTCATGCAAAAAAGACAGTTCATCTTGCATCCCACTTGTGAAGATACACAAAGGGTAGCCCTGTCTTCCTCAGGAATGTAAACTGTTTCGACGAAATGACCATTATTTGTTTGAAACAAATATTTTACAGTTCCATCTTTTGAACGTTGTTGTTGAACGGGAGGCTGCGCATTAATTTCGTATTTTTCTTTAAGCTTTTCCCGATTTGCAGCAGAAAGGTTAGTCATTTCATCAATCAACTTCACTTTTTTCTTGTATAACCAATCGGTTATTTGCTTGGCAGTAAAAGCCGGCATTCCCAATTTGGAACAAATCGATTGGAGTTCTTGCAATGTTTTTCCGAGTAAAGCTTCTTTTCCCATATTATTATCGTTCAATTAATACGTCCTGAAAGGGCGACATATTGATTACGCCCTTTCAGGGCTTGGGTTAACTGGTGCATCCTGGGTCATAGGGCGTTGCCCCATGCTATTGATATAAGGCTTTCAGCCTTTTACAAAAAAAGCTGCCTCAATGAAAGCAGCCTTTTTAGTTATTTACATGAAATTGACTACTTATTCAGCATTCAAAGTTACACGTTTGAATTCAACAACTGTCAGGTCTTTATTTTGTTGTTTCAAATATTGTTCAACAGTTATTTTTGCATCTTTGATGAAAGCTTGAGCCAACAATGTGTTTTCTTGGAAGTACTTAACCAAAGCACCTTCTGCAATCTTATCAAGGATAGCTTCGGGTTTGCCTGCCTCTTGTGCTTTTTCGCGAGCAATTTTCAATTCGCGGTCAATGATTTCCTGAGAAACTTCTTCTTTAGTAACAGCAACAGGATTCATTGCGGCAACTTGCATAGCAACATCTTTTGCCACTTGAGTATCAACACCTGCTTGATTGAAACCTACGATAGTAGATAATTTATTTCCCGGGTGGATGTAAGCAATTGTAGTTGGAGCAGAAATAAATTCATAAGCACCGAGTTCCATTTTTTCGCCTGTAACACCAATTCTGTCTATTACCAATTGAGCGATTGAACGACCGTTGATTATCAAAGCGTTCAATTCTTCAATACTTTTCGGTTTATTTTCTAATGCTGCATTAAGAATTAATTTAGTTAAAGCAATAAAATCTGCATTTTTAGCAACAAAATCTGTTTCGCATTTCAAAGCAACGATAGCGGAAAAATCGCCATTAGTTGCAGCGATACAACATCCTTCAGAAGCTTCGCGGTCTTCGCGTTTAGCGGCAACTGCTTGTCCTTTTTTACGGATGATTTCTATTGCTTTATCATAATCTCCTTCTGCCTCGTTTAGTGCATTTTTACAGTCCATCATTCCGGCGCCGGTCATTTTGCGGAGATGGGTTATATCAGCCATTGTAACTGCCATAATCTTTTTTGAATTAAGAATTAAGAATTAAGAATTAAGAATTAAAAGCCGAAATAATACCTTTTAATTCTTAATTCTTAACTCTTAATTGAGTTATTTATTCTTCTTCTTTAGCGAATTTGCTTGCAACATTTGCGTTCAAAGCATCTTCATCTTCTTTAGCGATGATTTCTTTTTTCGCTACTTTTGCTTTTCTCTCTCTTTTTGGTGCAGGAGCCTCTTCAGCAGCTGCTGTGTCGATTTTTTCTATTTTGCGTTCTTCCAATCCTTCTTTGATAGCATCGCACATAGCACCTAAGATAACTTCAACAGATTTTGTTGCATCATCATTAGCCGGAATTACGAAATCAATATTATCGGGATTTGAGTTGGTATCTACCATCGCAAATACGGGAATACCCAAACGGTTTGCTTCTGCAACAGCGATATGTTCTTTCATCACGTCGATTACAAACAGCGCAGAAGGAAGACGATTCAAATCGGCAATTGAACCCAAGTTCTTTTCCAATTTGGCACGTTGACGGGTTATTTGAAGTTTTTCTCTTTTTGAAAGAGCATCGAACGTACCATCTTTAGTCATTTTATCGATGGTAGTCATTTTTTTCACCGCTTTACGAATAGTCGGGAAGTTTGTTAACATCCCACCCGGCCAACGCTCGATTACATAAGGCATACCTACAGAAGTAGACATTTCTGCAACGACTTGTTTAGCCTGTTTTTTAGTAGCAACAAACAATATTTTGCGACCTGATTTCGCGATTTGTTTCAAAGCGGCAGCAGCCTCATCGGCTTTAGCAACTGTTTTGTGAAGGTCAATGATATGAATACCATTGCGCTCCATAAAGATGTAAGGAGCCATAGCGGGGTTCCACTTTCTTTTTAAGTGTCCGAAGTGTACTCCGGCTTCCAATAATTGATCAAAATTTAATCTTGACATAATTTTTTGTTTAATTTTCGTTTACTTTCTTTTTTGTTTACACCAATCTTCAGGCAGTTATCCGACAACCAACTTGCAGAACAAGTCCTAAAGATTTAGATACTAAACGGAGATCCAAATTAACGTTTAGAGAATTGGAATCTCTTTCTTGCTTTGGGTTGACCCGGTTTTTTTCTTTCCACTTCGCGTGGGTCGCGAGTCATGAAACCTTCTGAACGAAGAGCAGGTTTGCTTTCCGGATTAATTTTCACCAATGCACGGGCGATACCCAAACGGGCAGCTTCTGATTGGCCTTTGAAACCTCCACCTGTGAGATTAATCATAATGTCGTATTGTCCGTCTACACCAATTTTGTTTAACGGCTGTTTTACAACATATTGAAGCATGGGTGAAGGAAAATAAATTTCAAGCTCACGCTTGTTGATAACGATCTTTCCAGATCCTTCTTTAACGTATACTCGCGCTATGGCAGCTTTACGTCTTCCTAATGCGTTTATAACTTCCATGTTGTTATTTAAGTAAATTAATATCAATGTTTTTAGGTTGTTGAGCTTCGTGTTTGTGTTCAGCTCCTTCGTAAACATAAAGATTACCCAAGATTTGAGCGCCTAAGCGATTTTTGGGTAACATCCCTTTTACTACTTTTCTGAACAAACGCTCACCACCATCTTTTTTCAACAATGCTGCGGGGGTGTTTTCTCTCTGACCTCCGGGATAACCTGTATGGCTCAAATAGATACGATCATTCCATTTGTTTCCTGTCATCTCAACCTTAGAGGCATTGATAATAATTACGTTGTCGCCACAATCTACGTGAGGCGTGAAATTGGGTTTGTACTTGCCACGCAAAAGTTTTGCAACTTTTGAGGCAATACGTCCCAAATTTTGTCCGGTTGCATCTACTACAACCCATTCTTTGTTAACAGTTGCCTTGTTAGCAGAAATGGTCTTAAAACTTAAAGTATCCACTGCTTTTAATTTTTTTTATTAGTTAATAATTGACTCTCTTTGATTTGCCCTTACAATATCCACTTTGGACACACTGGAATAATAATAAGTTCAAAATCAAACACTTACATCTCGTGAATAATATTCGGCCTGCAAAGGTAATCTTTTTTCGGGAATCTGCAAGGGGTTTTATATCAAAATTGAGAGTGGAGAATTGAAAGTTAAAAATTATTTTTGCAAAAAATAAACAAAACACTCATACAACAAGGCACAAAAATCACTCCTCTATTTTTGTGTTCGCCTGTTAAGGATTGGTAATTTTTGGAATTAAACAGCATACGCATTTTGTATATTTACTTTTCTGCAAGAGCATAAAAATATATAAAATACGCACAACAAAAACTAAAAAATATACATTTCACGCACATAAAAAATCAATCGTAATTAATTGTTTATAAATATTTTTCGTGATAAATTAACATATTTAGCAAAAAAATTGTATTATTGCGTGTAATTGCGTCAATTTAACCGTTGTGCGTCAGCGCCGAGAGCGTTGTCGAAAAAGTAACCATACCGAGAATAGAGTACAACCACCTTAAATAATTGCATCTCAATATCATTGTGTAGATATTGTGAAGCAATGTAAAAGAAATGAACAATACGAGGAAAGGAAAATCGAAAAGAGTACTGTAATTACAAAAAAATACCGTAATGATATACACATGTAAATGGTGTGGTCGTGATTATGATTACAATAACTCACATGGCTCCTGCTATGATTATTGTAGCGCAAAATGTCGACATGAGGCAAAAGCAGCGGGTCAATAATCCTCACCAAAGAGAAGTTGTTAAAGAGGTCATTGTAGTGTCACTCGAAAACAGCCAAGTTTTGACCCCTTCATTTTAAGTAGTGAAGGGGTCTATTTCTCAAAAACAAAATCTTTTACCAAATTTTGTACAAGAAAGCAAATGCAGCCCGGAAAATAAGTAAAACAAACATGCTACAGAATAGAAAGTTCAATCCGACAACGATTGAAAAATACAGTCGTTTCAACAAGGAGGTACACTCCGACAATTTAGTGGAAACGGGAAATCGCCCTGAAAAGATTTTATTTGGAAAAGTAACAGAACTGAAAAGCGAGTACAAGTTGAAAATTGGTGGAATTGACAAAGTATCACGTCCCGAAAATTGTGTGTAGCCGACAATTTTGTGGAAAAGGCAACCGCCCGAAAAGTAAGTACACTTCGATTTTTTTGGAAAAGTAACAGAATTAAAAAGCGAGTGCAACTCGAAAATTGTGTGTAATTGACAAAGCGTCGCGTCTCGAAAATTGTGTGCAGCCGACAATTTTGTGAAAAGGCAACCGCCTGAAAAGTAAGTACATTTCGACAATGAAGCGGAAATTGAAACCGTCTCGAAAATGAATTACAGCCTGACACCAAATTGAGTAGCGACAACACTCTCGGAAGAATGCCGAACGCACAACATGCGGTTTGGCGAGAGCGGGGGTGTATGCCCGCAGAAACATTTGTGCGAATTTGGAAGTTTATCGCCCGCTCGAACATTTGTGTACCCCCCGCCCTCGCCAAGCCGCCACCACGTTACCTGCAAGCGGCGGACAGCGTAGCGGACAAAGCAGCCTGACTTGAAAAGGAAGTACAGCCCGACAATGAAATAGAAAATTGAACGTTAAACAAAATACAAACCGTCCGACAAGGACACAAAATTAAAAAGAGATGAGAGAAGTAATAAAGCAAAGAATATTTTCCTACATTATATTAGGAGTGCTTTGTGCGATAATGCCGTATATTACTGCTATTGTATTGATTATTGCTACAGGAGACAGAATAATAGGATTATCTTATTGTTTTATCCCTTCGACTATAATTGCACATTTCATTTTCGCAATAGTTTTTCTGAAAGTAAAAAAAATATTGAAATATACACTTCCATTAGTAACTGCATTGATTTCTATTATTGGAACATATTTTTTTGGTTCTCTCAATTTATTTCATATAGAATTTGATATGTATGGCTATTGGGATATGGTTTTAATTCACTTCATAATTGCAACGACTACGTGGGAAATAATATATCATATTTTAAAATTATTGAAAACAGAACGTATTGAAAATGAAAAGAGGGACAAACTTGGCGAATATTGATATACAATTCCGCAATATGACCGATAGACAAACGCCAGCAGGTAACGAGCGGAATTCTATGTTTCCCCAAAAAATTATGCGGCATCACTGATTCTAAATACTAATAAACCAGAGGCTCTGTCGATTTTATTATATAGTAATTCTTCTTTTTCTCTGACTTCTTTTGTGTATACCAAGACATCATCATTTTCAATTCCTTTTGTATAAAGTAAGTCATGGTATTCCGAGCAAAGTGATTTTATTTCTTTGATTTCTTTTGAATAGGAATCTTTTACTTCAAAATATGATAATAACGTAATTATTGTTTCTAATCTATGGCCGACAATATCCAACGTATTTACAATTGTAAGTTTGTCTTTTGACGTGTTGGCTTCTTGTTGCACTAACATATTTATTTTTCGATAAAATGCCTGTAACTCATCTATGCGGTCTGCTATCAAATCCTTTTTATCACTTCGGATTTTCATTTGCCTATCAAGTACACTGGGAATATACACGGCTATAAAAATAGTAGTGACAAGTGTTGCAACATCAACAATATTTAAAGTTTCCGACAGGGGGATGCTGTAGTAATGACGTATAGCAATACCGATAACAACACCCAAAATGAGCAGAAAAAAATAAAGTATATATTTTATTCTTTTCGCTTTTACATTTATTGAAGCCATAATTTTGTATATTTAGTTTTCATTATTTTTTGTTTTTATCTTTTCGACAGTGCAAAATAGCATATTTTTATTTTATTTTGCAAGCAGAATAAAAACTCTTTTTCAACGTTTGATTATTATAATTACATTTGTAGTGAATTTAAGAAAAGAGAACCCGATATGAATTTAAATTCAGATACATGGCGTGATCTGGTATTTGAAGGCAAAAATAAAGAATATGGAGCTTATGATTTACGAAAAACTTCATCCAAAAGACATATCCATGCCTTAATTATCGTAATCGGCACTGTCGGTATTCTAACTCTGACGTTTTATATTTGGGATATATTCAAATCATACGATGATGATTATTTTCATCAAATAGTTGAATTTAAGCCTATTAATTTATCGGAATTGAGCGTAGTGGAGTTTTTGGCAATACCTAAAGCAGAAGATATAAAACCTGAAGAAAAGAAAAAAAACACCCCCCCGAAAATAGTTTCCGATGAAGACGAAATTCCTGAACTTGTAGAACAGACAGAAATTGCAAGTATTCCGGCAGATTCGATAGAATTAACTTCTTCCGATTCGATTTTTCTTGCGAATACCCGGGCAAAGCTGTCTGAAGTTGAAGATGAGCTTGTAACTTATGTGCTTGACCCTGCGAATTCTAATGAGAAAGCTTTGCAAACAACTATTTTACGTCATGTTTATCATAATCTCAAATATCCCGATGTCGCATATAAGCAAAGGGTAAAAGGCAGGGTGGTATATTCATTTGTTGTAAATAAAGACGGTTCCATTTCAGATATCACCTTGGTAAACGGAGTGTATATTTTCTTGGATGAGGAGGTTTTGCGGGTTATCAATTCGATACCGACCTTAGAGCCTGAAAAAAAAGACGGAAAACCAATCAGAATTAAATTCTATCTTCCGGTAGTGTTTTCATAATCAATCTTCGTCGTAATCATCAAATTCCTCGTCATCATAATCCGACTCATCGTCGTCATATCCGGGAATTTCATAATCGAAATCATCATCTTCGACTTCAAGTTTGATTTCCATCGGACAATGAACAATGCTTTCTATGTCATGGAAGTCTTGATCGTTTAATTCTTTCCACAACAAATCTTTCAATTGCGTGATATTCAACTGCGTGATAGACGAAAAGAATATATGAAGAACGTCTTCCGGTAAATCTTCGGCCAAGGCCTCCATCAATTCTTCGTCCAGCATATCCGATTTGCTGATGGCCAAAATTTTCTTTTTGTCGGCCAATTCGGGATTATATTTGACTAATTCGTTAAGCAATACTCCGTATTCTTTTTTAATATCATCGGCATCGGCAGGAACTAAAAAGAGCAACAACGAGTTTCGTTCAATATGTCGTAAAAATCTCAAACCCAATCCTCTTCCTTCGCTTGCACCTTCAATGATTCCGGGAATATCTGCCATCACAAAAGACTGATTATCACGATAATTCACAATTCCCAAATTGGGTTCAAGTGTTGTGAACGGATAATTAGCAATTTTGGGTTTAGCGGCCGAAACGACAGAAAGCAATGTTGATTTTCCTGCATTGGGGAAACCGACCAAACCTACGTCGGCCAATAATTTGAGTTGAAGAATGATTTTCCTTTCTTGAAAAGGTTCGCCCGGCTGGGCATAGCGCGGAGCTTGATTAGTAGCCGTTTTGAAATGATTATTTCCCAAGCCACCTTTTCCACCGTGCAGTAAAACGACTTCTTGTCCGTGTTGTGTTACATCGCAGATAAATTCTCCGGTTTCGCCATCGAAAACAACCGTACCGCAAGGAACATCAATAATCTTGTCCTCTCCGTCTTTGCCTTTGCAAAGTTTTCCGGTTCCTCCTTCTCCGTGTCCGGCAAGGATGTGGCGAGAGAATTTCAAGTGAAGTAATGTCCAATAATTTCTGTTGCCGCGCAAAATAACATGACCACCCCGGCCACCATCGCCACCATCAGGGCCTCCACGAGGGATATACTTTTCCCTCCGAAAATGAGAAGAACCTCTCCCACCCTTTCCTGAACGGCAATATATTTTTACATAATCGACAAAATTGGATTCGGACATTTTGTATAAATTGACAATTGACAATTGACAATTGACAATTGAAAGTTTTTATTTACCAATTGTCAATTTTCAATTTTCAATTATTTGATGATTCTATCTATGGATTGACAAATCCGCTCAAAAATATCTTCGATATTGCCTGTTCCTTTGATGTTTATCTTTTTTCCCTGTTTTTTATAAAATTCTTTAAGCGGCTCTGTTTGAGAATAGTATACTTTCAAACGGGCATGTGCGGTTTCAAGATTATCGTCTTTTCTTCCGGACAGTGCTCCTCTTTTTAATATTCTTTCAATCAATTCGCTTTCTTCGACTTCAAGATTCAAAGCAGCTAAAATACAGGTTCCTTTTTCTTTCAACAATTTATCTAAGGCTTCTCCCTGTTCTAAAGTACGAGGAAATCCATCAAAGATAAATCCTTTTTCAGTTGGGGCTTTATCAAGAATTTCCGCCAACATTCTGATTATTAGTTCATCAGGTACCAATTGTCCTTTAGAAATAAATCTTTCGGCAATAATTCCCAACTCAGACTGATTCGCAATTTCTTCTCTCAGGATGTCTCCGGTAGAAATATGATGTAAACCATACTTTTTGATTATCAAATCGCTTTGGGTTCCTTTGCCGGAGCCGGGAGCTCCAAAAATAACAATATTAACCATTATTCTTTTATTTTATAAATATCTTTCAAATTTCTTCCATAACCATCATAATCCAATCCGTATCCGACGATGAAGTCATTAGGGATTTCCATTGCCACATAATCAGCCTTTATATCGGCCTGAAGTGCTTCCGGTTTGAATAATAATGTTGCTATACGCAATGATTCCGGTTGCTTTGCCAATGTGGATTGTATCAAATATTCTATGGTATGTCCGGTGTCAATAATATCTTCGAGAATTACAACGTTCCGATTCTGCACATCTTCAATCAAACCATGTACCTCTCTTATTACTCCTACAGATGCAGTACCTTGATACGATTTTAAGCGAATAAATGCGATTTCACACGGAAAATCAAGTTGTTTCATTAAATCGGATGCAAACATAAATGCTCCGTTTAATACACAAACAAATAGCGGATTTTTGTCATGCAAATCGGTACGGATTTGTTTAGATATCCTGTTTATAGAATTCAAAATTGTTTCTTCTTTTATAAACAATTCGAACTGTCTATCTTTAATTTCTATGACCAAATTTTTACTCAATGAATATACGTGTTAAATTTATGTGCGCTAAAGTACAAAAATAAGTGAAGTTTTCTTAAATCTGAAATCTTTTTTCAACAAAATTGTTGATAAATTTATTTTATGACCCCAATATGCGAAGATTTATAAAACAAGCGAGTAAACCGAAACAGTTTACTCGCCTATTGTTTTATTACAATCGTTTTTTAATCCATAAAATCAATGGTTTCTTCACCGATGATTGAGCGCAAAGTATTTTTCATTTTTACGTTTTGAATGAATAAATCATGCTCTGCGATGTGCTCGTTATCGTGCATCGGGCTCTTGAAATAGAACGACAACCATGTTTGGATTCCACTCATGCCTGCGCGTTGAGCCAAGTCGGTGAACAATACGAGGTCGAGGCACAAAGGAGCAGCAAGAATAGAGTCGCGACAAAGGAAATCGACTTTCAGTTCCATCGGATAACCCAACCAACCGAAAATATCAATATTGTCCCAACCTTCTTTGTTGTCTTTGCGAGGAGGATAATAGTTGATGCGAACTTTGTGATATACATCTCCGTAAAGTTCAGGATAAAGTTCAGGTTGAAGGATATTATCGATAACCGACAATTTAGATTCTTCTTTTGTTTTGAAAGAACCCGGATCGTCGAGTACTTCTCCATCTCTGTTTCCTAAAATGTTAGTTGAGAACCATCCGCTCAAACCAAGCATACGAGTTTTAAGCATCGGAGAAAGAACTGTTTTCAACATTGTTTGACCAGTCTTGAAGTCTTTTCCAAGAATAGGCACTTGTTTTTGAGCAGAAAAATCCCACATAGCCGGCATATCAACTGTGAGGTTAGGTGCACCATTGATGTAGGCCACTCCTTCGGCAATACAAGCGTAAGCATATACCATTGAAGGCGCGATTTCTTCGCTGTTTTCTTTCATTGCTTTTTCAAGAGCAGGAAGTGTTTCGTGAACTGCACTGATTTTTGTGAAGACTTCTGTACTTCCGCACCAAATACAAACCATACGGTCGCAATTGTTATCTGTTTTGAATTTTTTAATGTCTGCGCGCACGGCTTCCATCAAATCCCATTTAGTAGGAGCTGACTTAACCCAAGTTCCATGCAAACGTTTTACAAAGTTTTGATCGAATACGGCTTTCATCGGTTTGATAGCTTGTAATTCGTCTCTTACTTTATCTAAGTCGTTAGCACTCAATACTTCTGCATGACGGGCTGCTGCGTATGCATCATCTTCAAAGATATCCCAACCGCCAAACACAATATCATTTAAGTCTGCCAAAGGCACAACATCTTTAATTTTCGGGAAACGGTTTTCGTTTCTCTTTCCCAGACGAATGGTTGCCAATTGAGAAACAGAGCCCACAGGAATTCCCAATCCTTTGCGAACGATCAAAGTTCCGGCAACAAATGTGGTAGCTACAGCACCTCCAACACCAATAACGAGAACGCCAAGTTTTCCTTTAGCGTCTTTTACTTGTACTTTTTCCATATCTTTATCTTTATAAATTAAAATTCCTCTTTGTCTTTACGACAATAAATTTTTATCAAAAAAATATCCGGCAAAGGTATAATAATGTTTCGAATTACAAAAGTTGTTTAAGTATAAAATTAAAACAACAAGCATTATTTTCTCAATGAATATGTTTGTTGTTTCAAATATTCTCCAAACGCTTTTATATCATCAAATTTATCTTGTTCTTCTACCGAAATAGGTTTCCCGAAACGTACATAAATGACTTTGCCTTTTTTATTGGTTACTTCATGCAACAAACGAATCGTGCGGATTCTCCAATCGATAAAGCCCAAAAAACGATAGAGCCATGAATTATTTCCCGAAATGTACATGGGAATTACAGGCACTCTCACTTTTTTAATTAGTTTGAGTACCGAAGGTTGCCATTCCCGGTCGACATCTCCTTTGAGGTGCGGATCAGAAACACCTCCTGCGGGAAATAATCCCAAGGGATGACCGTCTTTCACATGTTCCATACATTGCTTAACACCTCCGATGCTTGATTTCATATCGGCCATTTTATTCCCTTTGGCATAAGGATTTACGCCAATGAAATTTTCTTCCATCGTGTCGATTTTACTGAGCATCCAGTTTACCATCATTTTGTAGTCTTTGCGTTTGGCAGCCACTACACTGATGGCGATAATTCCGTCGATATGTCCATACGGATGATTCGAAACAGTGATAAAAGGTCCTTCTTTGAAGGAATCGAGGATTTCATAATTCTCTATCTTTCTGATAATTCCTCGCTTATCTAACAAGTTGTTTACAAATCCAACGCCTGTATATTGTTTGGAGTCGTCGTAAACTTTGTTGACTTTATTCATTCCGCTTATCCAAAAGAGAAAATCGACCAATATTGAACCGAATTTCCCTCTCAAAATGGGATGTAAACTTGCGACTTCCTTTTTACTTATAAGTTTCTCTTTCATGTTTTTACAAGTTATCTGATGTAATCGAGATATTTATTGAAAAATCTCCAAAACCAACACATACGCATCAATACAAACTCGAATAAGACATAGCCAAACAATGCGCAAAGAATACCCAATACTACATCAATAATATAATGATGAGATGTGTAAACGGCCGTAAACCAAATTCCGATCATAAATATAACCACTGTGGTTATGATAATCCAATTGCATTTTTCTTTCAACGCATAAAGCAAGACAACTACCAAATAGGCAGAATGCAGGGATGGAACCGCTGCAAACACATTGGCATTTCGTCCATAAATGGAATCGAACAACGGAAATCCTATCAAAGTGTCGAAACGCGCTAAACCCGCCATATTTCCCGGAGTATTCAAAATGGGTTCAAAGCCGTAATTGATAGCATACCACGGTGGTGCTGCGGGATAAACATAGTAGCCGACAAATCCTACTAAATTGACTAACAAAAAGACCATCGAAAATCGCAAGAACATATCTCTGTCTTTCTTGGTATAAAGATACAATGCAAAAAGCACAGGAACAGGCACCCATCCGAAATAAAAAATTCCGGAAAGAAAATCCATTATTGCAGAACTGTGTTTTATAAAATATTCGCAGGGAATCAGAAGTGCTTCTACCGTTTTGATTCCGAACAAGCTTTTTTCCAAATTATACAGGTTTTCCACATCTATCGAATTGACCATATAATTAGGAAAAACACGCATCCAATCGTATGAGATCCCGAAAATAAAGAACGGGAGCAATCCGACGGCCAATTTGCGGGGTTTTATTCCTGTAAAAAACAATAAAAAGAACGCTATAACCAAAATAAAATGTTCGGGTCGAATGCCTATAAATATCATTGTCAGAATGAGAAAAAGAGCAGCAACTCCTATAACAATGATACTTTCTCTTAACGAGGGAAAGGAAAATTTAAATTTCATTTGTATTTGTTTCGCTATTATTTTTGTCTTGTTCCTGTAATACTTTCCGGCAATGAATCATCCGGCTTATGGCTGTGATATTGGAAAATACAGCGACAAAAGCGATAGGAATTACAAGTATTGAGATTGGCTCAAATAACACAAGATTACAACAGGACAGATAAAGTCTGTAATCTCCACCTATGAAATGAGCAACGATTCCGCATGAGATGGCACCAAGCGCAGTGATTATAACACGTTCGGGGCGTTGCATAAAACCAACTTTACATTCAATTCCTAATCCTTCGGCTCGAGCTCGGACATAACTCACCATCATAGAGCCTATTAATGCTATAAATGCGAACAAAGAACTAAAGAAATAACCTTGTAGTATCAAATAATAACAAATTCCGAAAAATACGATTAATTCGCTGTAGCGGTCAAGTACAGAGTCGAATAATGCTCCATATCTGGAACTCATTTTTCCCAGCCGGGCAACCTGTCCATCAAGCATATCAAACAAGCCGGCAAACAGAATAAGTGCACCGCCCCATCCGACATAAGAATAATCGCCCCTTTCTCCGTGTATTGCTGCATAAATGAAAACTCCACAGGTAATGATGTTTAGTATCAAGCCAATAGCTGTAACAGAATTAGGCGTCATGCCTATTTTAATCATTCCATGCACTAATGGGTTGATTATTTTGTATATCAGTTGTTGGGCAAAATCTCTTATTTTCATATCTTTTGTATTATATTGTTTCTTCTTCTAATTCTAAGGATTCTAAGGACTTTAAAGACTCTAAGGGGAATTCTGAAGAATCTGTTTTTTCCCTTCTGACGAAGTATTTTCTGAAATTGCGATCTCTGTATACGAAGACTCGTTGCATGTTGTAGTTCCACAAAAATCCGACAAGCAGAGAAACAACAATTTTAGAGAATATAAAAACATCGTCGACCATGTGTCCTAAAAACTCTCGGAGCCACAAATTTCTCTTCAGAAGTTCAGTCATGGCATAAGTTCCTCCGGTATTTAGGAAAATACTACCAATCCAAACAGATGTGTATTTTATGGCAACATACTTTATCTTAACTCCTTGAGCTTTGAATGTCCATTTATAATTGATTATGCAATTAACAATTCCTCCGGAAACCGCACCTATAAATGTGGCGTAAACATAGAATAAATTAAACAATTTTGCCAGTAAAATGGTTACTCCAAAATCAGTCAAACTTGCTATTTGCGATGAAAATTGCGCTCTTAAAAAGGTAAAAATTCCTCCTTTATCAGAAACTGCACGAGCAATTTTTTTTATATAATTTTTAGCCACTTTACAATCAATATGAATATACAACTATATACTCCGGCAAGAATATCATCCATCATTACGCCTACTCCTCCTTTGAGATTTTCCATTTTCCTGATTCCACACGGTTTGAAAATATCAAATAACCGGAATAAAATAAATGCCAACAATATGTAGTACCAATGATCAGCCGGTGTAACGGCTAATAAGGCTATCCACATTCCTACCATTTCATCCACTACTATACGGGAAGGGTCTTTACCCCAAACAGGTTCCAATACATTGGAACTCCATATTCCCAAAATAGTGAATAATAATATTAAAAAAATTGTTGCATATAGTAAAAAGGAAACCGGCAGAAATATAGCTAATACACACCATATCAGGGCTGCCAAAGCTGCACCCACTGTTCCGGGTGCAAAAGGAGAAAACCCGGTTCCAAAACCAGTCGCAATAATTATATGGAAAATCTGTTTTTCTTTCACCTTTTTTAATGAAAACGGACAAAATTACTGCAAAGTAAGTGAAAACTTTTGACACCAAAAAAGTTTTTTTGTTTTATCTTAAGGTTTTTTTAAGGTTAGAATAAAGAATAATCTATATAGCAGTAAATTACAAACTCATCAATTCCCGGAAATCGGAAATAACTGCATCAGGCAATTGGTGAAATTTCTCGTCTTTTTCCCAACCAAGGCCTTTCAACCAAATTGTTTTACAACCTATTTCAATTGCAGGTATAATATCTTTTGAATAGGAGTCTCCGATTACGACTACTTCTTCAGGAGAGAATCCTAATGCTTTTACCCCCAAAGAAAAAATGGCAGGATCGGGTTTTCTGACTCCAACTGTTGCCGATTCTATGATTTCTTTGAAATAATCAACAATTCCAAAATCATTCAAAACAGACTTCATGTTTCCATAAAAATTGGACACAAGCACTACCGGATATTTAGTTTGTAACTGTTGGATTACAGGTTTTGCTTTTTGCACCGTAGCATTGGCAAAGTTATAGCATTGAGTCGAAACGGCACGGGAATATTGAGAAGTGTTATTATCAGCAGGCAAAAAACCGTTTTCGATTAGCCAATTTATTTGTAAATCAACTTTCTTCTTCAGCAGGTTTTTGAATGTATCCGAAGACTTAATAACGTGATTTGTAGCTAAATATCTTTCTCCGTAGATGTATGCGTTACGAAAATCGTCCTTGGCGACCGGCACTTGATTGTCTTCGTAAGCTTCCCACAAGACTTCAGCCCAATGTTTTCCGTTGGTATCTATCGTTCCTCCGTAATCAAGAATAATTCCTTTTATTGTGGTTGTATCTAACATGCCTAACGAGTAGTTTGATGATTGGATATTATCTTCTCAATCAAAATAAAATGATTCACCTTATCAATATTGTATACAATATACCATGTTGTCATCTTATTTCGATTGTATTTATAAACATAAGAACCATACAATAAATGACTTTCATACGAACACTTTATATGACGTTTTTTAGTTTCAAGCTTACGAGCAGCCGTTATAATACTATCTTTATATTTTACTGCTTGTTCTCTGTCGAAACTATAAACTTTCCAAGTCATCAAGCCTGATACAATCTCAATTAGGTCTTTTTTTGCTTTTTCGTTGAATAAAACCTTTGTCATTAGAAGAAAATAAATCGTTAATCATTTCGGTTGTGGCTTGGTCAAATTCTTCAATTGTGATATATCCTTGAGGTATCGAATTAGAAAGTTCTCTCCTCGTAATTTTTTCAGTGTAAGGATTATCATTTATTTTAAAACTTTTTCTAACAAGAATATTAGAATTTGCTATAGCTGTTGGTATCATTATAATTCAAATTTATAATCGCAAAGCTACATGATTTTTTTCAATTTATATACAAATTTCTTGCAAATATTTTCATGCCGGGAAATCATATAAATTAGCATGACATTTAAAATGGTCAGTTCAAAAGCGAAGTAAAGCCACGGAATCCCTATCAGCAAACTGATAAAAAGCACAATCGAACGAGTGTTAAAAGTCAATATGTTAGTATATTTCATTAAAGGCAAACTTTCTTCTCTGAATTTGGAGTGAAACCAACCGGGAACTTGAACAGGATATTTTTCACTCAATATTTTCAGCATTTTTTGCAGGTGTGGAGTTCTTCTTTCTTGTGTCTTGGTATAAACTACATAAAGAGTTTCGAACAATTTCACAAAAGTGTTTTTTCTCCAACTCAGGTTTTTGCATTTTTCGGCTAAGTCTTTTGAGTTCTGCAACTCGCTTTCAAGCTTGCCTTTTAAGAAAAACAAATGAATGCTCCTATAATAATCGGCCATGCCGGCTTGCAGGGCATGAGAATATCCGGCTACGAGAGCCAACGCCAAAATCCACCATCCCCATTCGGGTTGCAGGCGAAATACGATTGCAAAATAAATGGAGATAAACCAAAAATAACCGCCCATCCCATCGAGAATACGTCCAAACTCGGATTTTTGTCTTGTCATGCGGGCCAATTGGCCATCTGCACTATCATAAGAATTAGCCCAAATCAAAAGAAATATCCCCAATACGTTTATCCAAATATTATCGAAATAATAACATATTCCCGCTGCTATTCCAATAAAGATAGATGCGATGGTGATTTGATTGGGAGTAATTCTCTTTTTTTTGAATAACAAAGCCCAACGATAACCAATCGGACGATAAAAGTGCATATCTATAAATTCTTCCGTATCAAAAGATTTAAGAGACGATTCGAGTGTAGGTTTGTTTTTCTCTTTGATTTTATCATCAATACATTGAGTAATATACGACGCAGCTTCTGTACGACAAGGAGCAAAACTCGGCCAATCGTTGAAATCGATTATTTTTATGTTTCCTTGCGAATCAACGACACAATCTCCACCATATATATATACATTCAATGCTTCGGCTGCACGACTGCAAATATTTATCAGATACGAAACATCAAATTTATTTCCGATGGCTTTTCCGTTGATTGTTTCCAACCCGAACTTGCTGTGGTTTTGTTCGTCGGAATAGAACCAGTGGAAAAATGGAGTGCCAGCTACGCCATAAAATTTAATCAAATCTCCTTTTATATGTTCGCTAATTACCGCTGTATCAATATTTCTCAAGGAATATTCATTAAGCATACGCTCGATCTCTTCTCTGTTTCCGGCATAGGCAACATCTTCGCGATAAATTGTATGGAAATCTCCTCTTTTAATCCAACAATTAGAAATCAGTTTTTCATGTTCAGCAGACACAGATTGGTGGGTTGAAACAATTATGCTTTCGGGATAAGGTATATTGTTTGAGGCCAACAAGCGGGTCATTTTTTCGCGCATACAATTCTCAATACCATATCCGGAATTAATAACCAATATGCCTTTATCTTCCAATTGTTGCAATTTCTCGATGCTTTGTTTGCATCTCGCCATGTTGAAGATAACGTCGGCATCGATGGTTGATTGCAGAAATCCTTCTTCGGAATAGGTTGTTACTTCGTGGCCGGATTTTGTCAGATGTTCTGCAACCAAATCAAAAATGGCGGCATCGTTATCAATGTTATTGGGAGAATACTGATGATCTCTTTGGATTCCTGCTATCCGTAAGCTGCGCTGCGCTTGCATACAGTTATTAATATGTTGCCCTAACGGGCAAGTTTGCGTTAAGAAAATTTCTGCTTTCGCAACATCTTCAGCATGGTCGAGGTCGATGATTTTTTTGAAAGGGAAGGCTTTCAGATTCAAGCTATCAGCAATTAATCGCCTTTGAAAATTACGCATTTTTGAGAATCCGTTTTTCATACAATAATCAAGCGTTGTTAGTGCTTTGGCCGAAAGGCAATAAATACCGCCCGACACGTATTGTGATGATTCGGCAGAAGAATCGAAAGTATCAAAAAAGCCGGTAATGTTCATATCAGCATTAACGTTGACGTATAATGGCTTTTCATCGTCGATATAGTCTGTAACAGCCATCATGCCATCGGTTTCTGTGTCAACGATGAAGGCTTGTATGAATTGTGCAAATTCGTCTTCTTTGAAAATGGTGTCAACCGTGGTCAGACAAAATTTTCCGGTTTGAAGAAACCGGCTCAGTTCGAAGAAACTGTGCATCGAACTTGGGGTAGATTTTATTACAACATTGAGCGGAACGGAAATTGTTGATTGCAAAGATGCAAGATGCGATTGTACTTCTTTCATCTCATTGTTTACAATGATGCTGATAGATTCCGCATTGTTTTTGATGAAAATGTCGATTAAGCGGTCGATTAACGGTATTCCGTTTAATTTCACCAATGGCTTGGGTTGTTTTATTCCTTCTTCAACCAATCGGGAACCTTCACCGGCTGCTATAATTGCATATTTCATTTTTGACGATCACTTAACATTTCCTATTGCGTACATTTGAAATTTACTTCCGCACCCAAAGGTATGCCATTTGCCGAAGTATGAACAACAGCCTCGGCCGAATGATAAATATCAATAACATCAATGGTAGTTTTCAAAAAAAATATTGTTCGCTAATTATCTGATACTCAATAATAGTTATAATCGAAGTATGTTCAAATTTCTTCAACACAAGCAGATCTTTGTCTCCAGTAATAAGAAAGTCAGCATTAGAGTCTAAAAAATTAATCGTATTTTTTATTATTCAGCAGTTTGTCTATGAAAGCATATTTTCTTGACAGCAGAAAACTTATCCAAAGATTTGTATCAATAATTATTCGGCATTCTTCTTTCATAGCGAGCTTGTCTAACAATTTCCACTTCGCGTGTAATATCTTCCAATGAAGGCAATAAGTCTTCGTTACGACGAAGTTTTGCCAGCATTGTCGCTAATGAAGGTTGCTTTTTAATTTGTATCAAATTCATTGCCTCCAAATTTTTCAAAAGCATTTTTGCTCTCGGATTTATTATTTGAACACTCATTGCTTCCATAATTCTTTTTCTTTTTAATTATCTTACAAAGGTATAAAATAAAATGAGGCCATCAAAATCAGGGATTTTGAAATTTTTCTATGCAAAAAAACTTGGGCAACTCTGCCATCGAGAGTTGCCCAAGTCTACTACTTAGTTGCTAAAATCTAACTTAGTCTTTAGCTATCGTTTTTTTCCTGTTGCGAACAAGAATATACGCTCCTGCTAATGCAAGTAAAACATATACGCCATCGTGAACCGGACTGTCTGCAACAGTGGGTTCCGGTGTTGTTGGATCTGTTGCGGGAGGAATAAAGCCAGATGGAGAAGGATCTTTTTGCAACCACGATTCGGAATATTCTTTCATATTTGCATGTATCTGTCCGCTAACAAGCAGAGAAACTGCTAAAATAAATATCTTTAATGTTTTCATATTTTGTATTTATTAAAAATTCGACAATTATTTATTTCTTAAATAATGTTTTTGTTGTTTCTACTGCATTGGATTCGTAGGTAGTTTTCACAATATAAATATTGTTTTCTACCGGTTGAGAGATTTCCAAACCTTGCAGGTTGTAGTAACGAACATCTACTATTTTACCTTTATCGGCACTTATTTTGAACAATCCTGTTGGGCCGGTTTCGACATTAAAGGATGATGGAACAGGTTGACCATTCGGATTTGTAAACACTACCAAAGATTCGAAAGGTTTCAATGTTTTTTCTCGACCATGATGATGCGTGAAATTTTTATCTTCGTCGAAAATGTAGAAATGATTAGTTAAATCTTCTCCTTCTACACACGGCAAAATAATATCTGCCACAGAAGGATTGACTATCATTCCGAATTTTTCTGCTTCTATTTCTATTTCATTAACATCAAGATCTTCAATGTTATACAATATTGTATTTTCTCCGGAAATGAATGTAACGACCTCATTCACATCAACTAAAGCTTGAGGTACTTGGAAAATATATCCTCTGTCTTTTTCTATATCTTGAACATATTCAAACTTCGCTGTTTCATCAGGAGTAATGGTTTTTAACCAAAAGTGTCCACCTGTACTCGGGTGATAAGCCTCTAAATTAGGATAAGTTTCATTAAGATATACTTGTGCAACTTCAAACGGGAAACCGATAGCATACCATCTGTTAGCTACGACAGTTTTTTCGAGTTTTACAAAAGCTCCGGCCGGAACCGCAAAAGATGTTGTACCTTCAAGGTCTAATTGACCGACACCTGTGCCATCATCTTCAAAGATAATGTTACCTCCTTCATAGTCTTGTATTTTTCTTGTTACACCGGCAGGGATAATAAATTCACAAAATGGATTGGTGTTGTAGGTGACAGTTCCTAAAATGTAAGTAACATCAATGCTTGAAACACCGGCAGCCCCATTAGTGTAAATTTTAAACGAAGTTGGTTCATCAGTAACATTTATAGTAACTAACCCGTTTAGTTCCAATGTACTTCCATCTCCATAATCTGAAACTGATGCCGTTCTATCTGTGTATTCAGTAGACATCAATAAAAACTTTCTACCAATAGCTGTGTTATTAGGTGCAGATTGATTGTATTGATATGTTTGTATTTTCACTTGCGAAACAGCACCTGGAAAAACAGGAGATTCTACATAAGATGCTGGTTGTGGGCTAGCACCACCACTTGCTTGACGTAACTGTAGGAGCGCAACTCCACTAATAACATTCTTTATAAAACCACCTGTCCATATTCCCGATGTACTTATGATATCTTGAGATCCATACGCAGTAGTATTTGTAAGAGCTGCAATCGCTGTTTGAGTCAATGTTTCTGTAATATTTTTGCCACCTGTTTTATACACTGCAAACAACTCAACATCTTTTGTTGGGATATACGGATTTGAAATAAAATCAGGCTTATCTGTTGTTGATGTAACCGCAGCATCTTCTACCCAACCTACAAAAGTCCAACTTGCACAAGAAGGTACAGCATCATAATCAGATAAGTCTATACTTGTTACTTCGTTAAAAGTATTTTGAGAAACTGTTCCATTACCTGCATTTAAAGTTACATTAAAAACAGGACATGGACTGGTTTTAAAAAACTCATCAACATCGCTGTAACTTGTTCCTTTTCCGTTAATAGCATAAGCACGGAAGAAATAAGTCGTGTTGCAATCTAAACCCTCGATTACTTTGGTAAATATTTCTAAATCTGAATCAAAATCGTCAGATATTGCTTTTTCGTCAGCTGTCGTTGGATTTCCTGTTGTATTGTATAAAACCATATTCCGTAACATTGCAGTCGCCTTCGTCAAGCAATTCACCCCAAAGTGTTATGGTGGAGGCTGTTATTCCATCTTCAACAACATCGCCAAGAGTCGGAAGGATAGTACAGGAATTGGCAACTTCTTTTACTATAACTTTAATATTATCAATCCTAATATTATTAGTAGTATTTTTATGGGTAAATTTCAAAGAAAGAGTAGTAGGTGTACCCGTTATGGTATAAATACTGGACGTTAACGTAGCACCAGCCGCAGCAAACGAACCTATGTTTGTAAGAAAACTAGTTCCTGCATCTAAATCAACAGTTATATCAAACCCATCACCTCCTCCTTCCGAACAAGTTACTTGTATTTTTGTTGCGTTATAAAGAGGGATCCCACTTATCCGTAAATAACCAGAAGTGCTTTTATTAAGCCAAACGTGGTTACCTGACATATTGGTTCCTGTACCTCCACTTAACATTGCATTACTACTCGCAAATGTAATTTGCGACTTGTCTGCCGCAATAAATGTTGTTGTTCCTGCCTTATTATAAGCAGTTGAAAAATCTGTTGCTGAAAAAGTTGTCCCCGCTGAAGCTCCTGTACCAAAAGTTTCTTCAAATAAGACATCATCTACGGCAACTGTTTGTGCCCACGCATTTCCTCCCATCAACATCAAGAGAGAAATGAATAAAGAAAGAATAACTTTCTTGTTTTTAAGTAAATTCATTTGTTTCATAAGATAAAAAATTATAGAGTTAGTAAATATATTTTGAGTTTAAGAAACAGTCATATAATTGCTTATAATTTTTTCGATATAAATATTTGCGTCTATTTTGTTGTAAATTATATACCAAATTGTGCTTGCATTTCGCTTGTATTGATGCACTTTACCTCCATATCGTTTGTGTGTTTCATAAATAGCATTCGAATGAAATATTTTTGCGTCTAAACAACTGTCTGCTTGTTCACTATAAAATACCATGTTTGTCACAGAATTGATTTACCTTGATAGTTGCGCGGCAACGAAACTCTTTTGAGGTCATATATCCTTTAGGAATTTCCGCAGCGTCTACTTGCTTTTGCTCTGCATTATGTATCAACATTAACACCTGCTCTACAACAAAATGTTGCTCTGCAAGCGGTAATTTTTGAATGTTATTTATAATTGTTGCTGTTGACATAGTTGTATTTTTTTCAAAGATATAAATTTTCACTCATGGGTTATAATATAGCAGCAACATTTTTAAAGCTGTTGCGAGATTTGGGTTTAGTCGCACAAGCCGGTTTCGTTCCATCTTTACGCATGAGCGAATCAACATCAATAAAATTTGGAATACGTTTTGAGCGCGCAAAAGCCTCTTCTATTTCAGGAGGTGCGTCAGTATAAATTATTTTCTTTTTCATAATATTTCTTTTGTTTCCGCCAATATCCTGCACCAATAATGCGAATATTGCCATTCCTATATGTAAATCTTACTGTCAAAATATCTTTCCTTGTTTTACCAATACAAAAATATCTTTCTTCAGATAATGAATGTTCTTCATCTTCATTAATTATCGCATTTTCATCGTAAAAGGCATCTTGTGCCTCTTCAAACGAAACATTGTGCTTGGCAATGTTTTCGGCGTTTTTGGTTTCGTCCCATTCAAAAGTCATTGGTTATAAATTTCTCCAAAGATATAATTTTTTGTTTAAATATCTCTTATTTTTTCATTGCGATTTTGTTAAATAATTACAGATTGTCAAATTTTCAAGAAGGGTACTTAATGTTTTTCTTAAAAGCAAGTTTCATTTTGGTAGTAAATTCTTGTTTTTAAGTAAATTAATTTGCTTCATAAAATAAAACTATAAATGAATTTAATTATTTTTGTTAAATGATTAATTTTGTGCAATCGAAACAAGAGAATCATTCTCCGTAAAATATTAATTTATATGAAATTATTTTTAACAAATCAGGTAAGGGAGTTAGACAAATATACTATTGATTTCGAGCCTGTGCAATCGATTGATTTGATGGAACGTGCAGCACAAGCTTTTACCGACGCATTTGGTGTCAGATTCCGGGATTTTAGTGGAAAAATTACTGTATTTGCCGGCCCGGGAAATAATGGAGGAGATGCTTTGGCTATTGCCCGAATGTTGCATTTGAAAGACTATTTTGTTGAAACTTATTTATTTAATCCCAAAGAAAATCTTTCTTCGGATTGCTTGGAAAATAAGAAAAAACTATTGAAATTTCCTCAAGTGAAATTTATCGAGGTAAAAGACAAGTTTGTTTCACCTGATTTGGAAAAAAATGATATTGTTATCGACGGGCTTTTCGGTTCCGGATTGAATAAACCGCTCGAAGGAGGATTCGCCTCGGTCGTGAAATATCTCAATTCTTCGCCTTGCACGGTCGTTTCGATAGATATTCCTTCTGGATTATTCGGAGAAGATAATGCTGAAAATAATAAAGATTGCGTCATCGCGGCAGATTATACTTATACATTCCAATTTCCGAAACTATCGTTTTTATTTCCCGAAAACGATTTTTTTGTCGGAAAAGTCGAAGTATTGGATATTGGTTTACATCCGAAAGGAATCAACGCCACCCCTACTCCATTTCATTTGATCCAAAAAGATTATGTGCGTTCTTTACTGAAAAAACGTTCCCGTTTTGCTCATAAAGGAAATTTCGGTCATGCTTTACTGATTGCCGGAAGTTTGGGAAAAATGGGAGCTGCTGTTTTAGCTGGAAAAGCTTGTTTGCGTTCGGGCGCAGGATTGTTAACCGCACATGTTCCTCAATCGGGCAACGAAATTATGCAGACTTCATTGCCGGAAGCGATGACAAGTATCGATAATAATGAGTTAATTTTCAGCAAATTACCTCAATTAGAATTATACGATACAATTGCTGTAGGTCCCGGCATCGGAACTGAAGAAATTACTGTCGCTGCTCTTACAGATTTACTCCGAAATTCTACAAAGCCAATGATATTAGATGCCGATGCCTTGAATATCATCGCTCAAGATTCGTCGTTATTGGAATTGATTCCTCCAAACAGCATCCTTACGCCACATCCAAAAGAATTCGACCGATTGGCCGGAACATCTTCTTCATCTTACGAAAGATTGCATAAAGCCATGGAGTTTGCCAAATCTACAAAAACATATCTCATCTTAAAAGGCAGATATACTGCGATTTGTACTCCGGAAGGCGAATGTTGGTTTAATACAACAGGAAATCCCGGAATGGCCACAGCAGGCAGCGGAGATGTATTGACCGGAATTTTACTGGGGCTACTCGCACAATCATACACTTCGCGAGAAGTTTCCATACTCGGAGTATATTTACATGGCTTAGCCGGGGATATTGCATTGGAAGATTTTTCGGAAGAAAGTTTGTTATCAAGCGATATTATCCACCATATAAGTATGGCTTTTAAAGAATTGTCGTATATTTGCACGGCATCATACCGTTAAATATTTATTTATATATGAGGAAAGTTTTATTATCTATAATCGTCATGTTGTTATTTTCGACAACATTAATCATTGCTCAAACAAATGTAATAAAAAGAGTTGCGGCCAAAAGTAATAATTATGGTGTAAATTATTTTTTACCAAAAACTACGTTGGAAATTCAGGTATTCACCTCGAAAATAGAGGAGAAGGCCGGTCCTTATTACAGATATGCCGAAAAATATCTGGGAGTAAACAATGCAATTATAGAAGACAAAACATTTTATGAATTAGATGATATTCAAGTTAACATAAAAGCTGTTCCGGATAAGGATAAATCATATATTGTTGAATTGAAACAGGGCACGACCGCTCCATTTGTTTACTTAACAGAAGACGGTTTGATTTGTACGATTAATGCAGAATATGTTCCACCTGTCGAAAAAACAGCTATCAATGGGAAAGCGACTGCTGCATCTTCCAATTCGAAACTATCGCCGGAAGCATTATTCACTCAAGAATATCTTCAAGCCGGCTCGACAGCTAAAATGGCCGAAATTGCAGCCAAACAAATCTATAAAATCAGAGAAAGCCGTTTGGATATTTTAACCGGAAATGCCGATAATGCTCCCCCCGATGGTGTTGCTATGAAACTCGTATTGGAACAATTGGATGCCCAAGAAAAAGCTTTAGTAGAGTTATTTACAGGGACTTCCAGTAGAAGTTCTGCGAAAACCGTTATCTTCATCTTAGAACCGAAATTCGAGATGGAAAAGCAGATTATCTTCCGGTTTTCAAAACATTTGGGAATTGTTGACCACGACGATTTATCGGGACAACCGGTTTATTTGAATTTAAGAAAAATCGAAACAGTAGATTTAATTCCTGACGATACCAAGAAAAAAGACAAAAATGCCGACAAAGGTGTCTTTTACAATATTCCCGGACGAGGAGAAGTTGAAATTTATTTGGGAACAAACAGAATTTATCGCGGAGTTTTCGACATTACCCAGTTCGGAACAACGCATGTGTTAGCCAATCCTATTTTTGAGAATAAGAAATCTCCTGTGAGGGTTTATTTCTATCCGGAAACCGGAGGGATTAAAAAGATTGAGCAATAATTATTTCTTCGCCTGCCGTTTCCGCTCTGTTTCATCCAAAATAATCTTACGCAAACGAAGGGCTTGAGGAGTTACTTCAACATACTCATCTTCTTTGATATATTCTAAGGCTTGTTCCAAACTGAAAACAACCGGTGGAGCGAGCCTTACTTTATCATCGGTTCCGGAGGCACGGACGTTAGTTAATTTTTTCGATTTGGTTACATTCACCACCAAATCACCTTCTTTGGAATGTTCACCGACAATTTGTCCGGCATAAACATCGGTTTGCGGCTCGAGGAAAAAGCGTCCTCTATCTTGTAATTTATCTAAGGCATAGGCAAAAGCATTTCCGGTTTCCATGGCGATGATAGAACCATTTTGTCGTTTTTCTATATCTCCTTTCCAAGGTTGATATTCAAGAAAACGATGTGCCATGATAGCTTCCCCGGCAGAAACAGTTAAAACGTTGTTAGTTAATCCGATAATACCTCGTGATGGTATGATAAATTCCAAATGAATACGGTCACTTTTGCGCTCCATAGTCTGCATCTCACCTTTGCGTTTGGTTACCATATCAATGATTTTACTGGCCGAGTCCTCAGGCAAATTGATGGTAAGCTGTTCGACAGGTTCGCAAGGTTCACCGCCAATATTTTTGATAATTACTTGCGGCTGACCTACTTGCAACTCATATCCTTCACGACGCATGGTTTCAATCAATACTGATAAGTGAAGTACTCCACGACCAAAAACCGTCCATGAATCGGCAGAATCGGTTGGTTCTACCCTGAGTGCCAGATTTTTATCCAATTCTCTGATTAAACGCTCATATATATGTCGAGAAGTTACATATTTGCCGTCTTTCCCGAAAAAGGGAGAATCGTTGATGGTAAATAACATCGACATGGTTGGTTCATCAATATCTATCGGGTCTAAAGGTTCCGGATTATTAATATCGGTAATCGTATCACCAATTTCAAAACCATCTATGCCTACAATGGCGCATATGTCTCCCGATTCGACACTGGTAACTTTCGTGCGACCAAGTCCCTCAAACACATCTAATTCTTTTATTCTTGATTTGATGATTGAACCATCTCTTTTGCATAAAGCAATATCCATTCCTTCGCGCAATTCTCCCCGGTGCACCCGGCCTACGGCAATACGCCCCACATAATTGGAATAGTCCAACGAAGTGATTTGCATTTGAGGTTCTCCTTTCAATACTTTCGGAGCCGGAATATGTTCTATGATTGCGTCTAAAAGAGGATAAATATCATCGGTTTGTTTTTTCCAATCGTCCGACATCCAACCTTGTTTGGCAGAGCCATATATAGTAGGAAAATCCAACTGTTCTTCAGTAGCATCCAAATTAAACATCAGGTCGAATACCATTTCCTGCACTTCTTCGGGACGGCAGTTGGGCTTATCCACTTTATTGATAACCACAATCGGCTTTAATCCTAAATTAAGAGCCTTTTGCAACACGAAACGAGTTTGAGGCATGGGTCCTTCAAAAGCATCGACCAAAAGTAAGCAGCCATCGGCCATGTTCAACACTCGTTCGACTTCGCCTCCAAAATCAGCGTGCCCCGGAGTATCTATAATATTAATTTTATAGCCATTATAATTGATGGAAACATTTTTTGCGAGAATAGTGATTCCGCGTTCGCGTTCCAAATCATTACTATCGAGAAATTGGTCAAGGTCGGCTTTATCATCTCTAAATAACTTGCCTGCTAACAGCATTTTATCTACTAAGGTTGTTTTTCCGTGGTCAACATGGGCAATAATTGCAATATTCCTAATTTTTTGCATATACATACGTTTTTAAAACAAGGGCGCAAAGGTACGGAATAAAATAAAAAAATTATTTGTATTTTTGCAAAAAACTTTCGAATGATATGAAAAAAATAGTTTTGACTGCAATAAGCTTGTTGTTTTTATTGTTTTTGTTGGCTGCATGTGCAACCCCTTGCGGCTGTTGAAAGAGTTTGCTGTCTTTTCTACTCTGTTGTCAAAGGAGTATAAAGTTCTATCAGATTTTCTTCGGGATCGCGCAAATGCACAACTCGCATTCCCCAATCAGACATATCGGTTGGCTGATTAATGAACGTAACGTCTTTTGCCAAAAGTGCTTTATAAGTTTCATCAACATTCTCAACTTCAAACGATATCATCATTTTTTCTCTACAATCGGTCGGCTGACTTTTGTCCGTATTGCCAACAGCGGGAGCCATAAGGTCAGACACGAACAATGCCAATCCTTCAATGCCTTCGGCTACTTTGAAACTTGCATAACAGCCTTCTAAATTCCAAGTCGCTTCCAAACCAAGTTTTTCGGTATAAAACTTGAAACACTTCTCATAGTCTTTGACTAACAACCTTACATTATTAAACTTCATAATCACTTAAATTTTAAATGTGTTTATACTTCTATTTTTTCTTTATTATTCAGTTTCAAGTCAATGCCGAGTGAATCAGCAATTTCCGTTATGAATTTTCGCACAAGTTTACTTTTTTCTTTCAACTCAACGTTCGCAACCTCATTTTTCACTTCGTTGTGTATTTCCTGTAATTTATCAATCGGCAGTAAAGCACAAGTTTGGCAGAAAAAACTTTTCGCCCGACCATCATCGTAATTTGTCAATAAATCACTCAAAATGTCAATACGCATTTTCTGTTTCTCGATAAAGCGTTCGATACCATCTGTTTTGATATCCTCAATGTTTGAAAACATTTTCTTGTGAGTTACAAAAGAATCGGAAACTGCACTTTCGGTTTTGAGTCGGTAACAGGGAAAATCTTTGCAATCAGCGCAAGTTTCAAATCCGTTTTTAATCACGCAACAGGTCAAAATTCCACAAGCGCCAATCGTTTCGTATTTTTTTAGTTTGTCTGACATTTTCGTATAGGAAAAGTATTGCTTAAATTAAGAATGATTTCGCTGTAAATTTATAAATTTTCTAATCAAATCAGTTGTGCTTATAAAGATTTTGGTTGAAATTTTTCAAAGGCAATACTTGTTTTACGTGAGTAATTTAAAATCTCAAAAAAAACGTATTAGATTTATCGGAATAATGAAATTTTTCCGTACTTTTGCAGCGCAAAAAGAAAGGGTAGATTTTCTTCTAATGAAAAATTATTTTCTAACCATTATAAAATTAAATTCAAATGATTAAAGTTGGTATTAACGGATTCGGTCGTATTGGTCGTATGGTGTTTCGTGCAGCAGTTTATAACTTCGCAAATGACATCGAAATTGTAGGTATTAATGACCTTTTAGCTCCTGATTATTTGGCTTATATGCTAAAATATGACTCAGTTCACGGACAATTCAAAGGCGAAATTGCTGTTGACGGTAATGATTTAGTTGTAAACGGTAAAAAAATTCGTTTGACTGCTGAGAGAGATCCGGCAAACTTGAAATGGAACGAAGTTGGCGCAACAATCGTTGTAGAATCTACAGGTCTTTTCCTTGACGATGCTACCGCTCGCAAACACATCGAAGCCGGTGCTAAAAAAGTTATTTTGTCGGCTCCTTCAAAAGATGCTACTCCTATGTTTGTTTACGGAGTTAATGATAAATCTTACGCAGGACAAGATATTATCTCTAATGCTTCTTGTACTACCAACTGTTTGGCTCCTATCGCTAAAGTGTTGAACGACAAATTCGGAATCGTTAAAGGTTTGATGACTACTGTTCACGCTGCAACTGCAACTCAAAAAACAGTTGACGGTCCTTCAGCTAAAGACTGGCGTGGTGGTCGTGGCATTCTTGAAAATATCATTCCTTCTTCAACAGGTGCTGCTAAAGCTGTAGGCGTAGTTCTTCCTGTATTGAAAGGTAAATTAACAGGTATGGCATTCCGCGTTCCTACTTCTGACGTTTCTGTTGTTGACTTGACTGTAGTTTTGGAAAAACCGGCTACTCAAGAAGAAATCAACGCTGCTATGAAAGCTGCTTCAGAAGGTGAATTGAAAGGCGTACTCGGATACACAGAAGAAGCTGTTGTTTCTACTGATTTCCGTGGTTGTGCAATTACTTCTGTATACGATGCTAAAGCAGGTATTTCTTTGGATGCTAACTTCGCTAAAGTTGTTTCTTGGTATGACAACGAGTGGGGTTATTCAAACAAAGTTCTTGAAATGGTTCGCGTAATTGCGAAATAAGTTCCGAACGTAGTGGGGAATCCACCGCCCCAAAAGGGGAGAAAATAAAAAAGGCTGTTTCAAAAACAGCCTTTTTTATTTTGTATGATTTTATTGTTATTCGATTACAATAAGGTCATTGCCTTCCAATACAGCATCTCCCTGATTTACCTTTATTTCTTTAACAACTCCATCTTTGTCGGAATTAATGGAATTTTCCATCTTCATAGCCTCAAGAACCATCAGTTTTTGACCTTTTTTGACAGAATCTCCCACTTTACAACTTACCTCAATAATTGTCCCCGGCAGGGGCGAACGTAATGCTTTTGGACCGGAAGCCGCTACAGCTACAGGACGTGCAATCGGAGTTACAGGAACCGTTGCCGGACGAGTGGGATTCACCACTGCTTGTTGTTTTTTCTCCTGTTTTTCCATTTCTACTTTATATGGAGCGCCATTCACTTCTATATTCGCAATAGCATCATCAATGCTGTTTACAACCACATTGTAAACAGTTCCGTTAATTGTATATTTGAAATTTTTCATTGTCGTTTATCTTCTCGGTATTTCTCTTAATGTATAAATCTTTGAACTCCAGGGAGAATAGCTACGGTCGATAGTTTTAATCGTAAGTACCGTATTTTCTTCGTCGTGTTCACTTTCTGTTATCTCATATATAGCCATGGCTATAGCAGCATAAACTTCTCCTGTTTCCATGATAGTCATAATTTATAATGGCAAATTATCGTGCTTTTTAGCAGGATTAAGTTGTTTCTTAGTAGATAACTGTTGGAATGCACGAATTACGCGGAAACGCGTATTTCTCGGCTCGATAACATCATCAATATAACCATATTTGGCTGCATTATACGGATTCGCAAATGCCTTGGTATATTCTTCTTCTTTTTCAGCCAAATATGCTTTGGGATCTTCCGATTCTTTTGCCTCTTTGGCATAAAGCACTTCTACAGCACCGGCTCCACCCATTACTGCGATTTCGGCAGTCGGCCACGCATAGTTCATATCACCGCGCAACTGTTTACAACTCATTACGATATGAGCACCACCATAAGATTTACGCAATGTTACGGTTACTTTCGGAACTGTAGCCTCTCCATAGGCATAAAGCAATTTCGCACCATGAACAATTACACCACCATACTCCTGAGCTGTTCCGGGAAGGAATCCGGGAACGTCGACCAGTGTCAAAATAGGAATATTAAATGCGTCACAGAAACGAACAAAGCGAGCAGCTTTGCGCGATGCGTTGATGTCCAATACTCCTGCCAAGCGACAAGGTTGGTTGGCAACAATACCGGTAGAACGTCCGTTCAGACGGGCAAATCCTACGATTATATTTTGTGCATAATCGGCATGTACTTCGAGGAATTCTCCTTCGTCGATAATCGCACCGATTACTTCATACATGTCATAAGCCTTATTAGGACTGTCGGGAATAATCTCATTCAGAGAATCTTCCAAACGGTCAATCGGGTCTTCGGTTACATGTATCGGGGCTTCTTCCAAGTTGTTTTGCGGTAAAAAGCTTAACAGACGACGAGTTAAATTCAATCCTTCTTCTCCGTTTTCCACAGCAAAATGCGCTACACCCGAACGAGAGGCGTGAACTGTTGCTCCTCCTAATTCTTCCTGAGTAACATCTTCACCGGTTACGGTTTTCACCACTTTAGGCCCGGTAAGGAACATATAGCTCATTCCTTTAACCATAATAGTAAAGTCGGTCAACGCGGGAGAATACACAGCACCTCCTGCACAAGGACCAAAGATTCCTGAAATCTGAGGAACCACACCTGATGCCATAATGTTGCGTTGGAAAATTTCAGCATATCCGCCCAAAGCATTGATACCTTCTTGAATACGAGCACCTCCGGAGTCGTTCAATCCAACGATAGGAGCACCTGTTGTCATGGCTATATCCATTACTTTACAGATTTTTTGTGCCATGGTTTCAGACAAAGAGCCTCCAATAACGGTAAAATCCTGTGCGAAAATATATACTAAACGACCTTCGATTGTTCCGTAACCGGTTACAACTCCGTCGCCTAAAAATTGTTTTTTCTCCATTCCGAAATTCGTACAACGATGCTGTACAAACATATCGAATTCTTCAAAACTACCTTCGTCCAGCAACATGGTAATACGCTCTCTGGCAGTATATTTACCTTGCGAGTGTTGTTTTTCAATGGCTTTTTCACCGCCACCTAAGCGAGCCTTCGCTCTAAGCTCGATAAGCTCTTTTACTTTATTCAGTTGATTGCTCATATATAATTATTTAATGTTGACAAAGTTCAGTTAGAACACTGCAAGTAGATTTCGGATGAAGGAATGCGATGTTTAATCCTTCTGCTCCCTTGCGAGGGGCCTTATCTATCAATTGTACACCTTTGGATTCAGCTTCAGTCAAAGCGTCGGCAACATTAGGAACAGCAAATGCAATATGATGCACACCTTCTCCTTTTTTCTCAATAAATTTTGCGATAGTAGATTCTTCAGAAGTGGGCTCAAGAAGTTCAATTTTAGTCTGCCCTACCTGAAAAAATGCGGTTTTCACCTTTTGATCTTCTACAACTTCAATGTTGTAACATTTCATTCCCAATACTTGTTCATAATAAGGAAGACATGCTTCGATGCTCTTTACAGCGATTCCAATGTGCTCAATATGAGTAATTTCCATATCAATAATAAGTTAAATATTTAGTGACATTTTAATAAACCGCAAAGGTACTGTTTCTCTTTATATTAAAGAAAGTTTTCCATGATAATTTTTGTCTTACTCATGAAAAAAGCTTTGAAAAACTTCAAGGGATTTCATTTCAGGAAAGTCTGATAAATGCAATTTGTAATATTCCAACATACGGTTAATTATACTAACTCTCTGCTTTCCGGAAAAAGAGAATGTGTGCATATTTTCGTAATTCATTCTCAACAATAAAAGAAAAATACGACTGTCGTCGGGATTTAGAAAATGAGGATGAAAAGGTTTTGTCAGCACAAATTCTCCATTCTGCATATCGAAAAACATGTTGGGCATATATCCTTCCGCATTGGGATAAAATCCAAGGAAAATGCTTGACCGAATCATAAAAACCAAATGAAAATTGGCAATGCCATCTTCTGCCAAATCAAATATCCGCATGGATTGACAGATAAAATCAAACAGCATTTTATTGGATTGTATATCCTTGGATATGTGAGAAATAAACTCGGCAAGAAAAATACTTACCGTACTTTTCACAGGGTCGAACAAAACGCTTGATAATGGGAGATGAACTTTAGCCTCTTTAATGCGCTGTATATCTCGTAAATTTTTATGCTCTACTTCCAAATCAAGAACAGCTAACGCGTGAAACAGCGATTTCGGCACCCTCGTATGCTTTCCTTTCGATTTCGCGGTCAAGTAAGAAACTCGTCCGAATTCTTCTGTATATATTTGCGTGATGGCATATTTGTCGTTATACATAAAACTGTGTAACACAATGCCTCGTGTTTTATGGAGCATATCTTTTCTTTAAATTATCAACTCTTTTCGCTCTATGAATATTGTAGATATAAGATAAATATTATACTTTTGCGGTTCCAAATTTCAGAGGAACTAAAAGAGATTGCAAAAGTAAATATAAATTTTCAAATAAGCCCCTGTAGTTCAACGGATAGAATAGAAGTTTCCTAAACTTTAGATAGCAGTTCGATTCTGCTCGGGGGTACATAAAAAGCCAACTCGTGAATTGAGTTGGCTTTTTTAGTTTTAATCAATCAGAGCTATCTTCCTAGTTTTATTTTTCTCTTACTTTACCTGAACCGCTAATTTTCGTATTAACGGTAGGATTTCCTCGATAATTTACTTCACCGGAACCGGATATATTTGCATTTAAATCATTTTCAACACTGATATTTACTTTTCCGGAACCACTTATTTTGACAGTAGCATTTTTTACATCGAATTCGTAACCTTCAAAAACTCCGGATCCGGAAATATCGATATTAGCATTTGCAGCACTTCCGATAGCAGTCACTTTACCGGAACCGGAAATCTTCCCTGAAAATCTACTACAGTCAACCATTACATCTGCCTTTCCGGAACCTGAGATGTCGACACCAAACGATGGTGTAATTATTTCATCAAAACATTTAAACTTGCAGGAGCCGGACATCGAAACATCGGTTAAAACCGGACAATAAACTTCGACCAAAAATTTCGTGAACGAGCAAGAAACTCCTTTTTCGGTTTTAATAGTCAGCGTATTATTTCTTGTGAAAATTTCAACATATTCTTTAAGATTCGAATCGACAGTAAGAATCACCCGATACTCGTCGCTCGCATAATAATGCACTTCGGGAGAACTAGCAGCAGAGATTTTGTCAAATGCATAAATACTATTTACCTCCGATGTCGTTAATTTACCATTTCCTCTCTCATGAGAAATATTAATACATGATGTACAAACAGAAAAAAAACCAATAACAAGCGTCGCAACAAAAAAATTACTCAATGTTCTTTTCATTTTCAAATCCCTAAATCCGTGTCGGGCACAACCTTCTAATTTCGAAATCATTTTACTTTTTGTTAATACAACTTCATTGAGAAAAACTCAATAAAAAAACACTGCAAAAGTATACTTAGTAAAAAGAACAATCAAAAAAATGGGATATAATGCCTATATCTGTGATGAAAAATTATAAACAGTCATGCCTTTTGTTGCATCGGTACGTCATCTTATCTTGACAAGAACATAATTTTGAGCCAAATCGCCGGTAATCACATTTCCTTCCAAATCTAATTGAATCAGCTTATTTTCCCCTACCTTATATTGAGTAGGGTATTTATCTCTGTCTAAGCCTTCTAAAGTAATCGAACCACCATCGGCACTCCAGCGAAAAGTTCCTGAATAATTGTAATCCGACTCTTTTCTGTTTTGGTATCTCATACTCATTTGGAATGTATGATCCTGTGCCAAGGTAATTTTAACCTCAATACCCGTGCAATCTGCACATGGAATAACTCCGGAATAAGTACCTGCCCAATCCAAGCTGATCATGGAATTGTGAAGCGTAGCAATTTGAGAATTTGCTTGTTCTTTGTCTTTTGATTTACAAGCGTTTAATCCAAGTAATAAGCATGTAATGCTTAAAATAAAGATAATTTTTTTCATACTCATTTTCATTTTTAAATTAGAACATCTTTCTTTATAAACACATAAAGATAAAAAAAGTTCTAAAATAATTCATACTTTTGTAATTTACAAAATTATTCAGTAAGAATTTAAGTTCATGATTTGTTTTCCCAACGCAAAAATCAATCTTGGCCTCAACATTGTATCTAAACGAGCAGATGGGTATCATAATTTAGAAACCATTTTTTATCCGATTGCCGTTAAAGACGCTTTGGAGGTTGTTCCTGCTACAGGAGAAAAAGGTATTTTTAAACAATCGGGCATTCTTTTAGATGGAAATCCTGAACATAATTTGGTTATTAAAGCGTATTCTCTACTCAAAAAAGAGTACAATCTTCCGGAAATAGATATTTATTTGCGAAAAAATATTCCATTCGGAGCAGGATTGGGCGGAGGTTCTGCTGATGCTGCTTTCATGCTCAAATTATTAAATAACGTGTATGAATTACATCTATCGGAAACCCGGATGGAAGAATTGGCCTCTCAATTAGGCGCGGATTGTCCGTTTTTCATTCAAAATAAACCTGTTTTTGCCACTGGAATCGGAAACGTTTTCACGCCCATAGACTTATCTCTTAAAGAATATTTCATCGTTTTGATAAAACCGGATATTTATGTTTCCACCAAAGAGGCATACGAATTGGTAAAGCCGAAAACTCCGATTATCTCTCTCAAAGAAATCATCAAAAACCCATCGGAAACATGGAAGGACACGATGGTAAATGATTTTGAATCAAGTGTTTTTGTGAAATATCCTGCGATTAAAAATATAAAAGAAAAACTATACGATTCGGGAGCCGTATACGCCTCTATGTCGGGTTCGGGGTCTTCTGTCTTCGGAATTTTCAAAGAAGAAATTGATTTATCAAAAGAATTTCAGGGAGATGTTTTTTGCGTGAAATGTTAGTAAATAAGACATAGGTAGCGTATTTTGTAAAGAAAAAAATAATACATTTGTACTTTACAATCATATATAGAAAATTAATCAAAATTCTAAAAGCCAAAATTTATGGAACAAAAAAATGAAATTATTCTGTATCAAGAAATTCCACTAGGAAGAACAAAAGAAGAAATTCTACAGCGTGAAAAAATCATCAAAAATTTTTATGTTGCATGGAATATAGCAAATCCTGGGAAGCGTATTTATAATGTTAGTTTACAAGCGTTTATTCATATCAAGTTTTTATCCTTTCAGGAAACAGTAGAGAAAGCCTCTCGTAGTTATAAATCCACGCTTGCAGTAACATATCTAACTGAAATATTGGAACTTGCGACGGTGGTAAATTATACAAAACCTAAAGAGGGCAACAAAAAGCAAAGTCGTTTTTACGATATTATTATTATTATGCAATACAGCAAGGCAAATTTTGGAATAATAAAACTGACGGTAGGTATTTTGCGTGGCAGCAGAGAGAAAATTCAATATTGTATTACTACAATAGAAAAAACGACTGCACAACCCGCAACATACACGCAATAGTTATACAATCGTCAATCTATAATGCCACAAAGGTACATCTTTTTTTAGATATGCAATGAATTATTGTGAAAAATAATACCTATTTTTGCAAGCGAATAATTTTTAAACAGACACCAATCAATGAAAACATTAGAAAGAATTGTAGCAGAGAAACTTCTGAAAATCAAAGCTGTCAAATTACAACCGGCTAACCCTTTTATTTGGGCCTCAGGTTGGAAATCTCCTATCTATTGTGATAACCGGAAAACATTGTCATATCCGGCAACCCGTAGTTTTATCAAATTAGAATTAGCCCGCGTCATTCTTGAAAAATATGAAAATGTAGATGCCATTGCCGGAGTTGCAACAGGAGCTATTGCACAAGGTGCCATGGTAGCCGATGAATTGAATATACCGTTTGTATACATTCGCTCTTCTCCAAAAGATCATGGTTTGGAAAACTTGATCGAAGGAGATTTAAAACCCGGATCTAAAGTTGTTGTTGTCGAAGATTTGATTTCGACCGGCGGCAGTAGCTTAAAAGCTGTAGAAGCCGTTCGGAATGCCGGATGTGATGTGTTGGGAATGGTTGCTATTTTCACTTATGGTTTTCCTGTTTCCGAAGAAAAATTCAAAGAGGCTAAAGTAGAACTAACTACATTGTGCGACTACAATGCCATCTTAGACGAAGCTCTTAGAATAGATTATATCGACCAATCTGAAATTGCCATATTGCAACGCTGGAGAAAAGATCCGGCCAATTGGAACCCAAAATAAAGAAAGTATGACTGAATTTGTAAGCGAAATAAAGACAATCCCTCATAACGAGGCTGATATTTTTGAAATGCTATCGGATTTAAGCAATCTCGAACGCATGAAAGACAAGATTCCTCAGGAGAAAATTTCAGATTTTACTTTCGACAAAGATTCCTGTAGTTTTTCTGTCAGTCCGATTGGAAAAATTAAATTTTCAATCGTCGAACGAGAACCGAATAAAACCATTAAGTTTAAAGCTGATGAATCGCCAATCGATGTTACGATGTGGATTCAGTTGAAACAGGTGGATGAAAACGACACCAAGTTAAAACTGACGCTCAAAGCCGAATTAAACCCGTTCATCAAACCAATGGTTTCCAAACCCGTTCAAGAAGGAATCAATAAAGTTGCCGATGTTTTAGCAGCAATGCCATATAAATAATGATTAATGTTTAATGATTAATGTTTAATAATTTGGCTGTCAGTATTTAATCATTAATCACTAATCACTAATCACTAATCATTAATCATTATGAAAACGCTTTGGGAAAAATCTATCCCTGTAAACGAAAGGATTGAGAAATTTACGGTTGGAAAAGACCGTGAAATGGATTTATATTTAGCACCGTATGATGTTTTGGGTTCAATGGCTCACATCACGATGTTGGAAAGTATTGGTTTGCTTACCTCCGAAGAACTTCAAATTCTGTTATCGGAACTACGCAATATTTACAAGATTGCCGAATCGGGCGAATTTGTAATTGAACCGGGAGCGGAAGATGTTCATTCTCAGATAGAATTAATGCTAACCCGAAAATTGGGAGATGTCGGGAAAAAAATACATAGCGGACGTTCTCGTAATGATCAGGTTCTGGTCGATATGAAACTGTTTACTCGCGATGCTATTAGAAAATTAGTTGTGAAAGTCGATGAATTAATCGAAACTCTACTGAAACAAAGCGAAAAATACAAAGAAATTCTTCTGCCCGGCTATACTCATTTGCAAGTCGCCATGCCTTCGTCGTTCGGACTTTGGTTTGCAGCGTATGCCGAAAGTTTGGTAGATGATTTGCAGTTATTGGCGGCAGCATACAAAGTATGCAACAAAAATCCGTTGGGTTCGGCTGCCGGATATGGTTCTTCGTTTCCGCTTAACCGCCGGATGACCACCGATTTATTGGGTTTCGACGATTTGAATTACAACGTTGTATATGCCCAAATGGGACGTGGAAAAATGGAGCGTACCGTCGGTTTTGCCTTAGCCGGAATTGCCGCCACAATCTCCAAATTAGCTTTTGATGCCTGTTTATATAACAGTCAAAACTTTGGTTTTATCAAACTTCCCGACCAGTTTACAACTGGTTCGAGCATTATGCCGCATAAAAAAAATCCGGATGTATTTGAATTGACGCGTGCTAAATGCAATAAAATTCAATCTTTACCGCAGCAAATCACATTGATAACCAATAATTTGCCTTCAGGATATTTTCGTGATTTACAGATTATCAAAGAGGTATTTTTTCCTGCTTTCGACGAACTGACCGACTGCATCGAAATGGTAAATCTGATGATGCAAGAAATTAAAGTAAACGAACATATTCTTGACGATGATAAATATTCGTTATTATTTAGTGTCGATAAAGTAAACGAATTGGCATTACAAGGCGTACCTTTCAGAGATGCCTACAAACAGGTTGGATTGGCGATTGAATCCGGAGAGTTCAAAGCAGATAAAACTGCCAAACACACTCACGAAGGAAGTATCGGCAATCTTTGCAATGACCGGATTGAGTCAATGAAACAAGAAATCATTTCCGGATTTGACTTTCAAAAAGTAGATTTAGCTACAGAAAATTTACTGAAAGTTTTTTGAACGCAGATGACGCGGATAACGCAGATTTTCGCAGGTTTTTACATTATATTATCTGCGAAAATCTGCGTTATCCGCGTCATCTGCGTTCTATTTCAAAAAACAATATTTTCAGAATAAACACTTTCGTTTCCGCACCTGTCTTTAACTGAAAAGACCAAGCGTTGTTTGCCGCGTTTCATCCGCGAAGGGTCAAATTCGCAAAACATGCTTGCAGTTTTGGGGTCGTATTCAAAAAGGACAAATTTGCCGTTCAAGGTTCCTTTATACTCCTCTACTCCACTAAAATCGTCTGTAACTTTGAATGAAATCTTTTCGTTTTTTGTCCACAAATGAGGAGTAACCGGTGTAATTTTAGGAGCAACGGTATCGATTCCAATCGAGTAATTTCCCAATTCGCGGATTTCGCAATTCATATATCCATCTTTGTAGACACCGCCTTCCCATGATTTTTTTGTGCCGATAACGCTAAAAACACCATATTTAGATTTATCGGGATAGGTATCTCTCTGAATTTTTATTTTCAAAAGACAGTATGAATGTAACGGTGTTCGTTCTCCTAACTGAAACAACGAAGAAAAAGGCGTATAACCGGGTGTTTCTTTATACTGAAAATCAACATTGGTATACAAATTTCCTACAGGGATTTCCAAAACAACATTGACGTTGGTAAAAACATTGGGTTTATTGTAAGCAAACAATATTCCATTGATGCGTTGTTCGAGAATTGCCTGTCTTCTACCCATTATTTCAAACGGAAAAACCGTTGTGTTCTCATAAGTATCCGATAATATATACTTGCATTTATATATTCGTTCTTCATCGACCAAAATAATTCCGGAATTTTCCTTTTGTTGATAGATATTCAAACGATTACCCGGTTCTACAAATGATTTCATAAAGAAAGACTTGTTATTAACCCAGTCATCAAAAGAAATCAAGCTGTTCAGGTATCTCGATTCGGAGAAAGAAAAATAATCCATATTTTGGGAGAAAACTTCAATACCGTCTACTTCTAAGCTAATCCTCTTGGGTAGATAAATATTATTCACTCCGCTCATTTTATCATAAGCCTTAACACCGAATCCGACATTTCCCCAAGCATCAACTGTAGCAACAATTGTTTTTCCTGTTTTATCCTTCGTGATTGGGATTTCCTGATTTTGGGTTTTTCCGTTCACAATTCCCATTCCGACTTGGGGGAAAATCATCAAGCCCTTGACTTCGGGTGGAACATTATCTCGAATCCGGCTTTTGTAATAAGGCAGCGGATCATATACGTCATCCGTGATGGCATCTCTGATTTCAAAGTGCAAATGAGGCCCACCCGAACCACCGGAATTTCCACTATATGCAATTATTTCGCCTTGTTTCACAGGGAATTGCCAAGGTTGAGGATATAATTCTATCTGAAATTTCTCTTTGATATACTGGCTATCGCGAGCAAAAATTTCAATCGATTTTACAAAACGATCTAAATGACCATAAAGTGTTTTGGTGCCATCGGGATGCGTTACATACAACGCATTTCCATATCCCCAAGGACTGATATTGATTCGGGAAACATACCCATCTTTCACAGCTTTCACCGGAATCCCAATGACTCCTTGCGTCTTAAAATCTATTCCCGAATGAAAATGGTTACTTCTCAATTCTCCAAAATTACCGCTTAAAAACAACGGAATATCTATCGGTGGTATAATAGGTTGGGCGTTGAGTTGAAAAATTGTCAGACAAAAAGAAAAAAATGCTATCGTAAATTGTTTCATAAAATTATTTCAATCGTTTTTTAAGATTACAAATGTACGAAAAATACCACAGATAATGAAAATGTTCAGTCACAAAAAAAATACATTTATTGCTATTGATAATAGCAATAAATTGGAATATTTGCTATTATGAAAAACAATTCATATATTTGCGGTAAATAATTTTGTGTAATTATGAAACCAATTTTAAGAGAAGTCATTACAGACCAACGACAACAAGTAAATAAACTAAACATACAGGAAAGAGTTTTTCCGGAAACAATGCTTGCTAATTCGGAAATCATTATTATTTCGGGCATTCGACGTTGTGGAAAGTCTATGTTGATGGAGCAAATTAGAAGAAAACAATCCGAGCAAGATTACTTTATCAATTTTGATGATGAACGGTTAATAAGTTTCACAATAGAGCAATTTCAGCCTTTATATGAAGTTTTTATTGAAATGTTTGGTGAACAAAAAACATTTTATTTTGATGAAATTCAAAATATTAAAGGTTGGGAGCGTTTTGTACGCCGTCTTCACGATGCAGGGAATAAAGTGTTTATCACAGGCTCTAATGCAAGTATGCTTAGCCGGGAACTTGGCACACACTTGACAGGGAGATATAACAGATACGAGCTTTTTCCTTTTTCTTTCAGAGAATTTTTGGAGTTGTCAAATCCCGAATTATTAACATCTAACATATATCAAACAAATACAAAATCAGCTCTTTCGGCCTCTTTTTTAATATATTTACAGAAAGGCGGTTTTCCGTTGTATTTACAAACAAATGATGTAAACCACCTTAAATATTTATATGAAAGTATTATATATCGTGATGTTTTGGTTCGCAATAATATCAGCAATGAAAAAGAGTTGCTTGAGTTGGTGTGGTTTTTGGCGAGTAATGTTTCAAAATTATCCACTTACTCGTCGTTGTCGGGAATCATAGGTGTAAAAAATCATACTACCGTAAAAAATTATATCGAATATCTTGAAAATACATACTTATTGTTTCAACTAAATAAATTTGATTTTTCGGCAAAATCGCAAATAAAATCGCCACGAAAGACCTATTTTATAGATAACGGATTAGCTGCAAAATTGGGATTTAGTTTCTCTAACAACACCGGTCGTTTTTTGGAAAATCTTATTTTTATAGAACTTAAACGGCGAGGAAAAGAACTGTATTATTATAAAAATGAAAATGAGTGTGATTTTTTGATACGAGAAAATTATCACGTTACAGAGGCTATTCAAGTCTGCGCTGTTTTTGAAAATGAACTTACAAAAAAGCGGGAAATAGATGGTCTACAAGAGGCTATGAATGTATTTAATCTCGAAAAGGGGTTAATTATAACTTTAGATGTCGAAGAAAATATATCTTTCAACAGCAAGCAAATCGAGATTATTCCGGCTTGGAAGTGGCTGTTATAATTCGCAAAATTGAAAATCGACATAAACAGGCAAATGGTCGCTATATCCACCGGTATGTTTCATGCCTGTATAGGTCTTGAATGGCCTTTTTCCACCATTAGAAGAATCTTTCTCCATCATAAAATCGCGCTGAAAAATCGTTGCTGTTTCGGGCAAAACATGAAAATTCTGTTTGCGATCGAATAAATTTCCCGAAACAATGATTTGGTCTAAAACATTCCATTGGCGACCATATTTGTAGGTGCCTACATTATTTTGTTTCGCAAACTTGTAGAAAAGATTATAAAGTTCTAAAGGATTAGCGTCTTTCTCCGGAGGCAAAGCGCCTAAAGTATTCAAAATACTTTTATTGGTCGGTTCATCATTCAAATCTCCCATAATGATAATGTTAGCTTTCTCTCTGACATTCATCAAACTGTCGGTTTTTGATCTCAGAACAGAGGCCGCAAATATCCGGTCGGGTTCGGATTCCTGTTCTCCGCCTCGTCGGGAAGGAAAGTGACAAACAAAAACATCCAATGTATCGCCTGTTTGTATCAATCCCGAAACGTGCAAAATATCACGGGTAACTTTGTGCGGATTTTGAGGAAATTTTATTTTATATTCCTTGTGACTTAAATACTTAAACTTATCCCGTTGATACATCAAAGCTGTATTAATACCTCTTCGATCGGCACAATAGGTTATTACATACCGGTAATCCTGCGCTTTCAGTAGAGAGTGCTTGGTTAAATCGGTCATGCAACGTTCGTTCTCCACTTCGCACAAACCTACGATAGCGGGCGAATCCCATTCTCCAGTAGCGGTAATGACTTTAGCCAAGTTGTTTAATTTGTTGTAATACCGGCCGGTTGTCCAATGTAATTTACCATCGGGAGTAAAATCGCCATCATCTTTTTTGGAACTTTTTTCAGTATCAAAAAGGTTTTCAACATTATAAAACATTACTCGAAAAGGATTTTGGCTGAAAATAGAAATTGTAATGCAAAAGCATAAACAAACTAACAATAATTTTCTCATATTTATTCTTTCTTAATCCATTGGTATGCTCCTATATCAGGGCCTTTTTCGCCTAAGCGATAAATACCATTCATATCATAAGGTAATGGTAGGGCAATTGAGCGATCGCCTTTACTAATGGCAGGTGATATGGAATCCAAACGAAAATCAAAAATGTAATCGTATTTACTTTTATCCAAACTTTCCGGTGTTGATTTTATGAATTTCGGGTCTTTGTTAAAAATACAATCGATTAATTTCTCACCATCATTTTTCCCGTCTTTTTTCAGCAATAAACAATTTTGGAATTTATAGTTCATTGGCGTATCCGGATAATCTACGGTATCTTTAACAATAATATATTCTCCGGCATTCGCATTACTTCCGTAAATAATGCTGTTGAAAAAACCGACTTCGACGGGCAATGCAACCTTATTATTTTCTTTGTCGAAAGTATAATTGAAGACAACAACCGTTTGTCCTGTGGCAGTCATGCTATTCCACGAAGGGAGATAATTAGCTAACGTACATTGCGTGAAACTATATTTTCCTCCTCTCAAAAACACCAATGCTCCGGAGGCATTCGATAATTCCGAATTTTCTACAACGATATGACTATTTTCCGCAAAAAGCAAAAACCCGTTCACGTTGGTAAGTACCGAATTTTTCAGTTTCATTTTCAGACGATCCGGTTCAAACGATTCAAGTGCCATAGCAACCATTCCGTTTCTGATATGTGCATGTTCAAACTCATTATCAAAACTGGATGATGCAAACCACATTCCTTCCCATTGTCCCGGAACTCGATCATAAGGAATATCAGGCAACAGATAATCCATTCTATGCCCGCGAAAAACAATCGGCCGTTCTTGTGTGCCGACAGCCTTGATATTTCCCAAGACGTTGAACCATGAGCCGTTGCGCATAAAAAAGGTTGTCCCCGCAGGGATTGTCAAAGTTACACCCTCGTTAACGGTCAGGCTATCAAATACCAAATAAGGTTTTTCGTTCGATAAGGTAATCGATTCTTCGAAAACTTTAGCACGAAAAATTACCACATCCTGTCCGTATGCCTCAACAATGATTCTTTGTAGTACTCCGTTTGTTGTAAAAATAATTTCGTCCGACCGGAATTGCGGCACATTGTTTAAATTTTCGTCTAAAGTAGCCTCTACAAAGACAAAAAGACTGTCCCTCGCACTAATCCGGACGTTGATAAAATTACCATTTTCATCGCGTCGTTCGGGCGGCACATTCATCCTGAAACCTCTGTCGCCGTGCAAAAAACCGATGGAAGAAATCAACAACGGATCTCTATTCCGGTTGTAAATCATAAAATTTCTTGTTGTGGAGCCTATTGTAGAAAACAAAGTATCGAACGATAAGGTATCGACCGAAAAAGAAAGAGGCTCACTACTGTTGGTAGAGTAATTATCATAATCATCCTTGCAGGAAAAAAACGAAACCGCGAGAAAGATTATGAAACCGTATAAAAGATGTTGTAATTTCATTCGTTGTTTTCTTCTTGAATCATCTTATAACAACGGTTTATTAATTAGGTTAGTATTCAAAATGATAAATCTTTTTCATTATTCTTGTGTTTTTAAAATACTTACTATACATTTGTCGCTTAAATAATTAAAAATATTTCGCCTATGGAAAATATATAGTGTGCTAATACGCACATTTTAATCATATTAGAAAAAGCGTTTGGCTTATATTCTAGCTTTTCGAAACTTAGACAATTTCAAATTTAAAGCTGCCAAGAGTGAAGTGTAGACGCTCGTACCGTTTAGGTGCGGGCTTCACTCGATTATTTGGCAGCAAGGTAGTCTAAGACCTCGAAAAGCAGATAAAAAAGTTTTGTTCGTGCCTTTTTTATGTGCGTATGTAAATAATTTGTACAGGACAAGTGTTTATTTAATTTCTGATTCAATCGAGAATACTAAAAATTACAAAATAACTTTTTAACAGTTTTAAAAAAACAACATGAAAAAAATCATCTTTTTATTTATATTATGTGTTTTTTATGTACACATATTCGGTCAATTTCGCCCGAAAGAAAATTGCCCAACACCAACGGCGGCAAGTTTAGGTGAGTATGGGCAAATGTCTGTAAACATGTTTACCGGACAACCCAATGTCTCTATCCCATTGTATGAAGTGAAAATGGGAGACTTATCGTTACCTATCAGTCTGGATTATAACTTGGCAAGTGTAAAACCTAACAAACGGTCGGGTTGGGTTGGTTTAGGTTGGAATCTTTCTGCCGGCGGATGTATTACTCGTAATGTGAGGGGATTTTATGATGAAAAACAGACTAAAAATGGTCATTCTGTCGGGCTTATGGATAATGAAAGAAAACTAGAAGACTTAGAGAACGCTGAACGGTTAGCATATCATAATAAACAATATTTGGCTTTATTTAACGGAAAAATTCCGGAGCCAGACGAACAAGGAAATGTGCAATTATTGGATTATTACGATTTGATGGCTGATGAATACAATTTTCAGTTCGGGAAATATTCCGGTAGCTTTTATCTGTCCGAGACGGGAGGATGGAAATTTGTATCGGATTACGATATTAAAGTTGTAGAAATTACATTTAGAACTATACATGAACTACGAGATAGCGGCGAAGGTAAAATTGACATTTGCTATTGGAATAATAAAGAATGGAATCGTCGCTTGCTTGACACATTCACTTTATCTACTCCCGATGGAGTAAAATATACTTTCGGCGGAAAAGATGCTACCGAATACAGTATTAATTATTATAATCGAAACGGAACCGATTTAATTCCCACTTCCTGGTTTTTAACACGGATAGAATCTCCGTTGGGATATGAGATTTACTTGGACTATGAGCCGGGAATGCCTATTTGCGAAATACAATTCTCGGCTTTTTCTTCTTATCTTTACACTAATTGCTCCAATCCGGGATCACTTCTGTCCGGGCAATTCCTTGAGCCGGGGGGACAAGTCGCTTATGCGGATAACACTCAAGGACGTAAACGATTATCGGGTTATTTAATGTTTCCGGTTTATTTGAAATCAATTGCCACTTTCTATGTAGAAGTAGATTTTCATTCGGTCAGAGAAATTCCGAGTAATGAGGATCTGTATCCGGATAGCAAATTTTTAGCATGGGAGACGGATACTAAGGAGCAGTGGACGACACCGTTTTCAAACAGTCCATACTCTCCGGCAAATCAATTTCATGTATTTATGCCAAGCCCCTATTTGAATGATTTGCAAAAAAACAGTTTAGATTGGCGTGTATTAAGAGGAATAACAATTGCTACTAATTATTCAATCGATACTACCTATACTAAGACATATTATTTAGATTATATAAAAAATAGCCGAAGAAAATTGAGCCGTATTGCTGAGAGGGAAGGTGATTATGTTGAAACTTATTATTACAATAGTGGAATAGCAAAGATATACACGATTCCGGATGCTAAAGGATACAATCCTAAAGAATATAGCTTTCAATATAATACCGATAACGTCTTTGGAAGGTATGTGTATTCATCGGTCGACCATTGGGGTTATTACAATGGAGGAGAGAGTAGCTACGATTCACATGTATTGTTCGATAAAGACTACTACAAATCAAGAAACCCAAGTTATAATTTAAATATTTCAAAAGCGGAGACATTAAAGTCAATTGTTTATCCTACCGGCGGTAAAACCTGTTTTGATTACCGGCAAAATCAATACAGTAAAATAGTTCCTATTGACTGTGAAGCCGAATTGAGCAACTCCTCCGGTGAAGCCGGTGGTTTATGTGTTTCTGCTATTCGCACTTATGATGAAAACGATAAATTAGTTCAACACAAAAAATATTATTATTGCGAAACAATCCCTCAAAATGACTTTTATACCAATCCTTCCAGCGGTATTTTGAAAGCAAATCCAAGTTACACAAGAAGCTATTATGCTGTTATAAAAGGTAAGACTGCTAAAGATGATAAAGAAATGGTTAAGGTTATCTGTTCAGAAGGAGGATTTGTAGCAGAAGGCATCAATCAAAAAGGGCCTCATGTAGGTTATTCAACGGTAATAGAAGAGTCGGTGGATAGCAAAAATAATTCGCTTGGCTTTATCCGTTACAGGTATACTAATTACGATCGTGATATTTGGGGGGAAACCCATAGAGATAGGAAATATGCTTTTTCCTGTAATGTTTCCGGAGATTCCTATTATACGCCGGTTTCCAGCAAATCGATGGAAAGAGGAAAAATTGTTTCAGAAGAGTATTTTGATAATAATCGAAATTTAACCAAAAGTGTAAAATACAAATACGAAAAAATAAATGTAGATTCTATCATAGCGCCCGTGCAGGAATATGTCATTGTTGATTCGAATCCATATGATTTTTGGAGCACTATGATTGGCTATATGACTTATGTTTATACGCATTGCTATTTTGTGAGCAATATTTATGAAACCTACTACAATCCCGAAAACGGACAAGAAATGCAATGTTTGGAAAAAGCATATACCTATAATCCTCAAAAGCTGATAGCTTCCGAAGCAGTGAAAGCGAGCGATGGATCATGGCACAAAACAACTTATAAATATCCCACGGATTATAGTAACACTGCTCCGTATTCGAAGATGGTTAAAGAGCGTATTTTGACAAACGTAATAGAAAAAACTCAATATAAGGACAATGATATGCTTTATAAGGAAATAACGGATTACAGGGAAATAATTAAGGATTATTGGGGAAGAAAGATATTTGTTCCTCATTATGTTAGGACTCAACAAAAAGGGCAAGCCAATCCTGAAACTCGCATTGTTTATCATAAACATAAATTACATCCTTATATAGTAACTGTGGATGGCGTAACAACAATCTATAAATGGTCTCATGATGAACAATATCTGAATTATGTAATAGAAAATCCTCCTGCCGATGTAGAGTATTTTCTTTCGTATGTTAATCTTGATGATGATTCCGAGGATGATGAAGACTCTTTCTATGACTATTATGATTTTTATTCATTAGATTTATCAAATACGCAGGTCACTATTTATACTCACATTCCCGGAATCGGAATAAAAAGCTGTGTAAAACCAAATGGTCTTAAGCTCTTTTATAATTATGACCGCTTTGGTCGCTTAAAAGAAGTATTTTATTACGAAGACAATGACCTAAACAAAAAGCGAAAAGTAGAAGATTACAAATATCACTATAAAGATTAAGAATGATGAAAACATATTTTTATATTACATTTCTTGTGCTGTGGGGTATTCCGGGAATACTTTCGGCACAAAACATATTGAAAAGCGAATTAAACAGTTTCCATGCAGGCGATATTATCATCAAGCAGCAGGTTGAATACAAAGATCCCGGTCGTTCGGGCGAGGATGTACTGTGGGATTTCAGCCGGCTGAATGTCATCAACGACCGGTATGAGCTGACTTATTCGGCTTTTAATGATTATATCATTACGGGAACCGAACACAGCAATAATTATTACTATGGAACGGTCAACGATTCGCTCTTTTCCTTGGGTTATGACAATCCTACCACCCGGCTGTATGGTATTCAGCCCGAACTGATGTTGCATTTTCCGGTCAATTACGGTGATTCGGTTTCAAAGTATTTTTATGCCCACGGCAAACACGGCAACCGGCTCGAACTCGATGCCTTCGGTAAAACAATCACTCGTGCCGACGCTCACGGTATGATACTTTTGCCCAGTGGCGATACCTTGAAACAGGTAATTCGTATACATACCATAAAATATCTTTACGAAGATACCCGTCCGATTGGTAAGGAATATTACGTCAAACAGAAAACTCCGTTACATATATCGCCTGATAGCATCAATCAACGTTTCTCGACCGACAGTCTTTGTTTTGTTTTGGAAACATTCCGCTGGTATGCCCGCGGTTATCGTTATCCGGTTTTTGAAACGATTCGTAGCGGAGAAACACTTGTCACTGCTTTTTTCTTTCCTCCTGAAGAACAGTATTTTGAAACAGAAGACGAAGCCAATATCGCAGAGCGACAACGAATGATGGAAGAAGAAAACACAATCAGCCCATCAAATAATCCATGGGAAGGCATGACCTACAATATTTTCCCTAATCCGGTGGTTTCCGATTTGCAGTTTGAACTTTTCCTGCCCCACTCTTGTAACAATGTGCGTATACAAATTCGCAGTCAAATGGGATTGGTATATATGGATGAGACTAAGGGAGCATATCCGCAAGGGATTAATCATTTCTCTTTCAACGTGAATCATTTATCGACAGGTAATTATGTGCTCGATTTTTGGTTAGACGGATATTTAATACATGGTAGCGTAATCATGAAAAGATAATTCGATATGAAAACAAATAAAATAATTTCAATCATCATACTGCTTTGCCTTTCGCAAACAGCTGTAACGCAAAGCACCAATAAGAACTATATCCTTACCCAAACTTATACCAACGAGGCGGGAACAAGTTCGATAGATGTGATACAATACCTTGACGGTCTCGGTCGTCTCACTCAAACGGTAAGTAAAAAAATGTCGCCCGATCAAAAAGATGTAGTAACTTATCAGGAATACGACGGATTCGGCAGAGAGTCGAATGCTTGGCTACCCAGGGTAACAAATAATAACAACGGTGCTTTTGTCGATTTGACAGCCATGGAAAAGCTTTCCGCTTCCTGCTATCAAAATGATACCAAGCCATACGCTAAGCCTGTTTACGAATCTTCGCCCTTAAACCGGATAACGGAACAATACGGGGCCGGAGCCGATTGGCATAACAACAGCAAGTCGGTTAAAACAGCCTACATGAATAATACCACATCAGGCGAATTGGCTTGTATTAATTATTCCGTTACCGGCAGCGGTACCAATACAAAAATAGCAAATGCCGGCAATTTTGCACCTAATTTGCTTTATGTAACAAAAATCACCGATGAAGACGGCAATGTTTCTTACGAATTCAAGGATAAATTAGACAGAGTGGTTTTAGCAAGGCAAATAAACGACGGTCTAAACGACACCTATTATGTCTATAATAATTTTGGTAAACTCTGTTATGTACTGCAGCCCGAATGTGGCACAGTGGCAAACGGGAGTAGCGATGATTGCAATCAGCTGAAGAGATTTGCATTTCTTTATAAGTATGATGAACGCAACCGCTGCATATCCAAACGTTTGCCGGGAGCCGATTGGATCGAGTACGTTTATGATAAGGCCGACCAGCTGATTTTCATGCAGGATGGCGAAATGCGAAAGAAAAACACTTCCAAACACTGGTATTACACGATTCCCGATGCGCTTGGTCGTACGGTGCTGGAAGGTGTCTGTTTTTCCAAGCCAGATATTTCAAACATCGTTGTTACTGCCGAATATGTAGGCAATGTAGCAGGCAATATAGCAGGTTACAAGAAAAACATAGTACTCGGTATGGCGAATGTTTCCCTCCCTCAGTATTACAAGGCAAATTATTACGACAATTATCGTTTCAAGTCGATGTGGAACAATCCAGAATTTGACTATAAAACAAAGATAGGAAATTTTGTGGATAAACGCTACGGAACAGACAATGACTTAACTAAGAGTAAAGGATTGATGACCGGGCAAATAGTGTGTACTATGGGAACTACTGTCAAAGAGTTGAAAACCGTATTATACTACGATGAGAAAGGACATCCCATTCAAACCATTGCACAAAATCATTTGAACGGTTACGAAAAGGAATATGTCAATTATTCGTTTACCGGAAAACCCAAATGGCAGCAGAAAATCCATTCCGCACCCGGTAAGGAAAGCATTACGGAAGTATACTCTTATAATTACGACCATGCCGACCGACTTACAAACACTGTATACGGCATCAACAATTCGGCTCCTATGTCTCTCTATTTGACTTATGACGAAATTGGCAGGATGGCACATAAAGGAATATACAATTCGGAAATCATTAACTATACCTATAACGTACGCTCGTGGCTCAAAACAATTGATTCGAACAACTTCAAGCAAACACTGTATTACAACGATGGAGCAAACAAAAGGTATAACGGCAACATCGGTGAACTGACCACGCAACAAGACATCATGATAATGAAAAAAGGTTATATTTTCGAATATGACCGCCTCAACAGACTGGTTGCAGCAAATCACACCCAAAACAGAACATATAATGGTGCGTATGATGAATCACTGGAATACGACAAAAACGGAAATATTACCAGAATAACTCGGAAAGAGCCTGTTTCGCCGGCTGAGGAAATTCCCGATGATTTTCCCATGAAAGAACCAAATGACATGGGAACGCTGACAAACAAAAATTCCGGAGACCTTACAGCCATGCTGAGGTCGGGTACTTCTCAGGGTAGTACAGTTCCTTTAGGCAATACAAATTCTCAAGTTTTCACTCAAACTACCACCCTGCGCATAGAGAGCGAAGGAAATCAAATGCGTAAGATAATTTCCGGATCGAAGATTTATGGTGTAAATTATAATCTTAACGGTTCGTTAATAAAAGATGATAGCCGAGGGATAACGAATATTCAATATAATTACTTAAATTTGCCGAAAACAATAACATTCAATACTCAAAACAAAACATCGTTTTTGTACGATGCCAATGGCATGAAAAGGCAAGTAAAACATATTACGAGAAAGGAATTCGACTATATAGGAGAAACAATGATTACTTTGGAAACGTTTGATGATGTAGCGCCCAAGCTGTCTCTTTCCAGTGCTCCACCAGATGACAATACTGCGGTTAATCCTTTCGAAGAAACCACTACTACCGACTATTGCGGAAATATCATTTATGAAGATGGTGTATTGAAATATGTACTTAATTCCGAAGGTTATGCAATGAAAAATACCGACGGCACATGGGCACATCACTATTATTTGCGCGACCATTTGGGCAATAACCGGGCAGTAGTACAAAACACAACCACCATACAGCGCACGGATTATTATCCTTTCGGAAAATCTCATTCGGATGGATTCAATCCCGAACTTCAGCCATACAAATATGGTAACAAGGAATTGGACGAAATGCACGGATTAAATCAATATGATTTTGTAGCGAGGTCTTTGCCAATAGAAATACCGGTGTTTGATAGAATAGACCCACTGGCAGAACTGTATTATCCCATTTCTCCGTATGCCTACTGTGCCAATAACCCAATAAAATATATGGATTTAAGAGGAGATAGTTTAACTTTAGCAGGAAATGCAACAGATATACAATCGACAGTTAACACATATAATACAGGATTAGGTGGATATTATACAACTTCAGCTGATGCTAATGGAAAAATGTCGATAGCCCCAGTTGCAGGAACTGATCCTAACAATATGACTACAGAGCAAAAAGCGTTTTATTCAACTTTGAATAGAGTGGTTAGTGGTACAGATGGTGTTACAACAATAAATGTAGCTAATGGAACTTCCGATATTATTGGGAATATTAATACTGCTACAATAGATATTGGAGATATTCAAGCTTTAGGTAATGGTAACGATGTAAACCAAGGCAGTGCCTTAATGCATGAAACATGGGAGCAATATCAAGTACAAGTTAAAGGTAGTGGTCAAGCGCAAGCTCATATAAGTGCTGCAGGTGTAGAAAATGCAGTAACAGGAAGCAGGGTAGATCCTGTTAACAGGTTTATTTCTGGAGGTCAATTGCCAGTTAATGTTTTAGATCATTCGGGAAATGTTGTTAGAACAGTTATCATTCATATTAATTCTAGTGGTAATGTAACAGGTATTACTCGTTAAATTAAGAATTATGAAAAAAATAATTATTTTAATATCCATAAGCATTATAGGAATTTTTGAGTCTAGGGCATGTGATCTTAATGTAGATTCTTTGTTCCAAAAACATATTTGCTCATTAATGCAAAACAGTAATGATACATCGTCATTTGTTGTAGTTACAGAAAGAGATGATCTTATTTTTATAACAGTAGCATCACTCCTTTCAGGAAAAGATTTCATGAACCCACATGAATCAAAAATAAATAAAAAAGAAATTGCAGCAATTAAAGAATGGTATTGTGAGAAAAAGGAATATATTACTTGTTATAAAGTAAAAAGAGCATATTCATTAGTAATTCCCCCTTTAGCTAAAGACTTAGACGAGTTAGATAAATACTTAAAGGAGTTGGATGAGATAAAAATTGAATAGTTTCCCCTGTTGTAAATAATATGAACACTATTCGGTCAGAATTAAACGCCTCAGGTGGAGATTATGGGCAGCGTTTGGATTACAGAGCAACACCTGTAGGAGGAAATGCCTATATGCCGTTTAGTCGAACTTCAAAAGAATCTATTATACTTGGCATTTCCCTTGATGGGCGTAGTGTGCTGAAAATGAGAGCTTAGCGCTCGGCGAAGACTCTGTCTTCGTCGTATTAAAAACAAAGCTCCGCTTTGTAAATCTGTAAATCAGGAGATTTACTTTTAACAACGACAAAAGCAGAGCTTTTGCCGAGCGCAATGCACAACAGACTACGATAAGCAAGGTAACTTATTAATTTTCAGATAAAAACAAAAAATAATAATGAAAACAAAAATTACATTTAAATTCTTGTTGGTAATAACGGGTTTATTACTGCAATTGAACTTACAGGCGCAATTATCCCGCACAATTCATGTAGAAACGGCAGGAACATTACCTACGCTTATTTCATCAAGTGAAAAATATCAAATTACCGATTTGACTTTAACCGGTGATTTGAATGGTACGGATATACGATATATCCGGGAAATGGCGGGCAGGGATGTTGATGGATACTCTACAAATGGAAAATTAGAAGTGATTAATTTAGCGGAAGCTAAAATTGTTAGTGGAGGAGATTTTTATTATGTTTCTCCTGCACAAGGATTTGCATATCTTACACAAAATAATGCCATTAGTGATTGTATGTTTTCCGGATGCAAAATAACCAGCATTACGACTCCCAATAACCTTATTTTGATTGGAGATAACGCTTTTTCCGAGTGTATTAACTTAATGAGTATTACTATCGGAAACAATGTCGCTTTAATTGGCCATAGTGCTTTTTATTTTTGTTGTAGCTTAACAAGTGTTATTATTCCAAACAGCGTTGTTTTTATTGGAAATTATGCCTTTTACTGTTGTGGTAGCTTAACAAGTGCTACCATTGGAAATAGTGTTACTTCAATTGGAGATTCTACTTTTTCCTTTTGTACTAATTTAACAAGTGTTACTATTGGTGATGGTGTTACTTCAATTGGAAACCATGCTTTTGCCGATTGTGGCAAACTAACAAGTATTACTATTCCGAACAGTGTTTTTTCAATTGGATGGAACGCTTTTTACTATTGCACTAACTTAACAAGTATTACTATTGGAAATGGTGTTATTACGATTGGAGATTGGGCTTTTGAGAATTGTACCAGATTAAAAGAGATTCACAGTAAAAAATCTACACCACCATACTTGGGCCTTGGTTGTCTTTATGATGTAGATAAAACAACTTGTACGTTATATGTTCCTATGGGGGCTAAAAGTGCTTATGAAAGCGATTTCGGTTGGAAAGTTTTTGCAAATATCATTGAAGAAGGGTCAACTGCAATTCGTCCGATAGATAAAAACGATATTTTTGTTCAATCCATCCCTAATGGCATTGTTATTGAGGCGAAAGAAAAAACGCTGATTTCGGTTTTCAATCTTTCCGGGCAAAAACTTTATCAATCTGTTATTTATGAGAATGCCGAAATACAATTGAATAAAGGTGTGTATATTGTGAGGGTAAATAATGAAAGTAAAAAAATAATTGTAAAGTAGATATAATGAAAGTATTTGCATACAAAAAAATTATTTTAGGTTAGGAATTACGTTGTTTTCTATCGCTTTTTTCTTTTGGAGTATGATAGTAAAATTTTAGTTTCTGTTGCATTTCTTATTTTTGCAATTTGGATTATTTTATAAATAAATGATTATACGCAAATGAAACACAAAAAAATAATTATTTTAATTATCTCGTATTTTGCATTGCTTTGCATTCTATATATATGGGATTTACCTGTACTTGTATTGTTGACAATTGGTTTTATTACATTACTAATTGTTCTTATCAGGCAATTTTATCTTCTTAATGTAGAGCATTTTCGTGATAAGCAACGAATTTTCCTTGTTTGTTTATTATTCATCGGTTTGATGTCGACTTTTCTTGTACCAATACTTGATAACAGGAATCCAAGTAGAAGAGTTGTTATGAATGTTGAATATGGAGAGCCAAAGTGGCAAAAGACATTTTTCCAACTCATGGGGAATGGTACATTCCAGTACCATATGGGAGATCGACGACCGATTAATGGTCAATATGAATCTCATGGAGATACAATTGTTTTTAAGGGCGGGAATAATGCAGAGTATCCTCAATTTGCTATTCTGAATGTTCCGGCATTTCAAGGTTCAAAGTTTTGTGGTCAAATAACATTGTATAAAAATAATAAGGATAGTATAGGCACAACTTATGAAATTAATAAATTATTTATCAGAAAAAGTCGCTAAATATTTAATATCTCTCTGCATTCTATGATAAAAAACAAGCATTAACAGTAATACAAACAATAAATATGACAGAAGAATTAATAAAGTACGAACAGTCGGTTAAACGAAAACATTCTTTTGCTTGGACACCGAAGTTCGAGGAAGAATTTTATACAAATTTGAACAAAACCCTTGTTATAGCTATCGCTATTAAAACTTTTGAAAAGTTGGAATGGGATGTTGTGTATCAAGACGAAGAATCGGCTGAAGCAAAAAGAAAGAAGTGGAATCAATGGACTGAAAAAATTACCGTTTCTTACAATTACGGAAAAGTAAAAGTCAAAAGCGTTTCTCTTGGTAATGAAATGTGGGATATGGGGAGAAATTCCCTCAGAGTAAAACTTTTTATTCACGCTTTTGCAGAAGTCGAAAAAGAGTTTGACAAAGAATCTTTGGCGAATTTGGAAAAAGAAGTTGAGCGAGCGAATAATTTGGACGATTATGTGATTCCGACAGAACTGCCCCAACCTAAGGAAAGGAAAAATCCCAATATATGGATACCCATAGTAGGTGCTACATTTATAGCGTTGTTGTTGGGTTACACATTGGCTTTTTTGTCGGTAGAAGTAACATATATTATATTTCTTTTTGAGGTTCTCATAGGACTTGCTCTTGCATTTGCCTTCAAATATCTCGTTAAACTGAGTAATTACGCAGATTTCTCGAAACTTAAACTTATTTTAGTTGGCTCAATCATTATTGTGTATGTTTCCAATCAATATTTTCAATATCAAATCATAACAGCGAAATTTATAGATTTCCCTATCAATTTTTTCGATTTTATGAAAATTAGATTAGAGCAAGGTTTCTATATAAAATCATTAAACACAGGTTGGATTGGTTTTGTAGTAGTGTGGATAATTCAGTTAGTATTAACCTATTGGATTAGTATGTTAAGGTTTGCTGTGAATTTAATAAAATTCCAATTAGAACGTATTCCGCCCGAAGTTACGAATTTTGCTTATTATCATTTTGTTAAGGGAAAAACCGAAGAACAAGTAAGAACTGAACTTTCAAATATGGGATGGAACGAAAAACTTGACCAAGATGAAGTCTTTGAATCAATTGGAGCTTTGCAGAGTGCGACAGAGTTTAATAGATAAAAAACGTCAGTCCAGTTCAGCTTTCTAAGACATATGCAAAAGAAAAAACATACCTTTGCAGTGATTATTAAACTATAATATCAAATTTATTATGAAACCAACACTTTTATTATTTTTCTTATCATTTTCATTGATTGTTTCTGCTCAAACGGCAGATAATAATTCGGTTGTGAATGATACTGTTTATTTGTTCTGTGATATAAATCCTGAATATCAGGACGGCATGAAAGAACTGATGAAATTTATTACCGATAGTTTAATTTATCCCGAAGAATCACAGGATATTCAGAGCAAAGTTATAGTGCGTTTGATTATTGAAAAAGACGGAACTATTGAAGAAATGGAATTACTGAATACACCTGAGCAATATTTAGCACAGGAGGTCATGCGGGTACTTTCTTTGACTTCGGGCAAATGGACAGCCGGCGAAATAGACGGTAAAAAAGTTCGTTCTTATTTCATAGTGCCTGTTAGTATTAAAATGGATCATGCAAAACAAAACAACAATTTCGACTTGGAAGATGGTAAGATATATCAATTTTTAGATGAATTAGACGAAATGCCCAAATTTCCGGGTGGAGAGAGCAATGTTGAGTCTTTTATCTCAAAACATCAGATATCCGGTTAAGGCTCAAGAACTAAATATTCAAGGAATGGTTGTGCTTCGGTTTATAGTTAATAAAACCGGCGAAATTTCAGATGTTGTTATACTTCGTTCAGTAGCCCCAAGTCTTGACGAAGAGGCAGTCCGTGTTGTAAAAACGATGCCTAAATGGATTCCGGGAAAACAAGCCGGAAAGCCGGTTGCTGTATATTACACGATTCCTGTGCAGTTTACTATACGAAATTAAAAACTCCAAAAAAACATGAAACATAATTTATTGATTTTCGTTTTGTTATTGTCTATCTGCAATTTAAATGCACAATCGCGACAAGACCTTAGCAATGCAGTACAACTTTCTGACGACTTTAAGCAAAGTCAAGGACAGCTTACTTTTCATGCCGACAACCGTGATTTTTGCGACTATTATCTTCAAATTTCTTTCCTTAATACCGAAGGATTTTCGGGAATGCCAACCGGAACTTCAGCTGTTGTCAGGCCCGGAGAACAGCAAATTATGAATTATCGCGTACAAGAAAGCGCAACACGTTATTCCTATAATTACAGATACGCAATGTTTAGAGGCAGCATTTACAAAAAGCCGAATGTCGATTTTGCATATTCTTTGCCTGTAGTTAATGAAGAAACCATTACGGCAAAGATAAAAGAAAATAGAGACGGTTATCAACTTGATTTTGAATTGCCAACAGATACGATTTATGCTTGTCGCGGTGGCGTGATTTGCAACGATGAATTAAAAGATCATACTGCTAAAGGTTACAGAAATTTCAATGACAGTCGCAGTATGTCGCAAATAACCGCATACCACGATGACGGAACTTTTGGAGAATATGTTTTCAAGGGAAAATCGCTGGTTTATCCCGGGAAAAACATCAAAATGGGAGAAGCAATTGCTATTATTCAAAAAGACATCGCTAAAAATTCCGTATTATTTTCCGTCTATTTTTTAGATAAAAACAAAGTTAAAGAAACGAATACAGGCAATAAACACACTCATTTTCGTCCTTTTTTCCAAACCTTTGATGGAAAAATACGTTTGGAAAACGGGAAAACATATATCTGCGAATATACTGATGAAGTGTTAATGCAAGATATGACCAAACGCGAACGCAAGAAATTCTTACAAAAAAATGAGAAAAAATGAAATCCAATATTTTTAGTTTTGCCGTCTTAATTTTGTTATTTTGCAACCCAGTTTCAGGGCAGAATTTTAAGCTGGATGACCCTGACAACCTTTTTTCAAAGAAGGAAAAAACCATTCTTGAAAATGCAATAAACTACGAAATGGATTTTTTCAATCGTACTTTTACAAATAAGATCATTGATTTTTCGGAAATAAATTTTACGATTATTCCAAATTACATGTCATATTTACTTTATCAATCGAAAAGTGGTGGTGTCGCACGTCAAAGTTCGGGATATTATTCACATTCAAAACAAGAATTGGTAATTTGCAACGATAAAAAATACAAAAATAGCTTTCTTAAAACCTGTTTTCACGAATTAAGTCATGCTTTTTTACATCTTCACACAGACAAAAAACAGATTCCTGCATGGTTTAACGAAGGTTTGGCCGAATATTTGGGAAAAATGACTTTCTCTTCAAAAAAAATAACACATAAAACGGATACATATCTACTTGCACGAGTAAAAACATTGATTGAACTTCGAGAAATTAATCTTGCTGAATTTGTAAACTGGGATTACCGAAAGTTTGCTACCGAATCGTTTACCCAAGAAGGTTACGGTTATGCAATAAGCTACTGCATGGTACTTTTCTTGATGCAACAACAAGACGAAACACAAACATTTACAATATTCCGTGATCTTATTGGCACAAAATCAACAATCAATGTCTTCGACAATTATTATAAAGGAGGTTTTGTTCAGTTTGAAAAAGATTTTATAGCCTATTTTAGCAAGTAAAATCAAGGATATCTCCTTGCTGTCCGTAGTGTGCTAAAAATGCACAAAGCAGGAGCTTTGTTTTTAACCAAGCGTAGGCAAAGAATATGGCAAACGATTCGATAGTACAAGGCAGGAGCCTTGTTTTTAGCTAAGCGTAGTCAGGAGATTACGCTTAACGAAGGTTAATTTGTGGAATATTTACTACATTTGCAGAGATTTTTAGACAGTTATATCAAATTTATTTATGAAACAGACATTTTTAATATTTTTCTTATCATTTTCATTGATTGTTTCTGCTCAAACAGAAGAGCAGATTTATACTGAACTAAAAAGTGATAATCCGACAGCTTGTCCTGAAAAACAAGCAGAATATATTGGAGGAATAAACGAATTTCGTAATTTTATTACAGAAAATTTGCAATTTCCCGACTCCAAAATAAAGGTACGCACTGTAGCTGAAAAAACAAAAAAAAGAAAAAAATTAAATCCTCTGAAAGAGATAAAAGCATTGAATTTAACTATCACAAGTACAGATACGAAATATTACTCTACTACTAAAAACGTGCTTTCTCCTTATCCTGGAACTATCACTATTGACCCTCCTCCTCACATTGGAGCTCGTGATCTTAGCACTACAATAGAATTTAATACTCTTGTACGTTTTATAATAGACGAAGATGGAATGGTTTCAAACATCACAATTGTAAGAACACAACATGACAGAGGACACATCACTCAATCCCATCTTCCATTAATACAAGCATTGGAAACGGAAATAAAAAGAGTGATTTCACTTTCTTCCGGGAAATGGGTGGCTGCAGAAATGAACTGCGAAAAAGTCAGCGTTTATGTTACAATTCCTGTATATTGGAAACATGTTGTTCGTGACAAGTATGTTTGATTTTCAGATGAAATACAAAATCACTTTTTCGTTATTTGCTCTGATAATTTTGGGCAATGTTTTTGCGCAAAATGCAGATAGTACAATTATAAAAAATAATTTACAGGTTTTTTTAACTGCTGAAAAAATGCCCGAATTTCCGGGTGGAGAAGAGGCAATGTATCAGTTTTTATTTAAAAATATAAGATATTCTATCAAAACATTAGAAGCATGTACTAGAGGCATAATTTATATTCGATTTATAGTAAACAAAGACGGAAAGATAATATCACCGGAAATTGCACGTCCGGTATTTCCAAAATTACACCGCGAATTAATGCGTTTAATAAAGAAGATGCCTGATTGGATACCCGGACAAAAAGATGGTGAAAATGTAGATTGTTGGTATATTCTGCCTATAAGTTTTAATGTTGAAGAAGAGAAAATTCATGATTTTGGCATTGTTGATGAAATACCTGAATTTTTAGGTGGAACAGATGAATTATATGTGTTTTTTGCAAAAAATTTGCAATATTCAGGTTGTGATATTAGAGGAAATGTTAAATTAAGAGGAGTGATAAATTCTGAAGGAAAGGCAGAAAAATGCAAAATCATTAAATCTTTACATCCCGATTTGGATGCAGAGGTATTACGTCTTGTAAACATAATGCCGGTATGGAAAGCAGGAAAATTGAATGGAAAACCTGTGAACGTCTATATTGAATTTACAATTCCATTCCATATTGAAAATGGGAAATTAATAACAGAGTATGCTGAAACAATGCCTGAATTTCCGGGTGGCGAAGAAGAAATGTTTGCTTTCCTAAACAGAAATTTAAGATATCCTACCGAAACATTTGAAAAAGGCATTCAAGGCATAGTTGTTGTTCGATTTATGATAAACGAAAAAGGAAAAATAGTATCACCGGAAATTATACATTCTGTATCGTCCGAATTAGACCGCGAAGTAATGCGTTTCGTTTCTATAATGCCCGATTGGATACCCGGACAAAAAGATGGTAAAAATGTAGATTGCTGGTATACTCTATCTGTAAGTTTTAGAACTTCAAACCTTTTCAATTTTTTAGGCAAATAATCAATTGTTTGGCATCCTCTGTTCAGCTGAATTTGTAGATTCAATTGTGAGCGAAAAAATGGATGCATGGAGTTTCATAGTTCCGAATAATTCGCAATGGAATGTAAAAAATATGCAATATACTGCATAAATTAGAAAAATAAATTAACTTTTCACTGCATAAAATTACGATAATTTTGTTGAGTGGTGAGTTAAGTACGCACCTCACAGGGAGTTACGTTAAAATTGAGCTTTTCCCGTTTTCGTTTTCTGAAATACTTGATTATAAAAAAATCAAACAGAATGCAAAGACAACCAAAGAGTTAGCATTTAGGAGACAAGCATATTTCGATTACTTGAAACAGGGCGGTTTCCCTGAAATGTTCCAAATTGGCGAAACGCAAAAGCGCGAATACCTGCGTACTCTGTTTCAATCAATCATTTTTAAGGATATTGTAAAACGATTTAATATAAAGTATATCAAAACATTACTTGAAAATATAGTGTTTTTGGAACTTTGCAGGCGGCGGGCAGACAGCAATTATGATATTTACTATTATAATAACAACTATGAAATAGATTTTGTTGTTGCACAAAATGGTAAAATACAAGAACTTATACAGATTTCATTAACGCTTGAAAATGAAAAAACGCACAAACGTGAAATTTCAGCACTGTTGAAAGGTGCAGACGAATTACGTTGCAATGCTCTTACAATCATCACACAAGACGAGAAGAAAACAATATCGAAAGACGACAAAACGATTGAAGTTGTTTCGGTAATTGATTGGTTGTGCTCGCAGTAAAAAAAATCGATTTAAATGAAAATGATCCTACCATTGAGTAACATATTCAAGCGAATACAGGAATATTCTTCAGCAACTCAACTCCCCCCCCCGCATTCTATGATAAAAAGAGGGCATGTTGCATTTTTCAATCTTTATATTCTAAAAAGTCAAAATATTTTGACTTTTCGGAACATTTCAGTAATTTTGCACTCATAAATCAATTTCATATGAAACGTAAAATTTTAAACTCATTAATTGAGTGGAAAGATAGTGAGGAACGTAAACCTTTAATTTTAAATGGGGCGCGTCAAGTAGGAAAAACTTATATTTTGGAAGAGTTTGGCAAAGAACACTTTGAAAATGTAATTTACCTCAATATGGAAATTGAGGGTGCGATAGCCAACTTTATCGAAAAGGAATTGTCGCCACGAAAAATAATTCAGTTTATAGAATCCACTAAACGCCAAGAAATTATTCCCGAAAAAACCTTAATTTTCTTTGACGAAATTCAAGCAAGTGAAAGAACTTTAACCTCGTTGAAATA
>JAIRVZ010000083.1 GCA_031253625.1 Dysgonamonadaceae bacterium
AGAAGATAAATTTGTCGAACTTCCCGATGGAACAAAATCTGTTTACGAAAAAAATGAATTTACATATAAAGCAAACGAAGATGTAAGAGTAGTTGTTGATGATGTACAATATTTGAGTGTAACAGGAAGTATTGGGGGTAGAGAATCTTATTTCTATGAAATTATTTACGAAAAAGATGAAAATATGGTACTCCAAGAACATAAATATGGTACTGTATTGTTAAAATTAGCGAATCAAAAGAAACCCGAAGAATTGGGATATACAGCTTTATTTGGTACTAAAAAACCTGAAAAAATAAAAAAAGAATTTGATGAATATGTAAATTGTCCCGCGCTTACTTATTCCGATTATGCTACAAATACTGTTGAAGGTTTAATAGAGTTAGTAAACGATTATGTAGAAAAATGCAAGTAATAAATACATGAAAATAGCATTTCACGGAGCTGCACAAACCGTAACAGGCAGCAAACATTTATTATCTCTGAATAATGGCAAAAAAATATTATTTGATTGCGGAATGTTTCAGGGTATGGGAAAAGAAACCGATAGAATGAATCGACATTTTGGGTTCAAAGCAGATGAAGTTGATTATGTTTTTCTTTCCCACGCACATGTGGATCACAGTGGCTTGTTACCACGCCTTGTTAAAGATGGTTTCGGAGGTAAAATATATGCTACACCGGCTACGATAGATGTAATAAGTGCATTATTGCTTGATTCGGCCAATATTCAGAAACAGGATATTTATTTGTTAAATAAGAGACGCAGGGAAGAAGGAAAACGATTACTCGAGCCTCTTTATACAGAAGAAGATGCAAGAAAAGTAATGGAACATGTTGTTCCGTTGGATTATAATATGCCTTGCCGGGTTGATGAAGATATTGAACTTGAATTTTTTGATGTGGGACATATTATCGGCAGCGCAACGGTGTATGTGAAAATCAAAGAAAACGGAAAAATTACCCGAATTGCTTTCAGCGGAGATGTCGGCCGGTATGGAGATCCGATTATACGTTCTCCGCGACCATTTCCTCAAGTAGATTATATGATTATTGAATCGACTTATGGAAATAAGGTGCATGAACCGATTGAAACTTATGCCAATGATTTGAAAAAGAATATATTGGAAACTTGCATACATAAAAAAGGCAAATTGATTATTCCGGCTTTCAGTGTAGGGCGTACCCAAGAATTGCTTTTTGCTTTGAACCAATTAGAATTGGATGGCGAGTTGCCAGCATTGGATTACTATGTAGACAGTCCGCTTTCGACAACAATTACTACAATCGTCAAGCGACATCCCGAATGTTTCAACAAAGCGGTTCAGAAATTGATGAAAGTAGAAGTCGATCCGTTTAATTTCAAGGGATTACAATATATAACCGATAAGAGGAAATCGCAGGAGTTAAACTATAGTCACAAGCCTTGCGTAATTATTTCCGCCTCCGGAATGGCTGAAGCCGGCAGGGTAAAACACCACATCGCCAACAGCATAGAAAATTGGAGAAATACGATTTTAATCATCGGATATTGCGAACCGCAATCTTTAGGTGCACGCTTGAAACATCGTCCGGAAGAAGTCGGGATATTCGGAAATCGATACGAAGTTAAAGCAGCCATTCAAACTATTGATTCCATGAGTGCACATGCCGATTATCACGATTTGTGTCAATATCTCGCCTGCCAAACTCCTCAGGACATGAAACAGCTATTTATAGTTCATGGTGAACCGGATGTGCAGGTCGAATTCAAAAACCGGCTGATGAGAAAAGGTTTTCAAGATGTTATCATCCCGAAAATTCATGAAGAATTTGGGTTGAGTTAACTGATGTTAAACTGTATTTTATTCCGTTACTGCTAAAGTCAATACACTGATTTTTACATCAGGATGTGAGGTAAGAATGGCTTGAGCACAAGCTTCAATCGTTGCACCTGTGGTCAAAACATCATCGACGATTAAAATATGCTTGTAATTAAAATCTTTTTCGTCGTTGAGTGTAAAAACATCGATTGTATTCAGCCAGCGGGCATAACGTCCTTTTTTGGTTTGTGTTTGCGTTTGTTTTTTTCTTATTATCAAGTTGTTATCGAAAGGAATGCCTGTCGCTTTTCTGATGCCTTTAATGATTTCCTCGGCTTGGTTAAAACCTCTTTTCTTCTGTTTTTTACGATGTAAGGGTATTGGGATTAACAAATCAATGCTGTCGAAAAATGGCGAAGATTGTTGTATTTGTTGCGACATTAGAAATCCGGTATGCTGTCCTAATGCCGTATTTCCCTTGTATTTTATCGCTTTTACAATCATTTGCGAAACACCTTTTTTGTTGTAGTACAGAAAAGATGTTACTCTTTCGTAAGGAATTTTGCCCTTGAACCGGTCGGCTGCTCCATTTTCGGGTTGAAGGTGATAGTTAGTTTGGGGCATTTTTAATAAACAGTTCAAGCATATATGTTGTTCACCTTCAATCAGTTTTGTGTCACAAACACAACAACATTGAGGATAGAATAAAGAAATAATACTCCTAAATCCCCTGAAGGGGACTTGCAAAAGCCGCGTGATTTGCTTTTTATTTTTCATTTGTTATAGTCTTGAACGCGGATGACGCAGATTACGCGGATTCACGCAGATTTTATTTTATTGATAAATATATATTCATTATCCGCGCAAATCCGCGTAATCTGCGTCATCCGCGTTCCCTTTATGTTCAATCGCCCATAAAATATCATCAATGGCAAAACCTCTACCTGCCGCGAACCGCATTAATTTCTGTTGAATCTCAAATTCATTTTTCCCTTTTACTGTTTTCTTTTTAGCAGTGAGAAGCTGCAATAATCTTTCTCGATTTTCTTGCGGATTGATATTTTCAAGAGCAGATTGAATCAACGAATCGGGAATATTCTTTTTTCGTAATTCGAATTTGATTTTATTTATACCCCATTTGTTGAATTTCAATTTGTCGTTGACAAAAGATTTGCAAAAACGTTCTTCGTCTAAGAATTTTTCCTGCACAAGTCGTTGGATAATACGGTTTTGAGCAGGGAAATCGATTTCCCAGCGTGTCAGCTTTTTTCTAACATCGTCGATACATCTATCTGCTAAACTGCAATAGGTTGCGGCCTTATGTAAAGCTTCCGGTTCTGACAATTTATAATTCATAATTTATAATTTATAATTGAAACCTGCGCTTATCATTCTGTCTTTTCTGGAAATGTCCTGATATAATTTGATGTCTGAATAACCTTTTGTTTCAAGCATTTGGCAAATTTCTTTTCCGTATAAAGCATTAATTTCGAAATATAGCATACCGGATTTATTCAATAAAGAATGACCTAAATCTGCAATCTTTTCGTAAAATAACAGCGGATTATCTTGAGGAACAAATAAAGCGGTGTGAGGCTCGTATTTGAGCACATTGTCGTGCATGGTAGATTTTTCTATCTGGGTGATATAAGGCGGATTACTCACAATTATATCAAATTTTTTACCGGATATATTGTCTGATAATGTTGTAAGAATATCTTGCTGATAAAATTGTACTTCAACTTGATTTCGGATTGCATTTTCTTTTGCCGTAGACAAAGCATCTTCCGAAATATCTATGGCATAAACCGTTGCAGAAGGTATATTTTTGGTCAAACTGATGGCAATACATCCACTTCCGGTGCCAATATCCAATATCTTTAGGTTTTTTCCTTGATGATTTTTCAGTATTAATTCGACCAACTCTTCTGTCTCGGGGCGTGGAATTAAAACCGACGGATTGACCGAAAAAGTTAATCCGAAAAATTCGGTTTCTCCTAATATATATTGTATAGGTTTGTATTCTTTCAAAGAAACAACAATCCTTTCAATTTCCTGCCGTTCGTTAGCTGATATTTTTTTATCTTTGCAAACTGAAATTTCGTAGGGCTTGATTTGGCATACCTGTTCTAATATCAAGCGAATAAACGATTTGATTTCAGCATCGGGATAGAATGGTTTCAGTTCTTTTTTTATGTAATCAATTGTGAGTTGCATAATTAAAAATTAATCTGCCCCTAAATCCCCTAAAGGGGACTTCGGCTTTTGCACACTTAAAGTCCCCTTTAGGGGATTTAGGAGTTTGCAAAATTATAAAATAGTAAACGAGTAGGCAAGTAAATGGACGAAAAATATATGCAGCGTTGTATTCAACTGGCTCTGAACGGAAAAGGTTTTGTCGCCCCTAATCCGATGGTCGGAGCAGTTATTGTATACAACGATAAAATAATAGGAGAGGGTTTTCATCGCCAATATGGAGAGGCTCATGCCGAGGTGAATGCAATTGCTTCTGTGGCCGACCATTCTTTGTTGAAACACGCTACTTTGTATGTAAATTTAGAACCATGCTCTCATCATGGTAAAACTCCTCCTTGCTCCGAACTGATTATTAGTAAAGGTATTCCGAAGGTTGTTGTCGGATGTTTAGACCCTTTCCCCGAAGTTTCCGGAAGAGGCATCCGAATGATGCAAGAAGCTGGAATTGAGGTGAAAGTTGGTGTTTTGGAAAATGAATGCCGGAACTTAAATAAAAGATTTCTGACTTATATACAGCAAAAAAGACCATACATCATATTGAAATGGGCGCAATCGGCCGATGGATTTTTGGATAAAAACCGTGAAATCGGAACCAATGAAAAACCTGTACGCTTATCCAACGATTTTACTCAAATGATGGTGCATAGAATGCGGGCGGAAGAAAGTGCCATCATAGTTGGCACTCGAACTGCTTTGCTGGATAATCCTTCGTTGACTACTCGTTTTTGGTCGGGAAAAAATCCTTTGCGGATTTTAATTGACAAAGAGTTGAACATCCCTTCAAATTTTCATTTATTGGATGGTACGGTTTCTACATTGATTTATACCAATGAGGTAGCTGAAAATAAGGAGAATATCGTTTATAAAACCCTTGATTTTGAGAAAGATATTTTACCGCAAATAATGAATGATTTGTATGAAAGAAAAATACAATCTTTAATTGTAGAAGGCGGAAGAGTTTTGTTGGGCAGTTTCATCCAATTAGGTTTATGGGATGAGGCCTGTGTTGAAACAGTTTCAACGCTAATAAAATCAGGTATCCCGGCCCCATATTTAAAACCGTGCACTGCGAACCCTGTACCTTTCACCAATATTAAATGTAAATTATCGAATGTACAAAAATGTGAAAATTCGATTGTTTCACGTTATGAGAATAGCCTGATAAACTAAAATATTATAAATATTGTCTAACATATTCGATAAACTCAAAAATGTTTCTACTTTTGCAGACGCTAACATTTATGTCAACTCATAAAAGACTGATGAACTTAAAAACTGCGATTTATATTTTGGGAGTAGTGTTGCTCTCCACATTTGTTTCTTGTTTAGGAGGTAGTGATGAACAGGAGATAGTTTATTCACCGGACGCGCAAATCACGTCATTCTCCATAAAAAATGACTCTATAGATAAAGAGTTGAGTACTATCAAATTTTCCATTGATCAGATAAAAGGTGAAATCTTTAATAGAGATTCTGCTCGATACGGATTGGTACTTACCGAAAAAGTTATTGTAACATATTATACTGCAAGTGGCTCCATCGCTCGGAACGTTACAAATGAAGATTCGGTTTGGGTGAAATCGGGAGATTCGATTGATCTGCGAGAGCCTATATATCTTTTGTCTTACGCTGCAACCGGAGGCACAAAGAAATATGTAGTTAAATTTAATACACGCACGGTCGATCCGGATTCTATTTGGTGGCAACAAGTAAACAGTGATTTAGATTTCTTGGGGCATCCTGACACGAAAACAGTTATGTTCAATGGTGTCCTTTATTGTTTTACAAATTATCCGGTTTCTCCGACATGGGGATATAACAATTCAACCGTTTTGCATATTTCTTCAGACAAAGGTCAGAGTTGGGGAGAACCTATGTATATAAGTCTTTCTCTTGATCCGATTTTATCTCAAATGCAACAATTTGGAAACGAACTTTTTGTCTGCTCTGATTTTGGAAAATTATATAAAGCAAACATCAGTGACAACTTCTCCATTTGGACGGAAGTAACATCTGAATATCCTGTAAAAAATATATTCGGAACAGTAGCCGGAATAAAAGTTTTGGCATTGGCTGTTGAAAAAGGTGGTTCAATCGTTAGCGCAACATTCGATGGAACTAATTGGAAATATGGAGATAAACTATCTGATGCTCTTCCGACACAGGATTTTTCTTCGCTTTCGTATATCCGTGCAAACGTAGGACGTTTGACAATTGCCGGAGGTACTGTCGGAACATCTTGGAGCACAACCGATGGCTTGAGTTGGACACGAATTGGAAACCTACCATCTAACATGCAGGGTACCAACACCTTTTTGTATGATGGTAAAATTTATTTGTTGAATGGTTTTGCTGCCGGTAATGGATATAGCAGGTCTGTTTATACGTCGATAGATGGAACAATGACATGGCAGCTGGCACCTGCTAAAACAAATATTCAAAGTAGAGGTTACATGGCCAGAACAGGAGCATCTGTTGTTGTGGATAATGACAATATAATCTATATCATAGGAGGAAGAAGCGCAGGTATTCCGGTAAATGATATTTGGAGAGGTCGACTAAATAGTTTGAATTAATTGATAAAACAATTTGAAGTATAATTTTAAGACGTTTTTTGCGTTTTGATAAGGAGAAATACATAATGTATGAAATGTACTGTATCTTTATATAACTTCAAGAGGATTGTTTTACTGATTGTAATAAATGTATCTATTTGTGTAACAGCGGTTTCACAAGAATATAAGTATGAAATCGGAGGGGGGCTCGGTATGTCATCCTATATGGGAGATGCTAACAAGAACAATCCTTTTTTGGAATTACATCCTTCCTTCGGGGCGGTTTTCAGAAAAAATATGGATTTGCGTTGGGCAATGAAAGCCAATTTGCTGATGGGAAATGTGAGCGGAAACACTAAAAATTTCGATAATGCTTACCCCGGAAATGCCTCGGCTGAATTCAAACGCAGTTTTTTTGAACTGGGCGGACAAATGGAATTTAATTTCTTGCCCTACAGCGATAAATATAAATATTTGAATACCAGTAAAATATCTCCTTACTTGGTGGCAGGATTAGGATTGACTTTCGCTCCGGGCGATGAAACTTTTTTCGGACTAAATTTGCCGATCGGGCTTGGAGTAAAGTATATGGTGCGAAACCGAATTAATTTAGGAGTGGAATATTCTGTCAGAAAATTGTTTAGAGATGATTTCGATGCCCCGAATAAATCCGGATTTAATTTGGATAATCCGTACAACCTGAATGACGGAGTGATGAAAAACAAGGATTGGTATACAATTTTAATGTTCTCAATCACTTGGAGTTTCGGACCGAATGATAGAAAATGTACAAATTTATAATAATAGAAAATGTCATTGAAAGATAAAATAGACCTGTCGCGCTTGCCCGTCCACGTAGCTGTCATAATGGATGGTAACGGACGTTGGGCACAAGAGCGGGGACTTGATCGTGTATATGGTCATCAGGAAGGTGTTACTTCCGTGAAAAAAGCCATAGAAACGGCAAGTAACATAGGTGTGAAATATCTTACATTATATACATTTTCGACAGAAAACTGGAATCGTCCCAAAGGAGAAGTCGATGCCTTAATGGACTTGATGGTAATTGCCATTAAACGGGAATTGCCTGAAATGATGGAAGAACAGGTTAGACTAAATGTGATCGGAGATATTGAACAACTACCTCCGCAAACAAAGGAAACGCTGGTTTCGTGTATTGACGAAACATCCGGAAATACAGGTTTGAACTTGGTATTAGCCATCAGCTATTCATCTCGATGGGAAATTACAACGGCTGTTAAAAATATAGCAACGAAAGTCGCTTTTGGAAGTTTGGATTTGGATAGTATTGATGAAACACTGGTTTCGCAACATCTGACTACCAATAGAATTCCCGATCCCGATTTGCTTATCCGTACAGGAGGAGAATATCGTATCAGTAATTTTTTGATGTGGCAATTGTCATATTCCGAATTATACTTTACGGATGTCTTTTGGCCTGATTTCAGAGAAGAAAATTTGTATGAGGCTATTGTTGATTATCAAAAAAGAGAACGTCGATTCGGTAAAACCGGAGATCAAATAAAATAAATATGCACAAAAAAATCCTATTTTTTTGCTTTTCCCTATGCTTTGGAACTGCCTTATTTGCACAAGAAGAGGCAGATACAACTATCATAAAACAATCAGTAACACTGGAAGAATTAATAATATCGGAAGAATTAGTTATTCCGGAAGATACAATTTCCGGTGAACTCCCGGTAATTTCTTATGGTTTTCCCAAGAAACGTGAGATTGCCGGTATTAAAGTTACAGGAGCGAAGAATTATGAAGATTTCGTATTGATTGGATTTTCAGGACTTTCCATTGGCGATAAAATAGAATATCCCGGAGATGCCATCACAGATGCTATGAATAGATTCTGGAAACATGGTTTGTTTTCCGATGTGAAGATTGCGGCCACAAAAGAGACCAAAGACAAAGTTTGGCTTGAAATTATACTGACACAGCGTCCGATAGTTTCTGAATTAACGATAACCGGAGTCAAAAAAAGCGAACGAAAAGATCTTGAAGAACGTATCGGTATGGCTAAAGGAAGCCAAATTACACCGAATTTAATTGATCGTGCGAAAAAAGTCATCAAAAGATATTATGAAGACAAAGGATTTAGTAATGTTAATATACAGATTAATCAAAAAGACGATTTTAGTAATCCGGGTAAAGTGTTTTTAGATATTGAAATCGACAAAAATGAAAAAACAAAAATACATCATATTCAAATAACCGGAAATGAGGAAATAAGTGATAACACATTGCTGAAAGCCATGAAAAAAACCAATGAAGGTTTTAATATGAGGAGAAACTTTGTACGGAGTTGGCTTGAATTGTTCAGTACTAAAAAATATGTCCACGAAGAATATCAGAAAGACTTGGATAATATCATTGCCAAATACAATGAGTTAGGTTTCCGGGATGCAAGAATAGTTGCCGATACCGTGAAAGAATTTAATGAAAAGAAAGTTGATATTCATATTCTAATAGACGAAGGACAAAAATATCACATTAGGAGCATCAACTGGGTTGGAAATACACAATATGCATCTGATCAATTAGAATATATATTGAATATGAAACCCGGTGATATATATAATCAGAAAAAATTAAATGAAAGATTATCTTCCGATGAAGATGCCGTTTCTAATGTATATTACAATAGGGGATATATATTCTTTGGATTGGATTTGGTGGAAGTGAATGTGGAAAATGATTCCATCGATTTGGAGATCCGTATTGTTGAAGGTCCGCAGGCAACTATCAATCGTATTTCGATCAGTGGTAACGACCGTTTATACGAAGATATTATTCGCAGAGAATTGCGTACAAAACCCGGACAATTGTTCAGTAGAGATGCTTTGATACGTTCTCTTCGTGAATTGGCGCAAATGGGACATTTTGATCCGGAGAATATGAACCCGGACGTAAAACCTAATGATGAAACCGGAACCGTTGATATTGCATATAATTTGGTTTCGAAAGGAAATGACCAAATCGAATTTTCTGCCGGATGGGGACAAACCGGTGTTATCGGACGATTAAGTTTGAAATTTACCAACTTCTCTATAAGAAATTTGTTTAATCCGGGCACTTATAAAGGAATAATACCACAGGGAGAAGGTCAAACGTTGACTTTAAGCGGTCAGACAAATGCCCGATATTATCAGTCATACAGTATCTCATTCATGGATCCTTGGTTTGGAGGAAAACGACCGAATTCTTTTTCCATAAGTGCTTATTACATGAGACAGACAGATATGTCGAGCCGTTACTATAGCGGATATAATCCGTATGGCTACGGAGGAGGATATGGCGGCTATGGTTACGGAGGTTATGGTGGATATGGTGGTTATGGCGGCTATGATTACAGTAGTACCATGATTTATGACGATAATAAATATTTTCAGGTTATAGGAGCCTCCATCGGATATGGAAAAAGATTGACTTGGCCTGATGACTATTTCAGCGCAATGGCCGAACTTTCATATCAACGATACATGATGAAAGACTGGAATTATTTCATCATTCAAAACGGAGATTGTAATAACTTGAGCTTGGGATTGACCATACAGCGTAATTCAACAGATAATCCGTTGTATACACGCAGTGGATCTATGTTTGTAGCCTCTGTAAGTGCAACTCCTCCTTTTTCTCTGTTTGGGAATAATGATTTTTCATCTCCTCCCGAAGATCCGGCAGAAAGAAGTAGATGGTTAGCCGAAAAAAATAAGTGGATAGAATATCATAAATGGAAATTTAAAGGAAGAATATTCATGCCTTTAGCCAATCCGGAAACAGTAAAACGTACACCGGTCTTGATGAGCCGGATCGAATATGGTTTCTTAGGACATTACAATAAAAACAAAATTTCTCCATTCGAAACATTCTATATGGGAGGAGACGGTATGACCGGATATTCTTCCATGTATGCAACGGAAACAATCGGATTACGTGGATACGAGAATGGTTCTTTGACCCCCCGCAGTGATGGTTATGCGTATTCTCGTATGGCACTTGAACTTCGTTATCCGTTCTTGTTAGAGCCGACATCGACAATTTACGGTTTGGCATTCGTAGAGGCCGGTAATGCTTGGAATACACTTGGTGCATTTAACCCATTTGAATTAAAACGTTCTGCTGGGTTTGGTGTCCGTATTTTCTTACCGATGATAGGTATGTTAGGAATTGATTGGGCTTATGGATTTGATAAAGCTAATTTTAACAGTCTGAAGATATCAGGATCCCAATTCCACTTTGTATTAGGACAAGAATTTTAAAGAATTTAAATATACGGAATTAAAAATTAAGGGTTTTCAGATTAAACCATCAATCCTGAAAAGAGTCAATGTATCTGTGAATTTATTTATTTTTTAATTTTATAAAAACTACAAGTTATGAAAAAGGTATTATTAATCATTGGTTTAGTTGCATCGTCGGTATTGACTTCTTATGCACAAAAATTTGCGTTGATTGATATGGAATATATTCTTAAAAATATTCCGGCTTATGAAATGGCAAATGAACAGTTGAGTTCAATATCCAGAAGATGGCAAAGTGAAGTGGAGGCTCTACAATTAGAGGCTCAAAACATGTATCGAGCTTATCAGGCAGACATTGTTTTCTTATCTCAAGAAATGAGAATGAAACGTGAAACTGCTATTATCGAGAAAGAAAAAGAAGCGCAAGAATTGAGACGTAAATATTTTGGACAAGACGGTGAATTGTTCAGAAGACGTGAAAGTTTGATTAAACCTATTCAAGATGAAATTTATAATGCAGTTAAGCAAATTTCGGAAGAAAAAGGTTATGCAGTAATCGCAGACAGAGCGTCGGCCTCGAGTATTATTTTTGCATCTCTGAAAATAGATGTGAGTAACGAAGTGTTGGCAAAACTCGGTTATTCAAAATAATTTATTATATTTGCACCCGAATTCCGATAAAAGGAAATAAATTTTGAATTAAATAATAAACTACTGACTGATTATGTTAAAAAAAATTGTATTGTTGGCGTTCCTTTGCTTACCGCTTGGAATGATGGCTCAAGAATTAAAAATTGCCCATGTGAATCCCGGAGAAATTTTCAACGCTATGCCTGAAACTGCTGCTGCAGAAACAGAATTGCTTAATTTACAACAGCAAATTCGGACAGAACTTCAGCGTATGGAAGAAGAGTATGGAAGAAAATATACCGAATTCATGCAAGAATCAGATTCTCTTGTGCAAAGCATCAAAGTTGTAAGAATGCAAGAGATTGAAAATCTGAAAAATAGGATAGAAGCTTTTTATCAAGATGCAGAACAACAGATTGGTAAAGCAAGAAATGATTTGATAGCTCCGATTAGTCAAAAAATTCAAAATGCAATTAAGGCTGTTGGTGAAGAACACGGATATACTTATGTGATGGATTCCGGTGCTTTCATACATATTTCGCCTAAAGCGATTGATATTACTCCATTGGTAAAGACTAAATTAGGACTGAAATAATTATAAATTATTAATTATAAATTATTATGGGTTTGCGCACTAATAACGTAAGCCCATTTTAGTTTATAATTCATAATTCGTAATTCATAATTATGAGTTCTCCAATTGGGATTTTTGACTCCGGATACGGTGGACTTTCTATTTTAGAGGAAATCCACCGTATTTTGCCTAAATATGATTACATATATTTGGGAGACAATGCGCGTGCTCCTTATGGGACACGTTCTTTTGATATTGTTTATCAATTTACGTTGGAGGCTGTCAAGCGACTGTTTGAAATGAATTGCAAGCTTGTGATTTTAGCGTGCAATACAGCGTCAGCAAAAGCATTACGCACCATTCAACAAAACGATTTGCCGCAAATAGATCCGAATAGGAGAGTGTTGGGAGTTATTCGTCCCACGATAGAGAGTATCGGTGCAATTACCCAAACTCGCCATGTTGGTTTGCTTGGTACGCAAGGTACCATATCTTCCCAATCATACCCGTTAGAAATTGCGAAATTATTTCCTGATATTGTTGTAGAAGAAGAAGCCTGCCCGATGTGGGTGCCATTGGTCGAAAATCAAGAATACAATACTCCCGGTGCCGATTACTTCGTGCAAAAACATATAAACAATATCCTTAGCAGAGATACTTTAATTGACACATTGATTTTAGGTTGCACACATTACCCTTTTCTTGAACCTAAAATCCGGCAATATCTTCCGTCAAATATCCAAATCGTTTCGCAAGGCCACTATGTTGCCGAAAGCCTGAAAGATTATTTGCACAGACATCCCGAAATGGATGCTGTTTGTAGCAAAAATAGCATTTGTGAATATTATACCACCGAATCCCCCGAAAAATTTTCCGAAACAGCCTCGATTTTTATGCAGGAAAATATACAGGCTAAACAGTTGCGATAAATTTAGCAATTAACAATTAAATCTAAGTGGATGTTTCATTTCTGTAAAAGATTTTTTAGTAGACGGTTTTCTTCTTCCAATTTTTCAATATATTTTTGTTGTGTGGCAAGCATAAATTCAGGAACAGAATAAATATGATTTGTGCCTTGATAATTGATTGAAGCATTATCTTTGCAGATAAAAAGTTGGCTTTCGTCTGATTCAAAAATATCTTCTGTTGAAACTCCCAAAATTTTTGCCAAATTTTCCCATTCCGATTTGATTTGTTGTTAAATTATTGATAATTAGTAGATTAAATAATGCGAAGATTTGCAAGAAAATCGCAAGAATATTTTGATCCTGTTAAAAAAATTCACTATACTTTTACCCCCGAAATTTATTATGCGCAAAAAAATTCAAGAACTGTTCTTATTAAAAAACTTTTAAAAATAATTTTGTATGAAGAAAAAAACATTTAGAATCATTGAAACAGGTTTTTCTGCAAATCAATTGTCAGAAATGGAACTTGATTCACTAACTGGTGGCGGTTGTCTAGTTCAAATATGTGGAGTAAAGGCATGTGGAGTAAATGAAGTAGTTGTAAATAGATCTGAAGATACTTTGTATCTGCCATTTGACTCCGATCCCTACGCTACTTTGGGAGGAGAATATAAATAATCTAAAATGCTAAATATTGCATCTCAAAAAAATAGAATATGAAAATTATCGAAAAGGGAATCTGTGTTCTTTCAAGGGAAGAGCAAGATTTAATATTAGGTGGGTGTCTTGGCGTAGATCTATGTGGTGTAAATGCTTGTGCTCTTGATTTATGTCTACTTCTTGCCTGTGGTGCAAACGCTTGTGGTCTTAATTTAGGAGGTGGATGTACTGTTAACGCTAGTCCGTTGCATGGAGGAGGAGTAGTATCAACATCGTCTGATCCTTTACTCCTAATAAGTAACGATACGATACCATTAGTACCAATGGAAAAATGACCTATTTGGCATGCAATAAATTATTGTCAAGTTTGTTAATGCAATTTTATTTGTAAAAAATCAAAAGGTGGAAGTGTAAATCTAAAATTGCACTTCCCTCTTTTTAAAATGTAAAATTTATGGAGTGGAGTAAATATAATTATTTGTTTTATTCACAAAAAATAAGTTCATATATTCTATACAGTGCTTTGTCTAACATGATGATCGAATTAGACGAAGAAGAATATCAAGAAGTGAACGAACTAAGAAATTTTCCTCAAAAAATTGACTTGAAAGAAGAAAATCACAAAATACTTTATGATGGCAGATTTTTTGTTGAATCTAATGAAACTGAACAAAACAAAATTATACTTTCAACATTGTTGAAAAGATTTGATAATACAAGATTAAATCTAACCATTGCCCCTACAAGAAGTTGTAATTTCGATTGTGTCTATTGCTATGAAGAAGATAGACAAAATATAACTATGAATAAAAAAGTCCAAACTGGATTAATTGATTTTATCAAAAAACAAAATAACATTAAGAGTATAGGGGTTTGTTGGTACGGTGGGGAGCCAACATTGGCCATTCCTGTTATCCGAAATCTAACAAAACAAATGACAAAACTACTTCCCGAATACTCGGCTATGATGGTCACTAATGGTTATTGTTTAGACAAAGTAGTGGATGAATTAGACGAATTAAAAATAAAAAACATTCAAATTACACTTGACGGAACTCGCGACACACATAATAGCAGAAGAATGTTAAAAAATGGAGGAGATACATTTGATAAAATTTTTGTAAATTTGCAAAAGTTAGTATTAAATAAAAATGTTAAAGTTGCAGTGAGGATGAATGTAGACGATTCCAATGCACAAGAATACGTTGAATTACTTCGGTATTGTCAAAAGGAATTGAATAGTGGAAATATCAATTTGTATCCGGGATTTGTTCACAATGCTTCAAATAATTGTAAAGTTGAAAGTTGTTATGAAGATAGTGTACAAAAGGCCGCTTTTATTAAAAAAGTGTTTGAAACAGACTCAATTTACATAGGTGAAATTTATCCATTTAGAACAGATAAAGCTTGTATTAGTAATATTCAAAATGGTTTTTTGGTAGGACCCAAAGGAGAATTATACAAATGTTGGCATCATTTAGGACAAAAATCAAAAGAAATAGGCACAGTTTTTGGCAATACTATAGAGAACAAGAATATATTTACAGATTCAATGTTAAAAAATGATTGTTTATTTAATAAAAAATGCACTGACTGCTTATTATTTCCTTCTTGTTCTTGTGGCTGTCCTGATATGCGACAACAAGGTATAAATCAATGTATTCCTGCAAAATCAATGTTAGAAGACTTTTTGGAAATCCATTATGCAGTTAAAATATTTCAATCTCAAAAATCATGAAAACTAAATCATTATTTGTGTTGTTTATGTTAGTTTCTCAAGTAAGTATTTCGCAGGAAAACGCTGTTTTGTACAAAAATAGTAAAGTAGAAAATTCCGAAAAATACAAAACCGGAAATATATATCAAAAAGATTTTCTTCTATTTATGGATATATTACGGACATCACATCCGGCTTTTTGTGATGATGCGACTTTCCCTTTTAATATAAACAGGACGGAAGAGGACGGTTATTTGAAATTGGACAAAAAACCAAATAAAGAAAATTTGCAACTTTTACTTCAGATGGTTGCAGCCCAATTAAACGATGGGCATACGTTTATCAGTAACACATTGGATTTTAGTAATAATGCTTTTTATCCAATTAACATAAGAAAATATAGTGGAAGTTACTACATAAGAGTGATAGACAAAGAATATGAATCTGTTTTGGGTTGTGCAATAAAAACAATAAACGAGATTCCCATTGATTCCGTAATTAATGATTTTGGGAAATATATCAGCCACGAAAACCACAATGAATTAGAAGTCAGAGCAATAGAATGTTTACTCTTACCATATTTTTGGCAACAAATTCCATATTGCAGACAAGACAGTACAATTTTAATCTCATTTGAAGACGGTCAAGAGATTTCCATATCAGCAAAATATAGAAAAGATATGAATCTGGCAGTAATTCCTCAACAGGGTACAGAAGAATTAACAAAACCTAACAATCAGTTGTTTTCATACCAAATCAATGAGAACTCTAAAATATGTTATTTGCAGTTTAATGCTTGCATGGACTACAACACATTGGTTTATCAGATAGAAATGACTGCAAAAAACGAAGAACAAAAACAAAAAATGTATGAAAAATTGGAAACTCAAAAAGGGTTTTATCCAAAGTTTGATCACTTTTTGGAAAATATGTTTGCTGAAATTTCGGCAAAAAATATTACGGCTTTAGTTGTTGATGTTCGTAATAATGGAGGAGGCAATAGTGCATTATGTAATCAACTGTTATCGTACTTACTCGATTATAAAGATTTGAAAGAAATATCGTCTTTTATTCGAATTTCCGAGTTGTTCAAACTAAAATATCCTGAAATATTCAAAAGAGCAATTGATTTTAACGAAAATATTGTGATAGGTAATCTATACAATTGCAAAGACTTAAATATTGGAGAGGATAATGAAGATATTTTAAACAAGTTTTTTCCTGTCAATAATGACAGTTCCAAAATATTTAGAGGTAAAACATATTTTATACAAGGGAAAGGTACTTATAGTAGCGCAGGGGATTTGATAATTTTGGCTCGTGATAATAAAATCGGAACGATTATCGGAGAAAATAGTATTTATCGCCCATGCAATTATGGTGATATACTGATGTGGCAACTGCCAAATACCAATATTACGGGAGGCGTAAGTCACAAATATTTTATTCGTCCGCAAGAATCATTATGTTATGAAGATGCTATAAACCCTGACATTGTCATAGAGAGTTCTACTGATGAAGTTAAAAAAGGTATTGATGTTGTGTGGAGATGGATTACTGATAATAATAAATGAAAACCTTTCCTCACTATACTCAACTCGACGCTATGGACTGCGGCGCGACCTGTCTTCGCATGATAGCTAAGTATTACGGCAAATCCTACTCCAATCAAACCCTGCGGGAAAAGAGCTTCATTACTCATTCGGGAGTAAG
>JAIRVZ010000053.1 GCA_031253625.1 Dysgonamonadaceae bacterium
AATCTGTGGTCAGGGTAGACCCTCAGTATTTCCGTCCGACGGAAGTTGAATTGCTTATTGGCGACGCTACCAAATCGCGGACTAAATTAGGTTGGATTCCTCAATATTCTTTGCAGATGGTAGTCGAAGATATGATGCTCAGCGATGTCAAAGAAATGAAAAAAGAAGCTTACTTAAAAGAAGGCGGTTATCGTGTATTAAATTATTTTGAGTGAAATATCTCACGGAAAAATAAAGAAAGCCTTAAATATTAAACAAATGCCAAATATCTCATTGTAAGATCCAACTTTTGAATATTGGTTGAAAAATTACTATTGTTGAAATAAAAATTTTAACGAATGCTGATAATAAATAAACTACTTTTAGACGAAACTACTGCAAAAGCTATCCAGAGTGAACGCCTACGAATGAACTACAATATTCACAAGCAATTAGAAGACCCGGTTAACCGGATGCTGAATGCTTTGGAACCACATACTTATCTTCGCCCACACCGTCATTGGACCCCTCCGAAAACAGAAGCATACATCGTATTGCGAGGAGAATTAGATGTTTTGATTTTTGATGATGAAGGAAAGTTAATTCAAAGAGTAGCTTTAAATCCCGAAATTGATAATTATGGCGTGGATATTCCGGCCGGAGTGTGGCACAGCATGATAGTTAAACAGTCGGGAACTGTAATCTATGAACTAAAAGAAGGACCGTTTACCCCGTTAGCACCGGAAGATTTTGCGCCTTGGTCGCCCGAGCCCAATGATGAAGAAGGAATAAAGGCATTTTTCAATCAATATTCATAAAACAACTATTACACAAATAACTTTTATAATATACTTATGGACACAAGCTTAATATTTCATTATTTGATTGTTTTATTAGTTCTTTTTGTCGGGATGCTTGTTTATTTCAAGATTGCCGACAAGTATAATATCATTGATAAACCCAACTTGCGCAGTTCTCACAATTATATTACGATTCGTGGAGGTGGCATAATATACTGGTTGGCTGGTGTGTTGTTTTCTGTAATGAATTTGCCCGAAAGTATTTATTTTCTTATCGGAATAACTTTAATTTGTGGTGTGAGCTTTTGGGATGATGTTTCTTCTCTACCCAATAAAGTGCGAATTGTTATTCATTTCCTTTCCATAAGTTTGGTATTTTATGGCTTGGGATTATATTCATTTCTCCCTTGGTGGTTGATATTGGCCGCTTATGTGTTCTTTGTAGGAGTATTGAATGCCTATAATTTTATGGATGGAATCAATGGAATTACAGGCTGGTATAGTCTTGTCATATTGATTGGTTTACAATATGTAAATCAGAAAATAGTTTCATTTACTCAGCCCGATTTTATCAATTATGCCATATTAGCAAGCATTGTTTTTCTTTTCTTCAATTTCAGAAAAAGAGCTAAATGTTTTGCCGGAGATGTAGGAAGTATGGCAATCTCTTTTTGGATAGTTACTTTGTTGCTTCAATTGATGATGAAAACAGAATCTCTAATTTGGATTTTATTTTTGGCGGTTTATGGAGTAGATGCTGTTTGTACCATTCTACATAGGCTTTATCTGAAACAAAATATATTTGAAGCACACCGCCTACACTTCTATCAGATATTATCTAATGAACGAAAAATATCTCACTTGAAAGTATCTGTTGGCTATGCAATTGTACAGTTAATCATCTGTGCTGTTACAGTTTATGTTTATCAAACACAAACCTTAAATTGGACAATATTGTTTATTATATCGTTATTTCCATTAATCTTAATATATTTGTTGAAATTTAGATTAATGAAGACGGTATGACACCTCGCATTTGGCTTTCTCCTCCTCATACTTCCGGTAAAGAACTTGATTTTATTCAAGATGCTTTTGCCAAAAACTGGATTGCTCCTATAGGAGAAAATGTAACCGGTTTTGAACAAGATATCTGTAGCTTTCTCGGAAAAAATATATATGCAACCTCAACTAACACCGGAACTGCCGCATTACATTTAGCATTGATTATTTTAGGAGTAAAGCGTGATGACTATGTAATCTGTCAGGATTTGACTTTTGTTGCAACTGTTAATCCCGCTGTTTATTTGGGTGCAACTCCGGTACTTGTTGATAGTGAGAGAGAAACATGGAATATATCGCCCGAATTGTTGGAAACGGCAATAAAAGATTGTTTGAAAAAAGGGAAGAAACCCAAAGCAATCGTGTGGGTGAATCTGTATGGGATGCCGGCTAAAATAGATGAAATCAGGCAAATTGCACAATCGTATGAAATTCCTTTGCTGGAAGATGCTGCCGAATCTTTAGGCTCAAAATACAAAGGCGATTATTGTGGAACTTTTGGAGATATTGCAATGATTTCTTTTAATGGGAATAAAATTATTACCACTTCTAATGGAGGTGTTTTATTATCCAAAAATAAAGAATTTACGGATAAAGCTCGCTTTTTGGCATCTCAGGCAAGAGACGATGCTCCGTATTACCAACATTCAACTGTCGGGTATAACTACGCCTTGAGTAATATTTCTGCGGGTATCGGTCGTGGGCAAATGATGGTTTTACCACAACGAGTAGAGCAACGAAGAAAAAACAATCAATATTACAGAGAACATTTGGCTGATGTCGAAGGAATTAGTTTCCAAACGGAACCTTCTGCCGATTTTTATTCCAATTATTGGTTGACATCTATTATTGTAGATGCAGAAAAGACGAATGGAATTACGCGCGAAGATTTACGCTTGGCATTGAATGAAGTGAATATTGAATCACGTCCTTTGTGGAAACCAATGCACTTGCAGCCGATTTTTAACGACTGTCCGTACTATGGAGACGGAACAAGCGACGCATTGTTTGAAAACGGTTTGTGCTTACCTTCCGGTTCTATGCTGACCGAGAAAGAATTGTCGCGAGTTGTTGAAATAATACGACAAAAATTGAAAAATAATTAATAACAAAATAATGGAAAAACAATTGTTTTTGGGCGATGAAGCTATTGCCCAAGCGGCCATAGATGCGGGAATTTCCGGTGTTTATTCGTATCCGGGAACACCTTCTACGGAAATCACGGAATATATACAAGCATCTCCGGTGGCAAAAGAAAACGGTGTACGGTCTACTTGGTGTTGCAATGAAAAAACAGCTTTGGAAGCTGCCTTGGGTATGTCGTATGCCGGAAAGAGAACTATTTCTTGCATGAAACATGTCGGATTAAATGTTGCTGCAGATGCGTTTATGAATATTGCTATGACGGGAATCAATGGCGGATTAGTTATTGTTACGGCCGATGACCCATCTATGCACTCGTCTCAAAATGAACAAGATAGCCGGTTTTATGGCGATTTTGCTATGATTCCGGTACTCGAACCGTCGAATCAACAGGAAGCATACGATATGGTTTATGATGGATTTGAATTGTCGGAGCGTTTGGGTTATCCGGTTTTGTTGCGTATTACTACCCGTATGGCACATTCACGTTCGGGTGTTATTACACGCAAGCCATTGTCTCAAAATCAGTTGAGCACTCCTGAAGATGGCCGTCAACGATTTGTTTTACTTCCGGTAAATGCTCGTAGAAGATTTAAAGTTCTTATTGAAAAGCAAGATGAATTCTTGAAATGTTCGGAAGAATCCTCATACAATCAATTAATTTTACCCCTAAATCCCCTAAAGGGGACTTTGTTGCAGCATAATGCACAATCTTGCAGCCCTAACTCCCTTTTGGGGGTGGTGGGTAAACTTGGAATCATTGCCTGCGGAATCGCATTCAATTATTTGCAAGAAAATTTTATCGAAGGATTTCAACATCCGGTTTTGAAAATAAGCCAATATCCTGTACCTAAAAAACAACTGCAACAATTGGTAGATACTTGCGACGAAATCCTTGTCTTAGAAGATGGTTTCCCGTTTGTAGAAAATCAACTGAAAGGTTGTTTAGGAATAGGTGTAAAAGTACATGGGCGTTTGGATGGTTCTATCCCGCGTGATGGAGAATTAAATCCCGACATTGTGAGCAAAGCTTTAGGAAAAGAGGTAAAAACATATTATACGATTCCGGAAGTCGTTACAGGTCGTCCTCCTGCATTGTGTCAGGGCTGTGGACACCGTGATGTATACGAGGCTCTCAACGAGGTGATAAAAGAATACGAAAATGCCAAAGTTTTCAGCGATATCGGGTGTTATACGTTAGGTGCATTGCCTCCATTTCGCGCTATCGATACTTGTGTCGACATGGGTGCGTCTGTTACCATGGCAAGAGGAGCGGCAGAGGCTGGCTTATTTCCTTCAATTGCTGTTATCGGTGATTCAACATTCACTCACTCCGGAATGACCGGATTGTTGGATTGCGTTAACAACAATGCCAACGTGCTTATCATTATTTCTGACAACGAAACTACCGGAATGACAGGTGGACAAGATTCTTCGGCGACCGGCCGCTTGGAATCAATTTGTCTTGGAATAGGAGTTGAACCGGAACATTTACGGGTGATAATTCCTTTAAAAAAGAATTTCGAAGAAATGAAAACCATGATTCGTGAAGAAATTGAGTATAAAGGAGTTTCAGTGATTATACCAAGAAGAGAGTGTATTCAAACATACGCAAGAAAAGCAAAAGTAAAATAACATGAAAGTAAACATCATATTATCAGGAGTAGGAGGACAAGGAATCCTCTCCATAGCTGCCGTTATTGGGAAAGCAGCACTTAAAGACGGATTATTTATGAAACAAGCCGAAGTGCACGGTATGAGTCAGCGAGGAGGAGATGTGCAATCTAATCTTCGAATCAGCGATCAGCCTATTGCTTCCGATTTGATTGCCAAAGGTTCTGCCGACGTTATTATTTCTCTCGAACCAATGGAGGCATTGCGTTATTTGCCCTACTTGAAAAAAGATGGTTGGGTGGTAACCAATTCTAAACCGTTCATTAATATACCTAACTATCCGGAATTGGATAAAATAATGGATGCCATCAACGCTCTACCAAACAAAGTAATGTTAGATATAGAACAAATCGCTAAAGATTTAGGAGCATCCCGTTCTGCTAATATAGTTATGTTAGGTGCGGCTTCTCCCTATATCGGAATCGATTATTCTAAGTTGGAAGATGGAATTCGCAGTATATTCGGCCGGAAAGGAGACGAAATTGTTGCGACTAATCTCAAAGCATTGGCTGCCGGAAGAGCGGTCGCTGAAAGGTAATCAAACAGGAAACCCTATAAAAAGACAAAGTTACTTGCAAGAGAGCAAGTAACTTTTCCAGTCAAAAGAAAAACATATCAAATAGTAATTTCGCGTGTGTGTTATATTTTAGTGTGTTTAATTGTGATCTTAATTATATCATTGTAATATCAACCTCACATTTTCCTCACTATACACAAGACAAAACCTATGCCAAAGATTTTTTGTTCGCTATTTTTTGTTTTTTTATTATTTTTTGAGGAAAAAAATCTTATTTATGTGGAATTTTTCCACAATGTGTGGCTTTTTGATTGTCGGAAGTATATGAATTTTCAAAAACAAATATTTTTTTTAATAACAATCATATTTATATTTCAATCCAGTTTGTTTTCTAAAGAAAACTACACATTGAAAGATTCAATTCCGTTGAAAGATTCTACGTTGCAGGTCTCCGGAAAAGAAGTTGTGATAACAGGGGATTCGAAAAAAAAGATGGGAGGATTATCCTCAGGAAAAATTTCTTTTAATCCTTCTGCTGTTTCCACTTTACCGTCGGTGATGGGTAATACAGATTTATTAAAGTTATTGGAACTTACTCCCGGAGTTCAAAATTCGGGCGATGCCAATACAAATATGTATATCAGGGGTGGAGATCAGGGACAAAATCTTTTGTTATACAATAATGTTCCTCTTTATACTCCGGGACATCTGTTAGGTTTTTTTCCATTGTTTAATTCCGACCACATTTCCTTGTTAGAACTTCATAAAACAGGGATCAATGCTCGCTATGGAGGAAGGCTGAGTTCTGTCATTGATGTAAGAACCAAAAGTGGTTTGCCGGAACAGGTTTCTGTTAAGGGAAATGTAGGATTATTATCTTCCCAAGCTACATTGCAACTGCCGGTTGGAGAAAAATTCGGGTTATATCTCTCAGGGAGAAAAACTTACATAGAATTGTTGATGCAGCCGTTATTAGATGCAACCGTAAATAACAATGCAAAAAACAGGGTAGAAAATACTGATTACAATTTTTACGATACAAATATCACCTTGATTGGGGAATTATCGCAAAATAATAGAATTATAATAGATGCATTTTTCGGGGAAGATAATTTCAATATTGCAGATAATAATTTCTTACTGAATGGATTGTTAAAATGGGAAAATCGTTCTTTATCTGCTCAATGGGATACCCGCATGGGGGAGACACAATTTTCGCAGCAAATCTATACAAGTGAATATCGCAATATGCTTTCTTCCAATCAGGCAGAAATGAAGATTGACCTGACATCGAAAATTCAAGATGTTGGATATAAGAACAAATTCCTTTTTCGTCTCAAAAATATCTTTTTAGAAACAGGATTGCAATATGCTTTCCACCAAGTAACGCCTCAAACTTATGAAATGGTAAATGCCGGACAAAGATACAATACAAGCAATCCTTCCACATTAAATGCTCATGATGCCGGATTATACATGTCGTCAAATGTTTCCTTTACTTCCAAATTAACAGCTGAAATGGGTTTGCGTTATAATTTATTTATTCAGGATAAATCATTTAATAGTATCAATCCCCGGGTGGCTTTGCGCTACAGACTCAATGAAACAAGCGTTTTACGAGCGGCCTACAGTCGCCAAAATCAATATTTAATTTTGTTAACCCCATCAAGTATAGGAATACCAACTGATTTTTGGACAACTGCATCGAAAAAAATACCACCTCAGTCGGGGGATGAATTTTCGGCAGGTTATTTTCAATCTTTTCTGAATGATGCATTTGATATTTCTGCAGAAATATTCTACCGCAATATGAACCATGTAACGGAATATTCCCAAAATTTTATAACCCAACAAATCAATTCTTACACAGAAAATGTTTTAAATGGAACAGGCAAAGCATACGGTCTCGAGTTGATCGTGAAAAAAAATTATGATAGATTTACCGGTTGGGTTAGTTATACTTTGGGACGTTCCGAACGGGAATTTGATGGAATAAACGAAGGAAGAATATTTCCTGCAAAATTTGATCGCCGGCACGACTTGTCTTTTGTTTCTTCTTACACCCTAAACAATCAATGGGATGTTTCGGTTGTATATGTTTATGCAACAGGCAATGCCTATACTCTACCATCTTCGTGGTATTTTATTAATAGTGCTCCCGTAAAAGAATACGGAGATTATAATGCTGCCCGGATGCCTAACTATAACCGGATGGATCTTTCGGTAAATTATTGGTGCAAAAAAGACAACGGGATCAACTTTTCTATCTACAATGTATTTATGGTGAATAATCCTGTATATATATTCCTGAATGTAGAACAGGATAAAGAAACCGGAAATGTTAAAGTTGCTGTAAAGCGAAAGAAATTGAATACAATAATTCCGTCTATCAGCTGGAAATTTAAATTTTAGAAAAAATGAAGAACTTGTTATACTTTTTCATGCTGAATTTATTTTTATGGAACCTGCTTTCATGTAATGATGAAAAAAATATCGATTATGTAGAATATATACCTAAAATCGCAGTAGAAGGTTGGATTGAAAACGGGACTCCTGCTATTGTGATGTTGTCATGGACGGCTCCTTTTGAACAAATGATGGATACTGCTTTTCTGCTTGAGCATGTAATCCGGTCGGCCAAAGTATCTGTAAGCGATGGAGAACAAACAGAAATATTGACTTTAGGCTTAAATAATAACTATTTGCCTCCTTATATTTATTATGGTACTTACCTTAAAGGGCAACCGGGAAAGTCTTACAGTTTGAAAATAGAATACCGGGATGGAATTATCTCAGCAGAAACTTATATCCCACAACCTGTTGCATTGGAAAAATTTTGGTTCGAAAAAACATCGCCTGTCGACACTACCGGTTATATACACATAAGTTTTTTCAATACCTCCGATTTGTATTATCAGATAGCAACAAGAGTGGATAAAGAAGAAACGGTTTTTACTCCGGGTTTATATGGGAATATTAATTCTTCATTGTTTGAAAAAAATGAGTTGATTTCCATACAAGTCAATAAAGGGCCGGTTATATTTCCAAAAATGAATTTTGCCACTCATTTTGTTACAGGAAATACGGTTTTTCTGAAGTTTAGAACACAACCTAAACATGGTTATGACTTCTATACAAGTTGGCAAAACGAAGTGCTCAATACACAAAATCCGATTTTCCCGGCTAATACAAGCTTAAAATCGAATATTTCAGGAGGAATCGGTATTTGGTGCGGATATGGAACTTATAATTATAGAATAGAAACAAAATAAAAACCTCCCACAGAAATTTACCCGTGAGAGGTTCGTATTATTCAATTATTTGATCTAAATTTATCAAGAAACTTCATCAGATTATTCATGAATACATTAAATCCTTCAGAGAAATAAACCTCGGTATCAATTCGTGATTTGTCTCCAAACTCGAAAGAATAGCCACTATCCCAATAAGTATAGGTATATTTGTGCGAGGCTCATCATAATAAACCCATTTGCCGTTATCATAATACCTGAATTTACCCGTTTCATAATAATAATCCCAATCATAATCCCAATCATAAGTCTCCCAACTTTCGGAATATTCTTTTGCAGTTTGAATCATTCGTGCAAATTTAGCTTTATCCTTTAAGGATGCTATATACAAAAGAGTATTGTCATTAAAAGCTTTGGCTGATGCGTTATAATATACTTCTTCATTTCCGTTCATCAATTGAATGGCCTGTTCATAACTTATCTCATCATTCCAATATTTATCATATATCTCATACGCTTTCTCTTCGTATGTTTTATAAGCTTTGTTATCGGCAGCAGTATATTTATCAATATCCATGTTTCCGGCAATGGCAAGATTGTTCAAAATCCGGATAACCATATTTGCTTTCATATCACCCGGTTCTTTACCATTTATAGCATTGTCTACATTATAACTTAAATCTGCAGTCGCATTAATCAAAACTTGATTCCCTTTTTTCAATGTAGAAGATATAACATTCGGAGTTTTCCTTTCTGCTGCCATGGTTAAAACATATTCATCCATGACATATTTCAATGCTGATAATGAAGGAGGCGTTTGATCGTCAACAATATTTGATTTCAATTCAATAGATCCGACTTCTTTATCCGACGAGTAAATCTTAGCGGTAAGTTCTTTGGGTAATTCATACACGTTGGTTATTTCTACATATTTACCCTTGTCATAATCATAATACTCTTCATGCGTTTCGGTTTTAGCATTAGATGCCACTCCTGTTATTACAATTCTTGCGGATGCTGTTCCTGTAGGGAAATTAAATTCCAGTTGGCTACTATTTTCTGATACAGTCCAAGTCTTTTTTAGAGAATTCCATGTATATTTTCCGTAAAAATCTTTGATATAAATAATATTTTTAGACGAATTCAGATTAAAATTCCCGATTTCAGGTGAATTAATTGACAACAAAGCATCGAATGCCTTTAAAGTTTTTAGGCAAGTACTATTGGGTAAATCATTTAATGCGGCCAAAAAAGCATTTGCTTCACTTTGCAATTTTTCTTTTTGTTCTTCGGGAGTTAATTTAGAAAATGGGAATGATAGAATTTCCGAATTGTCAACGGGCTTAGTAGATTCTCCAAAACTATCATTGTTGACCGGATCGTCTTTTTTACAAGAAACAAAAAACAACGAGAAACAAACTAAAGTTGCCAATAAAAAATAAGATAACTTTTTCATATTGAAATTTAAATAATAAATAATGTGTTAATAACTCAATCGACAAAGGTATGTAAAATAAAAATACATACAAAATTTTATGTATTTCAAATTTTGTATACCTTTGGCTCAAGTAATGGCCGGTATTTATATACATATTCCTTTTTGCAAAACACGTTGCGTTTATTGCGATTTTTTTTCTTCAACATCAATGAGTAAAAAAACGCAATACATAGAGGCATTGTGTAAAGAATTGGAATTGCGGAAAGATTATCTGAAAGGAGAAGAAATTCAAACTGTTTATTTTGGTGGAGGTACTCCTTCGCAGCTTTCGGCGGATGATTTCGTTAGGTTTCTCGCTACGCTCGAAATGACGGGCATTTGCAAATCAAGGAAGGAGAAAAAAAAGGGGTGTCATTTCGAGCGTAGCGAGAAACCTAACGAAATTACCATAGAGGCTAATCCCGACGACATCACTCCCGAATATCTGGAATCATTAAAAAACTTGCCTTTCAACAGAATCAGTATAGGAATACAAAGTTTCAATGATGCAGAATTGCGTTTTTTAAACCGTCGTCATAACGCACAAAAAGCAATTCAGGCAATTAAAATTTGTCAGGATTACGGATTTTCAAATATCAGCATTGATTTAATGTATGGTCTGCCCAATCAAACCATGATAACTTGGGAAGATACTTTAAAACAGGCATTGAGTTTGAACATACAACATATTTCCGCCTACCATTTGATTTATGAAGAAGGAACGAAGCTTCATGGATTGTTGAATCAAAGAAAAATAGTTCCGGTAGATGAAGATTTAAGTGTGGAAATGTTTTCCAAAATGATGGACATATTGGAAAACAACGGTTTTGAACATTACGAAATTTCTAATTTTGCCAAGCCGGGCTTTGAGTCCAAGCATAATTCTTCTTACTGGAATGGGACTCATTACTTGGGAATCGGAGCCGCTGCTCATTCTTTCAACGGAAAAGTTCGCCATTGGAACATCCCGAATTTAGACAAATACATTCAAAGTATCAATCAAGGAAATTTGTCTTCGGAGGTTGAAGTCATAGGAGAAAAAGAAGCATACAATGACTTTATCTTGACGCGTATGCGCACCATGAAAGGTATGGACCTAAATGAATTGGAACTCTTACACGGAAAAGAGAAAAAAGCATACTGTTTACAACAAGCGAAAAAACACATTCAAAATCAAACGGTTCTACAGGAAAATGATTTTTTAAGATTAACGCGCAAAGGCATTTTTATTTCCGATGGAATTATGAGCGATTTGTTTTCTGCTTAATTTTTTGTTCTAATTTAGATGTCAAAATCTTCGGGTTTACCCACCGTTTTTCTTCGCTTTAATTATACTTCTTTTTGCAACCGTTTGTATAACCTCAATATTCAAAAATCCTGCATCAATTAGCATGTCCTCCATTTCTTTCACCGAATAGCATTTCCCTCTTGTTGAACTCATTAATAATACCGAATATTCCGCTATTTCAACAGGTCCAGTTTTTTCAGCATTAATATGGGCATCATGTATCAAGAGTATACCTCCCGGTAATAAACTATCATACGATTTTTTAAGTAGAGTTTTAACATCATCAGCATCCCAGTCGTGAAAAACATTTGAATAAAGATGAGCATCAAAACCTTTCGGAAGATCTTCCTTAAACATATCGCCGGCAATAACACTCACCCTATCAGCCATTTTTCTTTTATTAACTGAGTACCTAGTAGCTTTATCGACCGGAGGCTTTTCCAATACAGAAGCTGTCATATGTTTATGCTTTTGAACTACTGCTACCGAATAAATCCCCGATGCACCACCTATATCTAAAAGTCTGCTATACTCTGAAAAATCTACACTTCTTGCAAAAGCCGGTGCCAGATATGCTCCCCTGCTGTCCATCGCAGATGTAAATGATTCAGCAAATTCCTCTTTTTCCATAGCAATTGCCCACTCATTTTCATCCTTTTCTGCACCCCAATTAATTGGTTCTCCTGTTTGTAAAACCTTCAACATATCTAAGCAAATAGAACGATTTTTTTGTGATGCGATATATGGCTCTAAACACCATTGAGCGGAATCAACTAAATGCTCCTGTGCAAGTTCTGTTAAATAAAACCTGCCAAGTTTCTCAGTTATTAAGTTATATGATTTTAAAAGAGTAAGCATGACATCTGCCGGTCTCTCTTTAATTTGAAATTCAGTACATATTTCACTAATATTCGGTGCCTTATTAAGACTTATCCACGAAAAAAGCTTAAGGTGAGATATAGCAACAGTAAACAAATCAGCAGCATATATACTATCACGTAACTTTATTAACCCACTCGGATCAGTTGTAGGATTTGCTTCCACATTTCTTAGAATCATATTGTCAGACGATTTATATTAAGTTTAACGTTCAATTTTCTATTTCACTGTCGAACTGCATTTTTTAAACACCATAACCGAGCAAATCATATCATTTTTCATTTCATCATATTCATCGGCTTGAATTTGGATATAGTTTTCAAAAAGAGAACTTTTTTCAGGATATTTCGCAATCAATTCTTTACATCTATTTTCTATTTTTACAAATTGTTCCGTATATTCTTCATTGTCTGTTACATCTGTGTATTTATCAATCAATTCCATTTCTGCCTGCTCAACTTGTTTTAATAATTTCCGTAAAGGCAATACGGCAGGGTGTTGATATGTGCTTGTGTCCTCAATGTAAGCGTCATTGATAATGATAATTCCTTCTGCTGTCAAATGCTGTGAGAGTGTTGTGAGTGTTGCGTAATAATCGCCGAAAACTTGTCCGATAGCACCTAAAACAATAACATCGAATTTATCTAATTCTTTTATTTTTTTGCGAATATCTCCCACTTCAAACCGACATAATGTTTCTACTTTGTATTCTCGCGCTTTCTCTTTCGAGATTTCGATAAATTCGGAAATACCGTCTATTCCCAAGCATTTGCTACTCAATGTAACCGCCAATTTTACAGAAACAGCACCCTTGCCACAACCTAAATCCAACACATTGAGGTTTGAATAATTTTTGCAGTGTTTTTGAACAAGATTTATAACAATTTCGGGCGGTGTTCCAAAATCCCAAAAATCTTGCAAAATATACGGCAAAAAGGGTACAATTTCCGTGTTTTTGTCAAAGTCCATTGCTGTTGCAATGCTTTCTTCTAATGTTTTCATTTACTTTTTAAATCTTTTTTCAGATAGATCATGTCAACAAGTTGTATTTCTCCATCGAACATTGGGTGGTCGTAATTATTAGTAAAAAAGTTCTTTACTCGATATGACTTTTCAAATCCGCAATTTTCATAAAACGACAAAATCCACGGAATTTCGCCTGTTCCGACAAGCATTGTTTTGTAGCTGTTTTTGTAAAAATCAGAAATAAATTTTATCAATGCTTTGCCGCAGCCTTTACCTTGACATTTTTCGTATGTCGCTATATTTTTCAATTCGCAAGTTTCGCTGTCTATCGGCACTACAACGCAAACACTTTTCAAATCATTGTCATATAAAGCAAACAAGTCTCCGCACGGCAAATACTTGTCAATCATATTTTCTTGCTCGTCTGCCAATAACAACAAGTCGAGGAACTGTTTTTTGTTTTCGATAATTTTTTCTATTCTCATTGTCTCTCTACTTTTTTGTGTCCGTAAAAGTACGAACATTTTTTTAAAAATATTTTCTTTCGTGTATGCTCTCAAACTGTCTGCAACCGCACGCTTGCAAAAACGCGCCATCGCTGTCCACAAGGGTTCTTGATGTATGCGCCAAACCGCTTGTTGGGCGCTGGCATTTTGTTTTCGTTTAACATTATCTTCAATTTTCATCCGACATTTCCTCCAATTCTGTTGTACATATTGACAAATTTCACTTTTCGTTCTTCGCCCAATCTCATCCTTTTGATTGATTTTACCTCCTCAAAACCTACTTCTTGCAAGAATTTTTGTGCAGCGAGGTTTTCTTTTGGAAGAACAACACGGTCGTTATGTTGCAAATGCAATTTCAAAAGTTCGATACCCGAAATTTCTGTTTCTGCAATGATTAATCCTTCTCCCAATGACGGCAAATAATACCCTTCAATATTGTCTT
>JAIRVZ010000122.1 GCA_031253625.1 Dysgonamonadaceae bacterium
GCTGTAGCACCATTGTATAATTCCATCAAATTCTCATCACTTATATTTTTCAAGATATGAATACGCGGATTCTTTCTTAACAATTCTTCCACATCCTTGCCATAATGATTCCACACTAACACCAAATCATTCACCGGATTTTGCTTTGCCAAGTCATTGTATGCGTGAATCAATTCAATAGTATTTTTCCGCTTATAACCACAAGAAACAGAAAAGAAATAAGGGTTATTAATTGCAAATTTCTTCGCCAACTTATCTTTTAAATATTCTTTGTCAGGATAAGGTTTGAATAAACGATGGTTAATGCCCCAATAAATGACATGTATTTTATCCGGATCTACTCCGATATATTTGACTATATCATTTTTCGTTGATTGCGAACATGTAATAACGGCACGACACGAACGCATATTATGAAGAACGACATTTTCGAATTTTTTATGAGCCTCCGGTGAAAATTCAGTCGGGTAAGTATACATCAGCATATCATGCATCGTAAATATGGTTTTTGAAACATTATCTACATAATCAGAATTATGGGGGCAATGCCACAAATCATATCGAGTTAGAACTGTTCGAACATGAACCGGTGAAATGAATTTGTTGATATAATCTCGAAATGGAAGATGTAAATTTTTATACGGCAACGAAATGCCAAAATCAGCAGGAGTGATTCCACGAATATTTTGCAGATATAATACGACATCGAAAGGTAATTCATCTTTTAATCGATCAATTTCTTTGACCAATTCGAAAGTCGTTCTACCAACTCCGGTTAAATAGCCCATCGATTTAAGCGGAACAATAGAATTTATATCAATGCAAACTCGTTTTCTCATATACATCAAGTAAATCTTTCACATGTTCTTCCATTGAAATCACTTTTTCCGGTGCAAGTTTCGCCATCTTTTTCCTTTCTGCCGGATGATCGATCATCCATTGCATGGCGTTTTTCAGTTCATCAATATTATTCGGCTCGATTAATAAGCCGTTTATCTTGTCTTGTATTTGCATTTCGGCACCACCGCAACGAGTGGCAATAACCGGTTTACCTTCCGATAAGGCTTCGCTGATATTTAGTCCGAAAACCTCCAAGTAAATCGCAGGATGAACCAACACATCCCATTGCTGAATACATTTTGCGACTTCATCCGGTTGTATTTTCCCATGAAAGAAGATATTCGAACAGTGCTTGTATTGTTTTACCCACTTTTGTTCACATTTCCCTTTTATGTCGCCCACCAAATGCAATTCACACAGGGAAGTATCCAATTGAGAAAATGCTTTCAAAAGTAAATGAATGCCTTTGATATGGCCGATACGACCTACATAAAAGAATTTTAATTTATTGTGAAAGGATGACAAATTGCGTTCGTCATTGCGAGAGCTTTGCTCGAAGCAATCTATTTTCTGGTTTGCTTCCTGCTTCGTTCCTCGCAGTTCGCAATGACGAACCGGAATTCCATGAGGAACAATTTTTATTTTGTCTTTCGGAAATCTGTTCAACACCATACTATCGGCAATCGCATACGAAGGTGCAATCATTCGATCGGTATTTCGGATGATTGTCTCCCATTCTTTTTGTTTGTTTTCGATATGCAAATTGGCACTTACAATGGGTGTAACAAAATAAATAAACGGAAGTTTAGCCAATGCTTTCCCCATTTTCAACCGAAGTGAAAGCGGCATTATTTTCAATAACGGATAGAAACATTCGCCTGTTTTCGTATTTCGTAAAACACATCGTGTGCAATCTTTTTGATTCACCGGAACCTTGCATATTTCATCCTTGCAATTCAATAATGTGCCTGCCGGACAAACAATTCCACCGTGGTGTGCCGTAACTACATTCCGAATAGAAAGTTCCCTACTGATTCGGGAAATCAATGCTTTTTCCGCATGAATGTGAATAATATCGGGAGCAATTTTTTGAATCAGAGTTTTAATTATCGATTCGTCTTTTTGATAGACTTCATAGAGATCTACTCCTTTGTAGTTCTGTTTTTGAAACGGAATATCCGATTTTTTATTAACAAACGACAATACCGAAACATCCAAACCTTGACGAATCATTTCATCGACCAAGTTTTTCACATAGACCTGTCCTCCCCCGTATGTGGAAAAGAAATCTCCGTTTGCTATTTGAAGTATCTTCATTAAGGCTCAAAGATACATTATCTCTAAATAAAAACAAAAAAGAAGGGAATGAAATTACTATCATTCCCTTTATTTTTTTATTTATATCTTCTATTTTTACATCAATCTGCGAGTTTTGCTTTCAAAAACTCCCTGTTCAAGCGAGCAATGTTGCTAATTGAAATATTTTTAGGACATTCTTGTTCACAAGCAGCTGTATTCGTGCAGTTTCCGAAACCGAGTTCGTCCATTTTAGCAACCATTGCTTTGGCACGACGGGCTGCCTCTATCCTACCCTGTGGCAACAACGCCAACTGGCTTACCTTGGCTGAAACAAACAACATTGCCGAACCGTTTTTACAAGCAGCCACACAAGCACCACAGCCAATACATGATGCAGAATCCATTGCCTCATCGGCATCAATTTTGGAAATCGGAATTGCATTGGCATCCGGAATTCCTCCTGTATTCACAGAAACATATCCTCCGGCTTGAATGATTTTATCAAAAGCTGTGCGATCGACCATCAAATCACGAATTACAGGGAAACCTGCCGAACGCCAAGGTTCTACGGTGATTGTTTCTCCATCTTTGAATTTACGCATGTGCAACTGACAAGTAGTTATGTCTTCGTCGGGTCCGTGTGGATGCCCGTTTACATACAAAGAACACATACCGCAAATTCCTTCGCGACAATCGTGATCAAACACTACAGGCTCTTTTCCTTCGTTGATTAGGTTCTCGTTCAAGATGTCTAACATTTCGAGAAAAGAAGAATCTACCGAAATACCATCTAATTTATATGTTTCAAATGCACCCTTGGCCTTTGGCCCTTTTTGACGCCAGACCTTCAAATTTATATTGATATTTTTTTCCATGACTTTTACGCTTTGTAATTTCTTTGTTGACGTTGAACGAACTCATAATCAAGAGGTTCCTTAATTAACTCAGGATCTTGATCTTCTCCTATATATTTCCAGCAAGCTGCGTATGAATAATGTTCATCATCACGAAGTGCTTCTCCATCAGGTGTTTGATATTCTTCGCGGAAATGGCCTCCACAAGATTCGTTGCGATTCAATCCGTCTAAAGCCATCAAATAACCAATTTCTAAAAAGTCGGCTACGCGCAATGCTTTTTCGAGTTCGACATTCAATGTATTGGGTTCTCCCGGAATGCGTACATTAGACCAGAATTCTTTTTTCACTTCTTTTAATTTCTTCAAAGCTGTTTCCAAAGATTCTTTGGTGCGTCCCATTCCTACATAATCCCACATAATGTGACCAAGTTCTTTATGGATAGAATCAACCGAACGTTTTCCATTGATACTCATCAATTTGGCAATCTTTTCGTTGATTTCGTTTTCTGCTTGTTGGAATTCGGGCAAATCGGTACTGAAACGAGGTACACCAATTTGATCAGATAAGTAGTTTTGTATTGTATAAGGAAGAACGAAATATCCGTCGGCCAAACCTTGCATCAAGGCAGAAGCACCCAAACGGTTGGCTCCATGGTCGGAGAAGTTAGCCTCTCCAATAGAAAACAATCCGGGGATGGAGGTCATCAGTTCATAATCTACCCAAATTCCACCCATAGTGTAGTGGATAGCCGGATAAATCATCATCGGAGTTTCATACGGATTTTCATCTACTATTTTTTCGTACATCTGGAACAAGTTTCCGTAACGTTCTTCTACTGTTTTCATTCCCAAACGCTTGATTGAGTCGGAAAAATCCAAATAAACAGCTAAACCGCTACCTACGCCAAATCCGGCATCGCAACGTTCTTTAGCGGCACGAGAGGCAACATCACGAGGAACCAAGTTTCCGAAAGCGGGATATCTTCTTTCCAAATAATAATCGCGATCTTCTTCTTTCAGTTGAGTTGGTTTCAATTTGCCTGCACGGATAGCTTCGGCATCTTCTTTCTTTTTGGGAACCCAAATACGTCCATCGTTACGCAATGATTCGGACATCAAGGTTAATTTTGACTGAAACTCTCCGTGAATGGGAATACAAGTCGGGTGGATTTGTGCAAAACAAGGATTGGCGAAGTAAGCTCCTTTTTTATAACATTGCAAAACTGCCGATCCGTTAGAACCCATGGCATTGGTAGAAAGGAAGAACGTGTTTCCGTATCCTCCGGTTCCGATTACAACAGCATGAGCCGAGAATCTTTCAACTTTTCCTGTTACCAAATTGCGAGCGATGATACCGCGGGCACGACCGTCGATAATCACCAAATCCAACATTTCGTAACGAGTATATAATTTTACCGAACCTTGGTTTACCTGACGGCTTAATGCAGAATATGCACCCAACAATAACTGTTGTCCGGTTTGACCTTTGGCGTAGAAAGTACGGGAAACCTGCGCGCCACCAAAAGAACGGTTATCCAACAAGCCACCGTATTCGCGAGCGAAAGGAACTCCTTGAGCCACACATTGGTCAATAATACTGTTAGCAACTTCTGCCAAACGGTAAACATTGGCCTCGCGTGCACGATAATCGCCTCCTTTAAGTGTATCGTAAAACAAACGATAAACAGAGTCGCCATCATTTTGATAATTTTTTGCAGCATTGATACCGCCTTGAGCAGCAATCGAATGCGCCCGACGCGGAGAATCCTGAATACAGAAATTCAACACATTGAAACCCAATTCTCCGAGAGATGCAGCTGCGGAAGCTCCGGCCAAACCTGTTCCGACAACGATAACATCTAAACGACGTTTATTGGCAGGATTCACCAGTTTCTGATGGTCTTTATAGTTGGTCCATTTTCTTTCTAATGGCCCTTGAGGTATTTTTGAATCTATCTTTGTCATGATTTATGTTTTTTTAATTATATTCCGCAAGCGGCTCCGTAAGAGCAAATATTTTTGATGAAAAATACGAGAACAACAGCTACATATCCGAGAATTACAGCAGTTACATAGATATTTCCTATCCATTTCCAGCGATTGAACCACACTTTACCGTTGATACCCATTGTTTGGAAAGCACTCCAAAAACCGTGAGTCAAGTGAAACCACAAAGCACCTAATCCCACCAAATAAAGGATAACTACAATCGGGCAAGAGAAAGTGTTTTGAATGTGGAAAACACCATTTTGAGCATTCGCTATGTCCACATCCATACCTACTTTATGCAATATTTCGACCAATTGCATTTTTGCCCAAAAGTTATACATGTGCAATGCTAAAAATGCAACAACTGCGATACCTAAAGCCAACATGTTTTGTGACGCCCACTCCACATTTTTAGGTTTTGCATTGACAGCATAAGCATCGTTTCCACGCGCACTTCTGTTTTGGAAATACAAAATAAAAGCATACACGATATGAACAAACACGCCCGCAGCAAGCACCATAGTACCTGCAAGTGCATACCAGTTAGCACCTAAAAATTCGCATATCATGTTGTAAGCTTCAGGTGAGAAAATAGCCACCAAATTCATACATACATGAAACGTTAAAAAAAGAATAAGAAAAAGACCGGAAATACTCATTACCAGCTTTCTCCCAATAGAAGATTTAAATAGCCAATACATAATTTTTATGATTATTTTTATTAATTGATTAATTTACTAATTTGCGTCGCAAAATTATATTAATAAAGTATAAGAAACAAGGGATTACAGAAATTTTTCTTCAATACAACATGAGTTCAAAATGAGGATCAGTAATTATTATTTAAAACACTGACTTACATACTTTTACAACATTGTCCGGAATTCCAAAAGTATAAATATGGATTGCCGGGACATTTGCTTGTTTGAGTTCTTTTGCCTGTGCGATAAGCCATTCCGTACCGACATTTTTTGCATCGGCATTGGTTTTACAAAGACGTAAAGCGTGTTCGAGCGGCTCAGGAAGTGTTACGTTAAAAAGTTTCGGCAACACGTCAACCTGACTAGCAGTGGCAATGGGTTTAACACCCGGAACTATCGGAACTGTAATTCCAATTTCGCGACACCGCCGGACAAATTCAAAATATTTTGTATTGTCAAAAAACATTTGAGTAACAATATAATCAGCACCTGCATCGACTTTTTCTTTCAAATAATGCAGATCTTGCTCAAAATTAGGAGCATCGCTGTGTTTTTCGGGGTAACCAGCTACTCCGCACGAAAATGAAGTTGGCGTAACTACTTCTGTTTCTGAATGCAACAACACTCCCCTATTCATGTTTTGTACCTGTTTTAGCAAATCAATGGCGTGTGCATATCCACCGTTTTCAGCAATAAACATCAGCTCCGACCTCATTTTGTCGCCTCGCAAAACAAGCAAATTTTCCATTTCAAGATAATGAAAATCAATGAGTTCGTCTTCAATTTGGTCGCGAGTAAACCCTGCACAAATAACGTGCGGGACAACTTCAATTCCGTATTTGAATTTCACAGATGCAGCCACACCCGCATTTCCCGGACGTTTTTTTATCAAAACGCGCTCCGTTTCGCCATCAGGCTTTTTGCGATAAGCTATGTCGGCACGATGGCTTGTTACGTTGATATACGACGGTGCAAATTCGAGCAAAGGCTCTATTATTCGCTGAATTTCGACAAAACTTCCTCCTTTTAACGGTGGCAGAATTTCGAAAGTAAACAGCGTTTTCTGCGTATTTTTTAATAAATCTGAAACTTTCATAATTATATTTTTTTGGGCACATTAAAATATTTTGCATTCTTATTTGCAAAATACAATCCACAAACCGATGACGATGGAATTATTGCGTAAGTTTCTGTTAATCTTACGTTTATATTTATTTCAGCATTAAGAATATCAAAAATTTTCCGCTTTTCGATGTGTTCGGGATAGACGGGATAACCCACCGCAGGACGTATGCCTTGATGCGAAAATTTCCAAAGTTCAGTGCGAACTTTTTGGTGCAAAAATTCGGAAGCTGCCTCTACAAGAGCATCTGACAGTGCTTTCACAAGAACTTTTTGATACTCGTCGTCCGTATGCATAAATACTTCTGTTGTGGCAGCAAAACAACCGATATAATCACGTTTTCCATATTCCAAAGGCGCAATAAAATCGGCAAGACTTGGATTTTTTTCACTCATAGCCAACGAACGCTTTGCGTGCAATCGACAAATTTCTTTTCTTTGTTCAAAAATGATAATATCCTCATTTTGGGCATTTGCCTCAAAAATTCCGATTACTGCACGAACGGAAATGTTTTTGCTATGGGTGGATTTCTCACTGCGCTCGAAATGACGCTCGGTATTAGCCAAAAGACGCTCACAATCTCTACGAAGTTTTTCCTGTTCCTCCGCACTGTTTTTCACTGCGAAAACATGATAAATCTCTTTCCAATTGATGAAAGGAATAAGATCTGCTATGTCTAAATTCTTAAAAACTTTTATCCCCAAAAATTCCGGTTTAATAATTTGTTCATCATCCCATTGGATTTGAATTTTATTTAACCGCGCTGTTTCTAACGAGACTGTTTTTTTATTTTTTTGTTCTTCTTCGTATTGCTGTTTTATTTTTTGATAATCAGCCGTTATTTGTTTTAAATAATTCTCCTTATTTTCAACCGAAAGTAGATTTTTTACTACATCTACGCTACGCGATGCATCTTTTACATACACTACTCCTCCCTCGTACTTGTCTGCCATTGCGACGGCTGTATGTAGTTGGCTCGCAGCTGCGCCACCGATCATAAACGGAATGTTCAGATTTCGATTTTTTGCCTCGTCGAACACACGAATCATTTCATCGAGAGACGGAGTTATCAAGCCGCAAAGTCCGATAATATCTGCATTTTCGCGAATGGCAGCATCGATAATTTCTTTTGCAGGCACCATAACGCCCAAATCAATCACTTGGCAACCACTGCACGAAAGAACAATTCCCACAATATTTTTTCCAATATCGTGAACATCACCTTTGACGGTAGCAAGCAGAATTTTTCTTGCGCTCTGCAAAGTATTGTTTTTTAATTTTTCCTGCTCAATCAAAGGTTCTAAATACGACACTGCCTTTTTTATCACTCGTGCGCTTTTTATCACTTGCGGCAAAAACATTTTTCCAGCTCCGAACAAATCGCCAACGCTATTCATCGCTTGCATCAACGATTTTTCAATAATTTGCACAGGCGAGCCGTATTGCTGCAAAAGTTCGTCGAGCAGAGGTTCAATATTTTCCGAAACACCTTTTATCAACATATTTTGCAGTTGCTCATCGGCAGAAAAATTTGAAATTCCGGTTACGGGAATTTCGGCAGATTTTTGTTGTGTTAAATTGGTACCGTATTCCAACAATCGCTCGGTTGCATCGCTATTTTTGTTTAAAACAACGTCTTCGATTAGTTGCAAAAGTTTTGGCTCAATTTCGTTATAAACAATCAGTGAACTCGGATTTACAATTCCCATATCAAGTCCGTTTGCAATAGCGTGATACAGAAAAACAGCATGCATCGCCTCACGAATGGCATCATTCCCGCGATACGAAAACGACAAATTACTAATTCCACCGCTCAATTTTACATGAGGCAAATTTTCCTTTATCCATTTACAAGATTTTATAAAATCAACTGCATACGAATTGTGTGCCTCAACACCTGTGGAAATGGCCAAAACATTTGAATCGAAAATGATGTCTTGCGGTGGAAAATCAATCGTTTTCAACGAGCGATATGCCCGCCCGGCAATCTCGATTTTTCGCTCAAAAGTATCAGCTTGCCCATTTTCATCGAACAAAATGACAACTACCGCTGCTCCAAATTTTTGAATATATGCGGCCTTTTCTAAAAACGCTTTTTCGCCATCTTTCAAACTGATGGAATTGACAATAGATTTGCCCTGTGTGGCTTGCAAGCCTGTTTTTATTACTTCCCATTTTGACGAATCAATCATTATCGGAACTTTGGCAATGTTTGGTTCAGAGGCAATCAGATTTAAAAATTCGTGCATCGCTTCTTCCGAATTTATCATTGCATCGTCCATGCAAATGTCGATAATTTGCGCTCCGTCTTCAATCTGCTTGGCCGCTATCGACAAGGCTTCTTCAAATTGCCGGTCGCGAATCAACCGGGCAAATTTTTTAGAGCCTGCCACATTGGTACGTTCCCCGATATTTACAAAATTATTTTTGCTCAAAATTTTCACGGTTTCCCATCCGCTAAAAGCAGTAATCGGCCCAATGTTAAGAATTTGTCGTGGTGGATATAGTGCCGCTTTTTCGGCAATCAATTTAATATGTTCGGGCGTAGAGCCACAGCAGCCACCAATGATATTTACATAGCCGTTTTTCAGCATCGTTTCAATATCGGCGACCATTGTTTCGGGCGATTGTTCATATTGCCCCAATTGGTTTGGAAATCCTGCGTTTGGATAAATGCAAACATTGAAACGCGAAATTTGCGACAATTCTTGCGCAAACGGCATCATTTGGATGGTACCGCAACCGCAATTAAGTCCGATACTGAACAGATTTAAACTCGAAAAAGTGATGTAAAAAGCCTCTAAAGTTTGTCCCGACAAAGTTCTGCCGCTCGTATCACTCAATGTAACCGACAACATAACAGGAAGTTGCACCGATTTTTGCGCCAAACAATCTTGAATCGCCACCAACGCTGCTTTTGCATTTAACGTATCAAAAACTGTTTCTACCAAAAGGGCATCCACTTTTCCGTCAATCAATCCGCTGACTTGCTCAAAATAAGCATTATACAGCGTTTCAAATGTTACACTGCGTAAAGCCGGAGCATTTACATCGGGAGAAATGGAGAGCGATTTACTGGTTGGACCAATGGAGCCGGCAACAAAACGTGGTTTTTCGGGAGTAGAAAACTCATCAGCCGCTTGCCGCGCCAACGTAGCTGCTTGCAAATTAATTTCATACGCTAAATCTTCGCAAGCATAATCGGCAAGCGAAACAGCAGTTGCGTTAAGCGTATTCGTCTCAATAATATCTGCACCGGCAGCCAAATATGCTTTGTGAATATCTAAAATTGCCTTGGGCTGCGTGAGGACAAGAATTTCGTAATTGCCTTTCAAATCTGCTGTTGCATCGGCAAAACGCAACCCACGATAATCATTTTCAGTAAATGAATATTGCTGAATCATTGTTCCGATTGCACCATCAAGCACCAAAATTCTTTCCTTGATACTCTGCTCCAAGGTTTTATACATGTTCAAGCGCATCTAAATGGTTTTTAACCGGAAAAGCATACATCTCCAGTAATTTTTCTGTCAGAAATGGAATGTCTTTGTTAGGAATATTGATTTTATCCAATTGTTGTTGGAAATAATTTTCTACTTCTTTCAGGTCATCTTCGGTATATTTGGATTTGAAAAAGTCGCCTTTGCCCCAAAGTTTATCATAAGCAACATAGTTGATAGGATAAAAACGATAATTCAAATAGATTTCCTTGTCGATGATTGCTGCCACTTGTGCGATCTGCTCATTTTTATCAATTGATTTATCTATCTGTGAAATAAATGGATTGATAGGCCGACCTATCTGAAAATGAATATTCCCTTTGTAACCGAGAATACCTGTTTCCATATTTTTTAAATCATCGGCAGGTGCTTTTTTATAATCAGGATTATCTCGTTTTGACTGAAATTCTGCAGCTTTGAGATAGTCGCATGGGTCGAATTCGTAAGAAAGAGAAATCGGGACAATATTTACCTTGGAAATACTCTCAAGAAAATCTTTTCCTCCTCCCAAACTTAACATTTTCAATACACTAAGCTGAGTCTTATCGTCTGAGTTTTTAGCTCTTCCTTCTCGTTGAGCCAACCATACCGACTGTTTTTCTTCATTAATCGCAAAATGAATATATTCCGAAAGTTGTTTCGAAACTTCATATTGTTGGCGAGTTCCTACTCCTCGTTTTACAATAATTCCCTTATTGAGGCGCACCAATTCAGTAATCCAAGGTTGAGCTAACAAATTATCTCCAAGACAAATTTCGCAAGTGTCATATCCGATATTTAACAGTAAGACACAAAGAATAGCGGCATCCAACACAATATCCCTATGATTGGAAATATAAGTATAAGCCTCTGATTGAGGAACATTTTCAAATCCGGTACAATCAACCGACCCTGATTTTCCGGCAAGTAAGGCAAAAACAGCCGGTTTAATTATCGAGTTTTGAAAATCATATTTGCGCTTAAAAGTAAGCAATAAGGATTTTAATTCTTCCCAATTCATCTGATGGAGATTAACCTCCACAACTCTTTGAAATTGCGGGTCAGTCACTAACTTAGCAATTACAGATGGTATTTCATCATCATAAAACGGACGTATATCGTCAAAACCTTCTTTCTTAATTTCCATTTTTAATAAAATTAGCCATTTTTCACGACTCGGCATAGTCAAAAATACTTTTTGCCTCTGCTCTCACTGCTCAAAATGTTCAATAATATCTGTCATTATATCTTTAATATCCATTCCTGCCGCTCTCACTTGTTGCGGAATAAAGCTGGTTTCCGTCATTCCCGGTGTGGTATTTACTTCCAATAGTCTAACAATTCCTTCCGGAGAAACAATATAATCTACGCGAATAATCCCTTTGGCATTCACTAAATCGTATATTTTCAATGTCAATTGTTGTACTTCTTTTGTTAATTCGGGAGATATGCGAGCGGGAGTTATTTCTTCTACTTTTGAGGCTGTGTATTTGGCCTCAAAATCGAAGAATTCGTTTTTACTTACCACTTCCGTAACGGGGAAAACCACTTCTTTGCCTTTTATTTTGTAGCAACCACAGGTCAATTCCGTACCCGGCATAAAGCGCTCGATAATCACTTCTTGTCCTTCATCAAAAGCTTTTTTGATTGCCGGCTGTATTTCTTCTTCCAATTTAACTTTCGTCGTGCCACAGCTGGAACCACCGTCATTCGGTTTAATAAAAACAGGTAAACCTAATTGTTTAACAACTGTTTGGTTATCAATCGTATCTCCTGCACGCAGCAGAATAGATTCCGAAATCTGCACACCAAATGCTTGTAAATATTTATTGCAAGTGTATTTATCAAAAGTAAGAGCTGAAGCCAAAACTCCACAGGAAGAATACGGCAGACCGATTAAATCGAAATAGCCTTGCAAGCGTCCGTCTTCACCCGGAGTGCCGTGTATGGTGATATAAGCAAAATCAAATTGGATATTTTCTCCGTCGAGCATAAAACTGAAATCATTTTTGTCAATATCAGCTTTTTTATCATTCTCCAATTGAACATACCACTCTCCTTTTTTAAGGATAACAATGTAGCAGTTGTATTTTTCTTTGTCGATAAAAGAATAGATTCCCTTGGCACTTTTCAGGGAAACAACAATTTCGGAAGAATCACCTCCGGCCACAATAGCTATATTTTTCCTCAATTCATAATTCATAATTCATAATTATTTTTAAATCCTCTCCATTTTTCAATTAAAAGGCTCATATCGACAGGTATTTCCGAACCAAAGAACATTTCTTCTCCGGTGCGAGGATGTCTGAATCCCAATGTTTTAGCATGTAATGCCTGACGGGGACAAATTTCAAAACAGTTCTTAATATATTGTTTGTATTTTGTATGCGTAGTTCCTTTCAGTATTTCGTTTCCTCCATAGCGGGAATCGTTGAAAAGCGTATGACCAATGTATTTCAGATGTACGCGAATTTGATGGGTTCGTCCGGTTTCCAAACGGCATTCAATCAAGGTAACATACCCCAATCGCTCTAAAACCTTGTAGTGAGTAACGGCAGGTTTTCCGTGGTCTCCTTCAGGAAAAACAGACATTAACATCCGGTCTTTCAAATCGCGTCCAATATTTCCTTCAATAGTTCCTTCATCTTCCTTGATGATTCCCCACACAAGTGCAATATATCTTCGTTGAGTGGTTTTATTGAAGAATTGCAGTCCTAAATTTGTTTTGGCATCAGGAGTTTTGGCTACAACTAACAGACCCGAAGTGTCTTTATCTATCCGGTGCACCAAACCCAATCGAGGGTCTTTGACATCATATTTGGGATTACCTTTTAAATGCCAAGCGATAGCGTTGACAAGCGTTCCGGTATAGTTTCCATGCCCGGGATGAACCACCAATCTGGCAGGTTTATTGATAACCATCAGGTCATCGTCTTCATAAACAATATTTAAAGGAATATTTTCGGGAATTATCTCTAACTCGCGACGTGGACGGTCCATCACAACCGTAACAACATCGCCCGGTTTTACCTTATAATTCGATTTAACAGGATTGTTGTTGACTAATATATAGCTGGCATCAGCAGCTTGTTGAACGCGATTGCGCGAAACACCTTCAATTCTGTCATGAAGAAATTTATCTACGCGGAGTAAGTTTTGTCCTTTATCGGCAATGAATCGAAAATGCTCATAAAGTTCAGGCGAATCTGTTAAATCGTCAGATTCCTGCCAGTCATCATCAGCTATATCTTGCAATAAATCTGTCATAGAATCAATTTAACCAAGACTCATCTACAGAAACATCAGAATTCGGTACGATAAAATTTTCGTAGAAATCTTCCATATCTTGTGATCCTCCGTCGCTAACCAAAAGTATGAGTTTACTGTCAAGAGGCAGTCGCTCTCCGGCATTTACCTTTCGTCCTTTGTGTTCCAAACCTATAACCAAATCCTTCCATGGAGCCGGAATGCGTTTTATCTGAATATTTTTAAATTCAACGGCATTTAATTTGGCAATAGCTTGTCGCAACGATTGGTCTTTTACGTCCGGAATTATAGATGTGCGCGAAGAATAGGCATTGATAGTTATGTAAATATTCCTTTGCTCTTTGACTTTCGTCCCTGCCGTAGGAACAGTTTCGATGATACTGCCCGGTTTTACACCTTTATTGTAGACAGAGTCAACCACTTCATATCTCAAGTTGCTATTGTTGAAAAAGGCAGCGGCTTCCAACACGCTAAGTCCTTTGACATCAGGAACAACAACTGCCTGTCCATGACGGGTGTATTTATTCAACCACCATTTCAAACCGGAGAAAAGAACGATGCTGACAAGAATCGCAAAAAATATATTTTTAACGAAGATGTTGTTTTTTAAGAAATTCCAGATTTTCATTGTTGCTAAATATTAGTTAGTTTTACCCCTAAATCCCCTAAAGGGGACTTCAATTTCTGAAAAAACCGAAACAACTATGGTCTTTTACGCACTCCAAGTCCCCTTTAGGGGATTTAGGGGTAGATGGGGCAAAGGTAATAAAAAAGGGATAATCTTCAAAAGCTTATCCCCTTCTTATTTGTTTGTTACTCCGAAATTATCCGACATATTCATCAGATACCGTTAATTTTTTTCTTCCTTTGGCACGGCGAGAAGCTAATACTCTGCGACCATTAGCGGTTTCCATTCTTGAACGAAAGCCGTGTTTGTTTTTTCTTTTCCTGTTGGATGGTTGGAATGTACGTTTCATGACGTTATACTTGTTTTATTGTTATTTCAAAATCTATTCGGGGTGCAAAGATAATATTTATTTTTCAATTTGCAAATTTTTATTTCAAGATTGTTTTCTACCTTTTTTATACTACCTTTGCACTCAATAAATATAAATGGATGAATACTTTAATATGAAGTAAATTATGTTGAAAAAGATATTAAAACGGATTCAAAAAAAAATGTTAATGCCTGTATTGGAGAAACAATATGAATTCGAAATGGCAGTGCATGATTATTATAAAGATAACGAACTAAAGTTGAAATATATAATAAATAAATTATCGTTGATCAATGAAATTGTAGAATTGGAAGATGCAAGGTTTTGGGTGCCCAATGCACCACGAGATGGGGTACAGAATACACTATTATCCAAATGTATGTTTTATGAACAGGAAATCCTAGAAGATCTTGATAAATATCTAACTCAAGAGAGTGTAGTGCTTGATATTGGGGCAAATATCGGAAACCACTCTGTGTATTGGGGGAAAGTTACGAATGTAAAAAAAGTATTTTCATTTGAACCTACTGATGTAATATTCAAAATACTTGAGAAAAATATAGAGATTAATAATCTGACAGAAAAGATTACAATATATAACATTGGGCTTGGAAACAAAAATACAAATGGAAAAATAGCCTCGTTTAATATAGGCAATGTGGGAGCGACGGGAATAAAGGAAGATATTTCCGGAGATATAACTATAAAAAAACTCGATGACATTGAAGAAATAAAAAGTGAAAGAATAGATTTTGTCAAAATAGATGTCGAAGGTTTTGAAAAAAATATTTTAGACGGAGCTATTGAAACTATTACAAAAAATCGGCCGATTGTGTTTATCGAAAGTTTACCTTGGGATAATAATTTAGATTTTGTGAAAAATTATTTTTCCGAACTGGGATATAATGAGCCGATTGGCTATCCGGATCATAATTTTTTATTTATACATAAACAATGATATTACAAAATTTTTCTTTTGATCTGCCATATAAAGTAGCAGACATAAATTTAGCCGACTTCGGTCGCAAAGAAATAGAAATAGCAGAACATGAAATGCCTGGACTGATGTCGCTTCGTGCAAAATATGGTAAAGATAAACCTTTAAAAGGCGCAAGAGTAACAGGATCGTTACACATGACTGTTCAAACTGCTGTTTTGATCGAAACATTAGTCGAACTTGGTGCCGACGTGCGTTGGGCAAGTTGCAATATATTTTCTACTCAAGACCATGCCGCTGCTGCCATCGCTGTTGCCGGCATCCCCGTGTTTGCATGGAAAGGCGAAACACTGGAGGAATATTGGTGGTGTACGGATATGGCTTTGCGTTTCCCCGGAGGCAAAGGTCCCAACTTGATTGTCGACGACGGAGGTGATGCCTCTCTGTTGATTCATTGGGGATATAAAGCGGAAAAAGACGCAAAAACCATCGACCGAAAAGGAGGAAACCACGAAGAACAAGTTATTTTAGACACACTAAACAGCATCTTAAAAGAAGATAATCAACGTTGGACACGCACCGTTGCCGAACTGAAAGGAATCTCGGAAGAAACAACAACTGGCGTTCACCGTTTATATCAGATGATGGAGGCCGGAGAATTATTGGTGCCCGCTATCAACGTGAATGACTCTGTTACCAAATCGAAATTCGATAACTTATATGGTTGCCGCGAATCTTTGGCCGACGGCATCAAACGGGCTACCGACGTAATGATTGCCGGAAAAGTCGTTGTCGTTTTGGGTTACGGAGATGTCGGAAAAGGTTGTGCTCGCTCCATGCGTTCGTATGGCGCCCGCGTAATCGTTACCGAAATAGACCCGATTTGTGCATTGCAAGCTGCCATGGAAGGTTTTGAAGTAACCACCATGGAACGCGCCGTGAAGGAAGGAAATATTTTTGTAACCACCACAGGAAACAAAGACGTAATCCGTATCGACCATTTGGAACAAATGAAAGACCAAGCGATTGTTTGTAACATCGGCCACTTCGACAACGAAATCCAAGTCGACAAATTAGTCAATTACCCCGGAATCAAACATTTGAATATCAAACCACAAGTTGACAAATATACCTTCCCTAAAGGAAATGCTATCTTCTTGTTGGCAGAAGGCCGTTTGGTCAATTTAGGTTGCGCAACAGGGCATCCTTCGTTTGTGATGAGTAATTCATTTACCAACCAAACATTGGCTCAATTAGATTTGTGGCAAAATAATTATGAAATCGGCGTTTACCGTTTACCCAAGCGATTGGATGAAGAAGTCGCCCGCTTGCATTTGGCCAACATCGGAGTGGAATTAACCGTTTTGACTCCTGAACAAGCTGCATACATTGGCGTTAATCCCGAAGGACCGTATAAACCGGAACATTACAGGTATTAGGATTGGATTCTTCACTGCGTTCGGAATGACAATACTCCTTGAGAGGGCATGATAGAGGAGATGGCGGCCTTGCCGCCGTCTCCTCTATTTTTTTCCGTAGTTTCTGCCGTCATTTCAAGCAAAGCGAGAAACCTCCTTCCAAAATAGTAAAGTAATATTTGGAGTTTCCCAAATTGTTCTTTATTTTTGCCTCAATTTATTAATCAAAATAAAAAATTATGAACCAAACAAAATCCACTGAGATTCAAGTTATCCCCAAGGAATTACAGATTATTCAAGACAAGATTTATGAAATTCGTGGCTACAGAGTAATGTTAGACTTTGACATAGCCGAGTTATATGGTACAGAAACTAAACGTCTGAAAGAACAAGTAAGGCGTAATATCGAAAGATTTCCGGATGATTTTATGTTTGAGATTACTCGAGAAGAATATAATTCTCTAAGGTCGCAAATTGCGTCCTTAGAAATTGGTCGAGGAAAATGTTCTAAATATCTGCCTTTTGCATTTACAGAACAAGGTGTTACAATGTTATCATCTGTTCTAAATAGTAAACCTGCAATAACTACAAATATTAAAATTATGCGTGCCTTTGTCGCAGTGCGTCAACTTGTATTAAATCCACCTGTAAACGAAACAAAAGAGTTGCAAAACGAAGTTCGAGAATTGAAACAATATATCGAAGATGTATTCACAGACTACAACGACATTAACGAAGATACCCGTATGCAATTGGAACTAATCAATGAAACATTAGCAGAATTACAGAATAAAAACAGAGAACTCAACAAGCCGAGAAGACCAATAGGTTACCAATACTGCCATGCTGCACAAGAATAGCTCAGATAAACAAAAAATAACACCGAAATTCGTGGCTAAATTTTAAATAGAATGATTACCTTTGCAGCGAAATTTTTAAAGCGGCAATTATTAATTACTAAAATACAAAGCAATGGTAAATTACAAAGAATTAGGATTGGTAAACACCAAAGAAATCTTCAAAAAAGCCATCGATGGCAAGTATGCAATTCCTGCATTCAATTTCAATAACATGGAACAGATGCAAGCAATTATCCAAGCTTGCGTGGAAGAAAAATCACCTGTGATTCTACAAGTTTCAAGCGGTGCTCGTAAATACGCAAACCAAACATTGTTGCGTTACATGGCTCAAGGTGCTGTTGAATATGCCAAAGAATTAGGATATGCAATTCCTGTTGTTCTTCACTTAGATCATGGCGATAGCTTTGAATTATGTAAAGACTGTATCGATATGGGATTCTCTTCCGTAATGATCGACGGTTCTCATCATTCATACGAAGACAATATCGCTTTAACCCGTAAGGTTGTAGAATATGCTCATGCACACGGAGTAACCGTAGAAGGAGAATTAGGAGTATTGGCAGGTATCGAAGACGATGTTGTTGCAGAACACCATACTTATACTCAACCGGAAGAAGTTGAAGATTTCGTTAAAAAAACAGGCGTTGATTCTTTGGCAATTTCAATCGGGACTTCTCACGGTGCCAACAAGTTCACTCCCGAACAATGCACACGCGATGCTAATGGCGTATTGATTCCGCCTCCATTGCGCTTTGACATCCTCGAAGAAATTGAAAAAAGAATACCGGGTTTCCCAATCGTATTACACGGAGCATCTTCTGTTCCTCAAGATTTGGTTGCTATCATCAATAAATACGGTGGAGCTATGAAAGATGCTATCGGTATTCCTGAAGACGAATTGCGCAAAGCTGCTTCTTCTGCTGTATGTAAAATCAATATCGACTCCGACGGTCGTATCGCAATGACTGCTGCTGTTCGCGAAGTGCTTGCAACACAACCTGCTGAATTCGACCCAAGAAAATATTTAGGTCCGGCTCGCGACGGTTTGAAAAAACTTTACAAACACAAAGTTGTAAATGTTTTGGGTAGCGCAGGTAAAGCATAATCCCTGTATTTGGAAAATCCAGAACGGATTCAATTTTGGTAGCCCGACGTTTTACGTCGGGCTACCAAAATTGAATCCGTTCTGGATTTTCCAAATGCAAGATTTTGTTAGCGAACCGAAACTGACACTTAAATATTAAAAATATAATTAAATTATTGATTTATTCGAAAATATGTATATCTTTGTGCTTGTATAATAAAAGAATAAAAAATGGGAAAAGAAACGAAACCACTCAAAGAATACGAATATCCGGAACCGGAAGAAGAAAACATTAATAAAGTAGAAGATCCTGCTACCGCTTACGGCCTTCAGCGCTACTCTTATGCCGATTATTTATCATGGACTGATGATGTAATGCGAGAATTGCTGAATGGAATTGTTTATACGTTTGCTGCGCCTTTCCGCAATCATGCGAAAGTCATTTCTACACTTATGATAAAAGCTGACGCTTTTATAACAAGAAGAAAAGGTAAATGCGAAATTTATACTGCTTCATTCGATGTTCGTTTGCCGCTGAATGGAAGTACGGAAGATAATAAAATCTATAATGTGGTTCAGCCTGATATTTGTGTCGTTTGCGATCCATCGAAATTAGATAAAAGAGGATGTATCGGCGCTCCTGATCTGATTGTGGAAGTGATTTCGCCAAGCACTGCTAAAAAAGATTTGAACGAGAAACACAATCTTTACGAAGCTGCCGGTGTTTACGAATATTGGGTGGTTTATCCTAAAGACAAAGCCGTTACTGTTTTCCTTTTGCAAGAGGATAGGCAATTTGATACCGGCACTACTTATCAAATAATTGATAAAAAAGTCCGTGTTCCGGTTCATACTTTAGAAGGATTAATCATTAATTTAGACGAACTTTTTGAATAAAAATACAACTTATGTTATTTCACGAAATCGTTTTTGGCCCTATCAAAAGCCGCCGTTTGGGAATTTCTTTAGGCATTAATTTACTGCCGACTTCCGGAAAAATCTGTACTTTCGACTGTATCTATTGTGAATGTGGATACAACGCCGACGGTCGCACCAAACAAGGCTTTCCGCCACGCGAAACAGTTGCACAGGCGCTTAAGGCTAAATTACAAGAATTAAAATCCTCCGGAATCACTCCCGATGTAATTACATTTTCCGGAAATGGAGAACCGACATTGCATCCCGAATTTGAAAGCATTATCGATGATACAATCGAATTTCGGAACAAATATTTTCCTCAAGCCAAAATCAGTGTACTTTCCAATTCTACAATGATTGATAAAGAAAGTGTTTTTAGGGCGTTAAATAAAATTGATAATAATATTTTGAAATTAGATTCTGTTTTTGACGACAGTGCAAAATTAATAGACCAGCCTTTGCAATCATCTTTTTCTGTTACCAAGTTAATTGAAAATCTGAAACGATTTAAAGGGAATCTTATTATTCAAACCATCTTTTTGAAAGGCGTTCATAACGGGCAATATATCGACAATACCAACGAAGAAGAAGTAAACGCATGGATTAACGTTTTGAAAGAAATCAATCCCAAGCAAGTCATGATTTATACCATCGACCGTGCAACTCCCGAAAAAAATCTGCAAAAAATTTCGTTAGAAGAATTAAATATTATTGCAAAAAAACTCAAAAAAGCCGGATTTGATGTCAGTGTTTCGGGATAAGGAAATAAAAAATTATTACCTTTGGCATTTTGTAAATATAAAGACTTTAAAATGATACTCGATAAATCGGCATTAATCTTATTTAAATCCCGTCTAAAAAGTATTGAACGCTTTGAAAAACACCCCGATATAGTTCAATCCGAACAATTTAACAACCTGATAAAAACAGCACAAAACACAGAATGGGGCAAAATGTATGATTACGCCTCCATCCGGTCGTATGAAGATTTTGCATCTCGTGTTCCCCTACAAAATTATGAAAATATAAAACCTTTTGTGGAACGCATCACAAAAGGCGAAAACAATATTCTTTGGCCTGAAAAAATCAGATGGATGGCCAAATCATCAGGAACAACCGATAAAAGTAAATTTATTCCTGTTAGCGAATCATCGCTTCATGAATGCCATTATAAAGGAGGAAAAGATACGGTTGCTACTTATCTGAATAACAAGTCGGATAGCCGTCTTTTCTCCGGAAAAGGTTTGATATTGGGCGGAAGTTACAAACCAACAGCTTATAATCAACATGTAGTGGCAGGCGATTTATCTGCTGTACTTATCAACAATATGCACCCGTTGGCTAATTTTTTCAGAACACCATCAAAAAAAATCATCCTGATGGATGAGTGGGAAACTAAGCTGGAGGCTATTTGTCAAAGTACCATCAACGAAAATGTAACCAATCTATCAGGAGTGCCTTCTTGGTTTATGGTTTTGATTAAGAATATATTGGAACGTTCCGGTAAACAATATCTTACAGAAGTATGGCCTAACCTGGAAGTATTTTTCCATGGAGGCATCAGTTTTACGCCTTACAGAGAGCAATATCAAGCTCTTATTCCTTCTCCTCGAATGTGTTACATGGAAACTTACAATGCCTCGGAAGGATTTTTCGGCATTCAAAACGATTTGTCCGATTCTACTTTATTGTTGATGTTAGATTATGGCATTTTTTACGAATTTATTCCATTAGAAGAAATCGGTTCGGATAATCCTAAAACATACCGGTTGCAAGATGTTGAACTGAACAAAAATTATGCTTTGGTAATGACAAGCAATAATGGTTTGTGGCGATACATCATTGGAGATACGGTTATGTTCAAAAACAAAAGTCCCTACAAATTTATAATCACCGGACGAACTCACCATTTCATCAATGCTTTTGGAGAAGAGCTGATGGTTAGCAATGCTGATAAAGCTTTGCATCGAGCATGTATGGAGAGTAAGTGTAAAATCAAAGAATATACGGCCGCTCCGGTATATATGTCTTCTGAAAATAAGGGCAGACACCAGTGGATAATCGAATTTGAAGAAGAACCGGTTTCATTAACCGAATTTACTACCGTTTTAGATAAAACGTTGCAAAGTTTGAATTCAGATTACGAGGCAAAACGCTACAAAAATATAACGCTCGATATGCCACTTATAACCGTTGCTCGCAAAAATCTGTTTTACGATTGGCTGAAAGAACGAGGCAAATTGGGAGGGCAAAACAAAATTCCAAGATTATCGAATAATCGGGAGTATATGGATATTTTGCTAATTTTGAATAACTGAAGTCAATTATTCAAAACTGTTTCAAGTGTTGATATAACATCCTCACCGGCAATCCCATAACATTATAAAAAGATCCTTCGAGGCTTTCTACACCAATATAACCAATCCATTCTTGCACACCATACGAACCGGCTTTGTCGTAGGGTTTGTATTTTTCAACATAATATTGGATTTCGGAATCTTCCAAATCGGCAAATTTCACTTTAGATACGGCCGAAAAAACAACCTGCTTATCTTTTGAGGTAAGACAAACGCCCGTAATCACTTCATGTGTTTTTCCCGACAAGGCTTTTAACATGGAAAAAGCATCTGCTGCATCGACCGGCTTTCCGTAGACTTTATTATCCAACCAAACAATGGTATCTGCCGTAATCAGCAGGTTTTTCTCATCCAAAAACTGTCTGTAAGCATCTGCTTTGACTTTGGCAATGTAAACCGGGATTTCTAATCCCGGTAAATTTTCGGGGAAAGATTCGTCTATATCAGGCAAGGTTTTTACTTCAAACGGAATATCTAATCCGGCCAATAATTCTTTTCTTCTTGGCGAATTAGATGCTAATATAATATTGTATTTCAATAACATAAGAGGAGTTTCTCTTTAATCTTTCCAATCGCCATGCTTTTTTATCAAGGCAATTAAGTGTTCAACGGCCTCTTCTTCGGGAATATTTTTCTCCATACATTCCTTGCCTTTGTAGAGGTAAACTTTGCCTTTGCCCGCTCCTACATAGCCGTAGTCAGCATCGGCCATTTCTCCGGGACCATTGACGATGCAACCCATGATGCCGATTTTCAAGCCGGTAAGATGTGATGTAGCTTGCTTGATGCTTTTGATGGTCGATTGCAAATCATACAATGTGCGCCCGCAACCGGGACATGAAATATATTCGGTTTTTGTAATCCGTGTACGGGTTGCCTGCAAAATACCAAAAGCCACAGGAATTTCATTTTCAGGATCTTCCGATAATGAAACACGGATTGTATCACCAATGCCGTCAACAAGTAGTGCGCCGATACCAATTGCCGATTTGAGCCTGCCATCTTCTCCATCTCCTGCCTCAGTAACACCTAAATGGAGCGGAAAATGAAAATCTTCGGCACACATTCTTTCTGCCAACAAACGCACAGCTTGCACCATCAATACTGTGTTTGACGACTTGAGCGAAATAACAACCTTCTCAAAACTTTCCTCACGGCAAATACGCAAGATTTCCAAACAGCTTTCCACCATTCCGAGCGGTGTGTCGCCATAGCGGTTCATCATTCGCTCACTGAGCGAGCCATGATTAACACCAACGCGAATGGCGGTGTTGTGCTTTTTGCAAATATTCAGAAAATGAATAAATTTCTCTTTCAGTAAAAGCCGTTCTTGTTCAAATTCTTCGTCGGTATAATCGGACAAATCCTTTTTAATTGATTTCACAAAATTGCCCGGATTAATGCGCACTTTTTCCACATATTGCGCTGCCACTTCAGCTGTAGCAGGATTGAAATGAATATCGGCAACAAGAGGTGTATCTCCGTAACCGCGCTGCGTCAATTCGGCTTTAATATTTTTCAGATTTTCAGCCTCGCGCACACCCTGCGCTGTGAGCCGCACCAACTCGCCACCTGCCTCAATGATACGGATTGCCTGTTCCACACACGCAACAGTATCCATTGTGTTGGTATTGAGCATCGATTGCACCCGCACAGGATTTTCACCACCCATAGCGAGTTTGCCGATTTGTACGACAGAAGATTTGCGACGCGAGTTATTCATCTTGAGAGTCTTTTATAGAACGCGGATGACGCAGATAACGCGGATTTACGCAGATAAAATAATTTAAAATCCGCGACAATCCGCGTTATCTGCGTCATCCGCGTTCTATTTAATTAGTTTTGTATTTGAATTTTATAGTAGAAAGTTCTTCGTTGGCTTGAACGATTTTCTTTTTCAGATCTTCTTTGTAATGAACTAATTTCTTTTGCAGGTCTTTATCTCCGGTTGCCATTATTTGCACAGCTAAAATACCGGCATTCATTGCACCATTGATACCCACGGTTGCCACCGGAATTCCGGGAGGCATTTGAACAATCGCCAGCAAAGCATCCATTCCGTCTAACGACGCATTGATGGGCACCCCGATAACCGGAAGTGTTGTCATTGAGGCGATCACTCCGGGTAAGTGAGCGGCCATCCCTGCAGCTGCGATAATCACTTGTATTCCTCTGTCTTTCGCGTGTTTTGCAAAATGTTCAACTTCGGCCGGAGTACGATGTGCCGATAAAGCGTTTATTTCGAAAGGAATTTCGAATTCGTCAAAAATTTTTGCTGCCTTTTCCATAACAGGAAAATCAGAGGTGCTTCCCATAATTATGCTTACGATTGGTTTCATATTTTATTTTCCAATAAATGTTTTATATTCTGCTACCGGCATTAACCCGTCGACTTCTGCCGGATTTGACAATTTGACTTTAATAATCCAACCTTCTTCATAAGGAGAATTATTGACTAATTCGGGATGATCTTCTAAGGCTGCATTAAGTTCCAAGACTTCGCCTGATACGGGTATCATCAAATCGGAAACCGTTTTTACGGCCTCAATCGAGCCAAAAACCTCACCTTGTTCAATAGTTTCGCCAACAGTATCTACGTCAACAAAAACGATTTCGCCCAATTCACTTTGCGCATAATCTGTAATACCGATATAGGCTTCACCACCTTCCAAACGAATCCATTCGTGATCGTTTGTGTACTTTAAGTTTTCAGGAAACAACATATTTAATAATGATTAATGTTTAGTGATTAATGATTAATTTGGGGAATTAAATTTCTTTTCTCATACGGGCAACCGGGATTCCCAATTGCTCTCTGTATTTTGCTATTGTTCTTCGGGCTACTTCATAGCCTTTGTCTTTCAGCACTTTCACCAAAGCATCGTCGGTGAGAGGTTTTGATTTATCCTCTTCTTCGATGCTCTCTTTCAAGATTGCTTTCACTTCGCGTGTTGAAACTTCTTCTCCGGCCTCATTGATTAATCCTTCAGAGAAAAAATATTTCAACGGGAAAGTTCCGTAATTGGTTTGCACATATTTGCTATTACTAACCCTCGAAATGGTAGATATATCGTAGCCGCTCAAATCCGCTACATCTTTCAATATCATTGGCTTTAAGTCGGATTCTTCTCCCGATAAGAAGAAATCTTTTTGAAACTCGATGATTGCCAGCATGGTATCTCGCAATGTGTTTTGCCTTTGCCGAACAGCATCGATAAACCAACGGGCAGAATCCAATTTTTGTTTTACAAAGATAAGTGCGTCTTTTTGTTCTGTCGATGTGTTTTTCTTATTCTTGTTATAATCATCAAACATATCGACATACTCTCTACTTACCCTCAATTCCGGAATATTTTGATTAGCCATATTGAAAATAAGTTCCCCATTGATGGCTTCCACAACAAAATCAGGCATTATCTGCGACAACTTGGAGTCTAAATTGATATCCCACGCATTACCGGGTTTAGGATTCAGAATCACGATCTCATGGATAATATCTTTTAACTGCTCCTCTGTAACCTCAAGCGTTTTGAGAATTTTTTCGTAATGTTTTTTCGAAAATTCCTGAAAATATTCGGTCAAGATACAGAGAGCACACTGCCGTTCGGGAGTAGACTCTTTCCTTTTTAATTGCAAGATTAAACATTCCTGCAAATCTGAGGCAGCAATTCCGGGAGGATCCAATGCTTTGATAATCTTCAGTACTTCTTGAATTTCCTCAACAGACACTTCCATTCCATATTGAAATGCCAAATCGTCGGAAATGGCCGACAAATCGCGACGTAAATAGCCGTCTTCATCAATATTTCCGATTAAATATTCTCCGATTTTCAGTTCACTTTCCGAGACGTTCCTTAATTGCAGTTGCCCGAGTAGATTTTCCTGAAAAGATTCACCTTCCGAATAAGGAATAAATTCCCGTCGGTCGTCATCTTTCGAATAATTGTTTTCTTGTAGTTTATAATCGGGGATGTCGTCTTCTGTTCGATAATCTCCAAGCGATAAATCTATATCCGAATCTGCCTGCGGATCATAATCATCACTTTCGGGCAAGTCGATTTCATTTTCGGCCGTATCAAAATCATTGCCTTCTTCCAATGCAGGATTTTCCTCAATTTCCTGATTGATTCTATCTTCGAGTTCAAGAGAGGTCAACTCCAACATTTTTATCTGTTGGATTTGCAAAGGAGATAATTTCTGTTGTAACTTTTGACTGAGTTGTTGCTTTATCATATTCCATATAGAAAAACATCACAAAGATAGAAAAAAAAGTCTTCTTTACTTCTGTTTAACAATCACATTACGAAATTCAATTTCTTTACCTTCACTCTGTAAACCAATATATCCTGATTTAGAGGAAATTCCTGTGATTTGATTCTGTAGTTCGCCATTAATCCATACCGTAATCGTATCGTTGCCTACAGTAATTTCAGCTTTATTCCACTCTCCCACCGGATTTTCGTTCGATAGATTCATCTTTGAAATTATACTGGGTTTTTGAACGGTCGAATCGGCCATATTCGCGATATACTCGTTACTGGTAGCACCTCCCGCATTAATCAAATCACCGGCATCTCCGGCTTTTAATTGAATTTCGTACATTGTCGGCCAAATGCCATCTTTGCATATATTCACGAAAATACCACTGTTGGTGGCCTCATTTATCCAACGCCATTCTACGCTCAATTCGTAATCGGAATAAGTCTCCATGGTGCGGATGTAGCCGAAATCGCCACGCGCACGAATCACTCCATCTTCTATGGAAAACACTTCAGTCGGGTCAATGCTGTCTTTCAGTTCGATATACCACTCGGAGATAGGACGCATTGCGAGATTAATCCCTTGCTCTTTTTTTTCGCAACCGGAAACAAGCAGCATTACACTTATTGCAGTTAAAATAAAATGATTGATTTTCATAACAAATGATTTTTCAGGTATTAATTTAAAAACATCGCAAGGTACAAAAAAAGGGAATAGGATAAAAATAAAATGCTAAAAATAAAATATTTTGGTATTTTTTTCAAAAAAAGAAAAATCATGCTAATTTTGTAAATAGTATATGTGTTTAAAAATAAATCTTAAAATTGACAGATATGAAAAGTGTCTTAAAAAACGCAATAATCATGCTGGTGTTAGTGACAATTACCTTCGCATGTAATAAAGACCCTGAAATGAACTTTAATGAAGGAGAGGAGTTTTGTTCGTGTCTTACCATGGATAATATTAACAAAACAATTCCCATTGTTAATGATTTTTTAGCAAGGTTGCCTAATGAAATGAGGCTTAACAATGGTTATGAACACAGTGAGCAGATTTATGAACTTTTAGTAAAATGGCTAAAATCATTCCCTTGTGACACTGATGCAAAGATTTTGATTGGAAAGGATTGGGAATGGGGGCATGATGTGATATGTGGAGTTGCTATTTCGATTAAAGACAACGAAATGGTCAGAGAACTTGAATTTGATTTTGCATGTATTGATAACAGGTACACTTTCACGCAAATTGCAGGTTATCTCTATGACAAACAAGACGCTATCCATGTAGCGACAAAGTATACCAAAATGGATGATTTGTTTGGTTTTATTAATTCTCTTGAGTTTGATGTAAAGGAAATTCAATATGGAACATTTATATCGTCGTTGCCATCTGACTCGACTAATCTTAAAAATATTACAAACACTCTAAAGGCAAAACCATATACTCGTGATTATTGGGTTGTTGGGCATTTGAATTGGTATCTTTCCGGAATTACTTTTTTCGTTCAGTTATACGATATGCACAACAGGGACTATCAGGCAAATTGGATTAAAACAATGGATGAATATAAACTTATTGAGTACGATTACCCTGATTACAAAGAATCAGTAATTGACGGTATTGTTTACGGCCCCGGAGATGTAATTGTGTTCATGATTCCTGAAGGGACAGGCAAACAATGGGAAACGAAGTTCATGGAATATGATTTTGTTCGTTGGGCTCAAATGAGTTATACGCGATATACAATACGTTGATATATGAATTTTACATAGAATACCCGATAAAAACAGAAAAACAAGAGTATAAACCGTCCGACAAAAACACAAAAAGGAAAAAAACATGAAAAATTCAGCAGAAACAATCGAGAATTTGATAGACCAACAGGATGTTAGTTTTATAAGTTCTGTCGATGAAAATGGTTATCCAAACACAAAAGCGATGTTAGCGCCTGTCAAGCGAAACGGTATCAAAACATTTTATTGGCATACAAACAGTCCATCGATGAGAATAAAGCAATACCGAAACAATCAGAAAGCTTGTATTTACTTTTGCGACAAGCATTCTTTCCGTGGAGTAATGTTGAAAGGAATAATGGAAGTCATTGACGATGTGGATATTAAAAAAGAAATTTGGAAAGACGGATTTTCGATGTATTATCAGGGTGGAAGGGACGGTGGAGATTTTATAATATTAAGATTTACGGCCGAAACAGGAAGATATTACAGCAATTTCCGTTCAGAAGATTTTGATATTGTATGAACATAAAAAAAGCATCAACTCTTGCGAATCCGCCATTCTTGCGGATATAAATTATTAGCCCGATTGCCGATATTTTTCACAAATCCGATGGGTTGATTTTGAAAAGTTAAAACTACATATCCTTTTGGTGTTTGAGGTGGAAGTTGGATAGACTCCCGCCTCAAATAGTTTATAGCGGTTTCTTTGTCAACTTCTACTAACGGAAACGCTTTCGGATTAAAATTTACAGACATTGCCAATGAATGGTCGGGGATAATGTCTTTTCCTTTGATTTCTCCGATAGTTATTCCAGCATGAATAATGCGCAAAGCGTTTTTTACTTCCAAATATTCAGATTCATATTTTTTAGGAAAAGCTGAAATAATATTGTTATTCGCATGAATAGAAAACGACTCAAAATCTGTTATCCAGTCGTTTATTTGTTGCGGAATAATCGTTTTATCTTTTGCCTTCTGTCTTTTATCTTTGTTCTTTACTCTTTGTTCTCTATTCTCCCCCGACACCTCCGGTTTCTGAAGAGCAGCGATAAAAAAACCTTCTCCTTTGGTTTTTCCGGGAATAAACCGAAAAACAGAATAATCATATTTTTTGGCACGAGTGATATTCCAATCTTGCTGCAAAGGAATATCCAAAGGGATTGCATTGAATGTTTTGATTATCCAGTGAATATTCTCTTCATTTTCTTCCAAATTAAAAGTGCAAGTACTGTAAACCAAAACGCCTCCGGGTTTAAGAGCGGGCCAAATATCGGCAATAATGCGTTGTTGCCTTTCCGCACAAAGGTTGACATTCGACAACGACCACTCCGAAACGGCATTTTTATCTTTACGAAACATTCCTTCTCCCGAACAAGGCACGTCTGCCACAATCAAATCGAAAAAATCAGGCAATGAATTTCCGATAACTTCAGGGTCGTTATTGCTTACAATGGTATACGGATTTCCCCATTTAGTGAGATTTTCACTCAAAATATAAGAACGGGAACGAATTACTTCGTTGGCTATCAATAAACTTCCTTCCGGTAATAGTGAGGATAAATGAGTTGATTTTCCTCCAGGGGCTGCGCACAAATCTAAGCACCTAATCGGTAAATCATTAAGGGATTTAAAACCCTTAAGAATTTGCTCAAGAAACATGGATGAGGCCTCTTGAACATAATAGCAACCTGCATGAAATAGCGGGTCGAAAGTAAATGAGGGGCGCTCTTTTAAATAGTAGGCGTTGGATGCCCAAGGAACACGTTCGGCGTAGTCTCTGACTACGTCGGTGTTAAATACAAAGCTCTGCTTTGCGAATATGCAAGTCAGAGACTTGCTTTTAGTCGCGACGTAGTCAGAGACTACGCCGAACCGAGACATGTTCAACCTAACACTCGTAACCGGTTCTTCATCCATTGCCTGAATAAAAGAATCGAAATCATCGCCCAAAACGGCTTTTGTTCTTGTAAGAAATGCTTCCGGGAAATTCATCATCACATTGATACTTTCCGCAAAAATACTAATTTTGCAAAAAACAATTTATGCAACCCTCACTTTTTCTTATTCCGGTCACTTTAGGAGAAACAGAAACGAAGTTCGGCATTAGCCAAATCGACCGTGTTCTCCCGCCATACAACCGCGAAATTATTTCACAAATAAGCTATTTTATTGTGGAAAATATCCGAAGTGCACGACGCTTTTTAAAGAAAACCGACAATGCCATTGACATTGATAAGCTCACTTTTTTTGAGTTAAACAAACATACTTCTTCCGATAGTATCTCCGGTTTCTTAAATCCGATTTCAGAGGGATATTCCGTAGGTGTGATTTCGGAGGCCGGTTGTCCTGCGATTGCCGACCCGGGTGCGGATGTAGTCGCCATTGCTCAAAGAAAAAATATCCCGGTAATTCCTTTGGTTGGTCCATCTTCGATACTGATGTCGCTGATGGCCTCCGGATTCAACGGACAAAGTTTTGCATTCCACGGTTATTTGCCCATTGATTCAAACGAAAGAATATCCAAACTAAAATTATTGGAGCAAAGTATTTATACCGAAAATCAAACACAATTATTTATCGAAACACCTTACAGAAATCAAAAATTAGTTGAAGACATTCTAAAAACTTGTAAGCCTTCGACCAAACTTTGCATTGCAGCCGATATTACTTGCGAGGGCGAATTTATCAAAACAAAAACGGTTGCAGAGTGGAAGAAGCAACTTCCTGATTTAGATAAAAGACCCTGCATTTTTTTAATCTATAAATAATATTTTGAAACAATCAGCCTGTAAAATATATTTAGAAAAGCAAAAGTCAAAGGCTTTGACAAACGACATTCCTGTTTCAACAGATACGGAATTAATCGTTGTTATTCCATGTTATAACGAACCTGATGTTAAAAAAACATTAGATAGTTTGTTTGCTTGCGATACAGGAGAATTTTGTACCGAAATCATTTTATTGATTAATTCTTTCGAAATCAGTAGTAACGAAATTAAAGAACTTAATCGAAAAACATTTGCCGAAGCTCAAGAATTTGCCTTACTCAACAATAATCCACACCTGAAACTAATACCATTATTTATTGAAAATTTGCCCGGACACCAAACCGGAGCAGGACAACCTCGAAAAATCGGAATGGACGAAGCCCTGAGGCGATTTATTTCTATCGACAAAGAAGACGGTGTAATCGTTTCATTAGATGCCGATTGCTTGGTAGACAAAAATTATTTGACGGAAATCCAAAAAATATTTTACAAAAATAAAAAACTTTTATCTGCTACAATTGCATTTTACCATCCGGTTGAACATTTGTCTGAAAATGACCCAATTAGAAAATCCATCGAGTTGTATGAAGTTTACTTGCATTACTATCGAGCCGCGTTGAAATATACCGGCTATCCTTATGCGTATCATACTGTTGGTTCGGCTTTTGCTGTAAGATGTACGCCATACTCACAAGTCGGAGGAATGGGAAAACAACAAGCCGGAGAGGATTTTTATTTTCTTCAGAAAATTTTTCCTTTAGGACCAACCATAGAAATTACAAAAACGAAAGTGTATCCTGCAGCACGCTTGTCCGACAGGGTTCCGTTTGGCACAGGTCCCGCCTTGGCCAAAATGATTGCAGAAAAAGAAATTGTAAAGTATACCTATTCTTTCGAATCTTTCCAAATATTGAAATCGTTATTCGATATCATCGACAATTTGTTCAAAGCGTCTTCCGAAAATATTGAACAAATTTTGAAAACGCTTTCTCCATGCTTAGCCGAATTTCTCTTAAACGACAATTTTATAGCAGAAATAGAAACGATTAATAAGACAACTTCTACCCTACCGGCTTTTAGAAAAAGATTTTTCAATTATTTCAACGCTTTTAAGATTTTGAAATTTCTAAACTTTGTGCATCCCAATTATTTGGAATTCAAGGAAGTTAGGCAAGAAATTTCGAAGGTTTTATAATTCATAATAAAATGACTACCTTTGTCGGCCTAAACTTGTAAAATACAACAAAATGAAATTCTCTTCAGCAACGTTACCTATATTTGAGCAATCTTGTAATGATTATCACCAATGGAATGATGTAGATGCCCCTGATCAAAATCCTTATCCATTTAAATCAATCGAATATTATTTATATTTAAAAAATTGGATCGATACGATTCAGTGGCATTTAGAAGATATTATCAGAAATCCCAATATCGACCCTGTTGAAGCTTTGGCAATCAAAAGAAGAATCGATAAATCGAATCAAGACAGAACCGATTTGGTCGAATTGATTGACAGTTATTTCCTTGATAAGCACAAAGATATTAAATTGCTTTCGGATGCTACTATCAATACTGAAAGTCCGGCTTGGGCAATCGACCGGCTGTCGATTTTAGTGTTGAAAATCTATCACATGCAACAGGAAGTCGACCGCGAAGATGCAGAAAACGTTCATCGCGAACAATGCAGAGCAAAATTAAATATATTGCTGGAGCAGAAAGAAGATTTATCCTCTGCTATCGACCAATTATTAACCGATATTGAAAACGGAGTGAAATACATGAAAGTTTATAAACAAATGAAAATGTATAACGACCCTTCTTTGAATCCCGTTTTATACGGTAAAAAATAAAATGTCAAAAACGCTTGTCATCAGATTATCTGCGTTGGGAGATGTGGCAATGCTTATTCCCGTACTGTATTCTTGTGCGCAAAAATATCCGCATGAAGAATTTTTGTTGATTACTAAAAACCCTTTACTTCCTATTTTCGAACACCGTCTCGCAAATATTGAGGTTTTGGGCGTAGATAGCAAAGATAAACACAAAGGTATTTTGGGATTAAAAAGGCTTATAAACGAACTTTCCAAACATAAGTTTAGTAGAGTTGCCGATATGCACGATGTGTTGCGCTCTAAAATGATTCGATACCATTTTCAAGCAAGAGGGGTAAAAGTAGCAGTTATAGATAAGGGGCGCAAAGAAAAAAGAGCATTAACCCGTAAACACAATAAAATCTCACATCCTTTAAAAACATCTTTCGAAAGATATTATGATGTCTTTCATCAATTAGGATATAATTTCGATATCGATTTCAAATCCATTTTTGATTTTGGAACAAGAGATTTTGATTTGATAAAGCATGTTTCCGGAACAAAAAACAATACTTGGATCGGGATAGCACCTTTCGCCAAACATCAAGGGAAAATCTATCCGGTTGAAAAAATGGAGAAAGTAGTCGAACTATTAGCCTCCGATTCGGATAAAACCATATTCCTTTTTGGAGGGAAAGAGGAATTAATGCAGTTAGAAAAACTTGCAGAGCCCTATACAAATGTTATTCCGACTACAAATAAAAAGCTTACATTTTCGACCGAATTACTGCTGATGTCGTATTTAGATGCTATGATTACCATGGATTCGGGAAATATGCACTTAGCATCGTTGGTCGGCACACCTGTTGTTTCAATTTGGGGAGCAACGCATCCTGATGCCGGTTTTTTCGGCTACAAACAAAATCCGGACAATGCTGTACAGACCGAATTATTTTGTCGTCCCTGCTCCGTTTTTGGGAATAAACCTTGTTTTAAGAAAAATTGTGAATGTATGGAGCTAATAACTCCCGAAACGATCGTTTCAAAATTATCAAGCTTGCTCGTAAGTTACATTTCGCTTACCTATAGTTGTGAAAAAATCGCTAAAAAAGATGTTTTGTAAAACAAAAAAAATCATGTAAATTTGCCTGTTGAAAAAATATTAAAAACAATAAGCAATAAAAAATGACAACAATAAAGAAAAAAACGACAAGACCTAAGGTAAGAGCAACTGCTGCATCTGTCAAAAGTAAGATTAAGCCCAGAGGTTTGGCCGGTTGGATGAAAGGGAAGATTCATTACGACGAAGATGCTGATATATTTAATTTAGAACCTCTGCCTCAATGATTAATTATTTGCTTGATACGCACATATTTATTTGGTTGCTAACAGACAGCGATAAACTTAATAATAACATACGCGAAGACATTGAATATTTCCAACATCCTTGCTATGTGAGTATAGAAACCTTACATGAGGTTGTTATTCTACAATCGTTGAAGAAGATAACATTAGATTACAGTTTAGAAAAAATTGTAGATTATTTGAAAACCACTCAAATTCAAATTTTACCACTTGAAATTAACCATGTAAAAGCATTAGGAAAGCTGCCGACAAACAGAATTGATAAACAAATACACGACGACCCTTTTGACAGGATGCTGATTGCTCAGGCGATTGCAGAAAAACTAACAATTATTAGTTCAGACGGCAAATTTCCTCCTTATTGCGATTATGGACTAAAATTACTTGTAAACAAAAAATAATAATCAATTATATGAAAATTGCGCTTATTGGATATGGAAAAATGGGTAAGGAAATCGAAAAAATTGCCTTAGACCGTGGACATGAAATTGTCTCCATTATCGACATCGACAATCTACATGATTTTGATTCAGAGGCATTTAAAAGTGCCGAAGTTGCCATCGAATTTACCCAACCACAAATAGCCATAAACAATTACAGAAAGTGCTTAGAACGAAATATGCCCGTAGTTGCCGGAACAACCGGTTGGTTGGAGCATTTGCCCGAAATTAAAACTGCCTGCGAGAAAGAAGGAAAAACTTTTTTCTACGCATCGAATTACAGTTTGGGCGTGAATGTATTTTTTGCTGTGAATAAATATTTAGCTCGTATTATGAACCAATTTCCTAACTACGATGTAACAATGGAAGAAGTTCACCATATACACAAATTAGATGCCCCAAGCGGCACAGCCATTACGCTTGCAGAAGGAATCTTAGAAAATATAAGCCGGAAAAACAAATGGGTTGAAGGCAAAGAGGCAAAATCCGGTGAAACAACGTTCGGCATTAGCGAATTGGAAATTCGCTCCATCCGAGAAGGAGAAGTCCCCGGTATTCATGAAATTACTTATGAATCGGAGGCCGACATTATCAGCATTAAACATGATGCAAAAAATCGAAAAGGTTTCGCTCTCGGAGCCGTTATAGCTGCTGAATTTACTAAAGGAAAAAAAGGTTTTTTAACCATGAATGATATTTTTAATTTTTAAATAAAATGAGAAAAGCTTCTAAATCACAATGGATTAAATTCGGCATCGTATCGCTGATATATATTCTTTTCATAGCTTGGGTTGGTAATTTCTGGTGGCTCCTGCTTTTACCTGTTTTTTTCGACATTTACATTTCCAAAATTGTTCCTTGGGGAAAATGGAAACAGTCAAAAAACAAAAGCGTAAGAAAAATTGCAGAATGGGTAGATGCTATTGTATTCGCCTTGGTAGCAGTATATTTTATTAATATTTTTGTCTTCCAAAACTACAAAATTCCGTCATCTTCGCTCGAAAAAACTTTGTTGGTTGGCGACTTTTTATTTGTAAGCAAAGTGAGCTACGGACCACGTGTGCCTAACACCCCTCTTTCTTTTCCGTTGGCGCAACACACATTGCCGGTTATAAATACCAAATCGTATATCGAGTGGCCTCAATGGCCCTACAAACGCCTGAAAGGTTTTGGAGAAGTGCAACGTTACGACATTGTTGTTTTCAATTTCCCTGCTGGAGATACTGTAGCTCTTAATTTTCAAGACAGAGATTTTTATACGTTGGCTTATCAGAAAGAAAGAGAATTCTCTCATGTGAAAAATGGCTCTCAGTATATCAGAAATAATCCGCAAGTGTTTGGAAAAGTAGTCTTCCGCCCCGTTGACCGACGCGAAAATTATGTAAAACGATGTGTAGGTATGCCCGGAGATTCTTTGCAAGTCGTAGATAATCAAGTATATATTGATGGAAAGGCATTAGAAAATCCAAAAAAAATGCAGTTGAATTATTTTGTAGAAACAACCGGTTCTCATTGGAATGAAAAAACATTTTCAATGTTCGGTGTAAGTAAAGACGACTATACTTATATAGATGAAAATGGTCAGAGAAGAATGGCTATGTGGGAACCTTATTGGTTGCAAAGGGTGGGAATAACCCCTGCCGGAAAAAATCAAATGGGACAAGAATACTTTAATCCTGTGTATAATATTCCTCTGACACAAGAGGCGTTGGCTAAATTGAAGAAAAGCGGTTATGCCAAATCAATTATAATCGAACCCGATTTTTTAGGCGGACCGGTTTATCCTATTCGTTACAATACGGGATGGACTCGTGATAATTACGGCCCGATATGGATACCTAAAAAAGGTGCAACTATCGAACTCAACGAAAAAAACATCGCCATCTACGAGCGTTGTATTGTCAACTATGAACACAATCAAATGAAAGTCGAAAACGGAAAAATCTTCATTAATGGAGAACCTGCGGACTCATATACGTTTAAGTATGATTATTACTGGATGATGGGCGACAATCGACACAAATCGGCCGATTCTCGTTCTTGGGGATTTGTTCCCGAAGATCATGTGGTTGGAAAACCTATCCTTGTTTGGCTCTCTTTAGATAAAGACCATAGCTTGTTCAATGGAGGCATCCGCTGGAACCGCCTATTCAGATTTGTCGACAATGAGTAAAACAAAAAAACGCAAATTCCTGGTTATCATATTGTCTTCGCTTGTGATAGCATTGATTTTGCGTGCCTTTGTTTTTGAATCCTACAAGATGCCATCTTCACAGATGGAAAACGCTGTATTGAGGAGGGATTATTTGTTTGTCAACAAACTCGCTTATGGAATCCGTATGCCAATGACATGGCTATCTATCCCATTCATTCCGGATTCTATTCCTGCATTAAGAATGAAAACTTACTCCGGATTTCTTTCTTTGCCATATCGGAGATTTTTTGAAAGAAGAATTAGGCGCAACGATATAGTGTTGTACAATATACCTTCATTGCGAAAAGATGTACCCATAGATAAATTGCCTTTATCCATCAGTCGCTGCATTGGATTGTCCGGTGATTCGGTAGAGGTACTTAACGGCAGTTATTTTATAAATGCAAATAGAATCGCTCAGAGTCCGGATTTGATATTGCCATACAAATACCTGCAGCAATTTGATTCGGCAATCACGCTCGCAATGAACAAATTGAATATTCCAATCCGGAAAACAGTCTCCAATCGCGATAATCATATAACACGATTTTTCAGCCGGTTTGAAGCGTTTTCTCTTCGAGAAGAATTACCCGATTCGATAAACATAATCCTCGAAGAAAGAGAAGATTTGAATTACAAATTGTTTATTCCTAAAAGAGGTCTTACCGTAAAACTCACTCCGGAAAACCTGCATATCTACGAACAAATTATTTTGGATGAATTAAAAGATAACGCAGAAACCATATTCGGAGAACTTTACATCGATAACAAACTTACAGAGTATTACACATTTAAATCGGATTATTACTGGATGCTTTCCGACAATACTGAGGCATCGGCCGATTCCCGTCATTTCGGATTTATCCCCGAAACTCATATTGTGGGTAAAGCCAACCTGATTTGGATGAGTAAAAATCCCAATAGAATCTTTTCAAAAATACACTGATGCAACCAAATTTTTCAACTGCTTATTTTTCAACTGCTTATTTAGCTCCGGTTGAATATTATATGCAGATGTTGGCATTTCCGCAAACCGTGATTGAGAAACATTGCAATTATGTGAAACAAACTTATCGGAACCGTTGCGTTATTGCATCAGCCAACGGATTGCAAACATTGAGTATTCCTATCGAGAAACCTGAAACAATTAAATGCCTCACTAAAGACATTCGCATCGCAGAACATGACAATTGGCGACACTTACACTGGATTGCTATTAAATCGGCCTATAATTCCACGCCTTTTTTCGAATATTACGAAGATGATTTTATTAAATTCTACGAGCGTCCATACAATTTTTTATTCGATTTCAACGAATCTTTAAGAATGTTAATTACTGATTTATTGGATATTGAACCGCAAGTAACTTATTCTTCAGAATATAAAGCCGATTTTTTGTCAAACGAGATAGATTACAGGGAAACTATTCATCCTAAAAAAAATCCTGTGACAAGCTCATTCAAACCTTATTATCAGGTTTTTGAATCTCGATTCGGATTTCAACCCAACTTGAGCATTATCGATTTATTGTTTAATATGGGACCTGAATCAATTTATATATTACGTCAAAATTAATTACTTATGAAGATTAGATTTCTATATTGTCTGTTTCTTTTATTCACAATTGCATCTTGTAATGAAAGTAAATATGTTATAAGCCATATTGATGCAAGTTATGTTGCAATGGATAGCACTTTCGACGGAAAAGCAAATCCCGATATTGTTTCTTTAATCAATTTGTATAAAAAACAATTAGATGCGGAAATGAATGTAGTAATCGGGAAGGCCACTCGCAATTTGACAATCGACCCACCTGATTATTTACTTGTTAATCTGACGGCCGATGCCATGAAACAGTATGGAGATGAGCACATTAAAGATGGTGTTGATATGGCATTTATGAATATCAACGGACATCGTGCTTCTTTAAATAAAGGCACAATAACGCTTGGAGATATTTATCGCATTTATCCGTTCGATAACGAACTTGTATTCTTGGAATTAAAAGGAGATGATTTGGAAAAAATATTTAATTCTTTTGCCGAAAAATCGCCTCAAGGATTTTCCTCCAACATAAAGCTAACGATTCAAAATCAACAAGTTAATTCCTTAACGATAGACGGAAAACCTTTGGATAAAGATAAAATCTACAAAATCATCACCTTGGATTATCTGGCCGAAGGAAACGATGGTATGTCTTCGTTGAAAAATGCAATAACAACCTCAACAACAGGCATTTTACTCCGAAATATGATGATTGATTATATTAAACGCAGCACCATCGAAGGTAGAGAAATCGATATGGTTGCAGATCAAAGATTAACAATAAAATAAACGATTAATTATGAGGCGATTATTATTCATATTTTCATTGACTGTTTTTTCAATCGTTATCTATGCACAAGAAAACGAACGACTAGTCATATTATATACAAACGATACACACAGCATTATCGAACCGATGCCTGCCAACGATTCAAAATTTCCTAATTTGGGAGGAATGGAACGCCGGGCGGCTTATGTCGAAATGGTCAGGCATGAAAACCCTCACGTTTTATTACTTCAAGCCGGAGATATTGTTCAGGGAACCCCTTATTTCAACATCTTTCAAGGCAAAGTTGAAATGGAATTAATGAACAGTATGAAATACGATGCCTCTTGCTTAGGAAATCACGAATTCGATTTAGGTCTTGAAGGGCTCTCCCAATTGGTAAAATGGGCAAAATTTCCCTTTTTAGCAGCCAATTACGATTTTAGTCAAACATCATTACAAAATGAGATAAAAGATTATATCATTATCAAGAAAGGAGACATCAAAATCGGCATTTTCGGAATCGGCATCAATCCCGAAGGACTAATCGCTAAAAAGAACTATGAAGGTATGCAATTTTTATCGCCATTGGAAACCGCAAATAAAATTGCCGATTATCTGAAACAGGAAAAAACGTGCGATTTGGTTATATGCCTTTCTCACTTAGGTTATTATAACGAAAAAGAATCAACAGATTTCGGAGATATACAATTAGCATCCGAAAGTAAAAATATCGACATCATTATCGGAGGACATACCCACACCTTTCTATTTACTCCCGACAGAGTGAAGAATCAAAACGGAAACGAGGTGATTATCACGCAAATGGGAAAAAACGGCATATTTGTCGGTCGCTTGGATGTTGAGATGGAAAAAATAAAACCGGACTAAAACATTTTTACAACTCTTTCAATACCAGCTTTCAAAACATCAATTTCTTCCTTTGTATTGTAAAAAGCAAGCGAGGCACGGGCGGTTCCTTCAACTCCTAAGGCTTTCATCAAAGGTTGTGCACAATGATGACCGGTGCGAATGGCAATTCCCAATCGGTCGAGCAACATACCCATATCGTAATGGTGAATATCTTTTACTGAAAAAGAAACAACACTGCTTTTGTTTGATGAAGTTCCGAAAATGCGCATACCTTCAATTTGCATCAGTTGCTCCATTGTATAATGTAGTAATTCATCTTCGTAAGCTTTGATATTGTCAAGTCCTAAAGCGGTAACGTATCGCAATGCTTCGGCCAATGCGGTAGAGCCGACATAATCAGGCGTTCCGGCCTCAAATTTGAATGGTAATTCGTTGTATGTTGTTTTTTCGAATGTTACACTTGCAATCATTTCGCCTCCTCCCTGATAAGGCGGAAGTTTATCCAACAGATTTTCTTTTCCGTATAAAACACCTATTCCCGTAGGTCCGTAAATTTTATGGGAAGAGAAAACAAGAAAATCGCAATCTAACTGTTGAACATCAATCGGGATATGTTGAACAGATTGTGCGGCATCTATCAAAACAGGAATATTATGTGCATGAGCCGTTTCTATAATTTTCTTTATCGGATTGATAGTCCCCAATACGTTTGAAATATGTGTAACCGAAATCAACTTTGTTTTTGACGAAATTAGCTTCTCCAATTCGTTTAATTTCAAATCGCCGTTTTCATCGAAAGGAATGACTTTCAACTTGATGCCCGAAATTTCTTCTTGCAATTGCCAAGGGACAATATTGGAATGGTGCTCCATTGCCGATACAATAATTTCATCGCCGGGTTTGCAATAGGCGCGACAAAAACTCGACGCTACGAGATTAATTGCTTCGGTTGTTCCACGAGTAAAAATAATTTCATTCGAAGAACGGGCATTGATAAATTGCTGCACGGTTTTACGTGCTGCTTCATGAGCGTTAGTTGCTTCTTGGCTCAAAAAATGCACGCCACGATGAATATTGGCATTTATATTTGTGTAAGCCTCCTCGATTTTTTTAATAACACTCCAAGGCTTTTGAGTCGTGGCAGCATTATCCAAGTAAACTAACGGCTTATTATAGATTTCCCTTTTGAGGATTGGGAAATCCTGACGGATTGTATTGATATCTAATTTTTTCATATTTGCGAATTATTTTCTACACAACAAAAGTATAATATTTTTTCTAAAGATTATCATTGTTTGTATTGTGGAGCAGCAAATCCTATCGGATTACGAGGCTTTTCTGAAGCCTTTTTTTGTTCTGCCAACTCTGTTAATGCCTGATAAATTTCATTGAATTGCATATTGGTTTCAACCATAAAGTTTTCTAATTTCCGGTTAAGTTCTGCATACCCTAAAGCATATTGACGGAGTAAAACAAATGCTCTTATAATGCTAATATTTATCTGTATAGCAAAAGGACTATTTAACACACTTGACAATTGAGCGACACCCTGTTCTGTAAATGCAAACGGCAAATACTTTGTATGTTGCCCTCTACTTCCTGTTTCTAAGGTGCCAAAATTGCACCTTAAAGAATCAACTTCATTTTGAGTTAATTCAAACATAAAATCAGAAGGGAATCTGTCAATATTACGTTTTACTGCACGTTTAAGATTTTTGGTTTCTACCTGATACATTTCTGCCAAGTAGAAATCTAACATTACTCTGCAACCTCTGATTTCATAAATTCTGTTTTGGATAATTTTTAATTCCATGATTGTTTGGTTTAAAATTTCAACGCAAAGAAAATCATTTGTTTTGAATGTTGCAAATCAAATCTTGTTACAGCTTAATAGAATTTTGTGTACAACAAGTCAATTTACCTTTGGTATGGTACGACATTCCTTGCATTTTGCTAATTCGCCTCTGAACCGTTTTTCAATTAATAATCTCAAGCGGTCTTTCAATGGTTCCAAACGGATGCCTTCGATTACGTCGTTGGCAAAAGCAAATTTCAGTAACATGCGGGCTTCTGCTTCAGGTATTCCACGAGAGCGCATATAGAAAAGCGCCGTTTCATCTAATTGCCCGGTAGTAAGTCCGTGAGAACATTTTACATCATCGGCATAAATTACTAATTGTGGTTTGGCAAACATACGGCTTTCACGACTGACGCAAAGGTTGCGGTTGGTTTGATAAGCTTGTGTTTTCTGAGCGTCTTTACAAACAACAATGCGTCCGCTGAAAGAGCCAATCGCTTCATCGTCCAACACGTATTTAAACAATTCGTTGCTGCGGCAATTGGGAACTTTATGCTCAATATTGGTGTAATTATCAATATGTTGCTCTCTATCGGCAATTACCATTCCATAAAGATGTGTTTCGCAATGCTCGCCTTCGAGGCTAACATTGTAATTATTCCGCGTATGTCCGCTCGTAAGCGCGATTCCGTTTATCATTACGTCAGAACCGGCAGCTTGGCGGGTATGATTGCTTGCCAAACGAATTGTATTAGTTGAGCTTTCTTCCAACTCATAAAAATCGAAGACCGCATTTTCTCCGACAAATATTTCGGTTACCTGAGTAACGGCAAATGTTGGCTTTTCATCAATTGTATGGTCACAAACCAAAAGTTTGGCTTGCGCTCCGGCTTCTATGATAATAAGTAAGCGGCGATTGACCAATGTGTCGATATTACCTCGTAAAATATTTATTAACTGTATGGGCTTTTCTACAATCACATTTTCAGGGACATAAAGTACATAACCGTCTTGAACGAACATCGTATTAAAAGCAGTCATGCCGTCGTCGGAATCGGGCGTTGCCTGTTTGCCATAATATTTTAAAAATATTTCAGGATATTTTATTGCAAATTCGTTGAGGCTTCCGGAAAAAACACTTTCAGGAAGTTTTCCTTCCGATTGTGGATTCGGATAAAATCGTTCATTAACCACAAAGAATAACCGTGTAGACAGGTTGGGAACATCACAACAGAATACATCTTGCGGATTAACATCAACAGGAACATTATTGATATTGAGTCCATAATCGGGTTCCAATAATACGGATATATTTGTATGTTGGTATTCTTCCGAACCATAAGCAGGAAAACCTTTTGCTTTGAATGCTTCGAATGCTTTTTCACGAAGAGCATTGAGTCCATCGGCACAAGGTTTATCTATCTGTTGCCTGTATGTTTGGAAAAAATCTATATATTGTTGTTCTGATTTCATTTTATTTGAGCCAATCATAACCTTTTTCTTCCAATTCAAGCGCCAGTTGAGGACCACCGGTTTTTACAATTTTCCCTTCATACAATACATGAATGATATCAGGTTTGATATAATCCAACAAGCGTTGATAGTGGGTAATAACAATTGTTGCGTTTTCGGGAGTTTTCAATTGGTTTACGCCATTGGCAACAACGCGCAAAGCATCAATGTCTAATCCGCTATCGGTTTCATCTAAAATGGCGAGAGTTGGTTCGAGCATCGCCATTTGGAATATTTCGTTGCGTTTCTTTTCTCCTCCCGAAAATCCCTCATTGACCGAGCGGTTGGCTAACTTGCTATCTAATTCAACTACAGCCCGTTTGTCGCGCATCATTTTCAGAAAATCGCTTGCAGAAATAGGTTCAAGACCTTTATATTTGCGGTGTTCATTTACTGCAGCACGCATGAAATTAACCATACTCACTCCGGGGATTTCCACCGGATATTGGAAACTGAGGAATAATCCTTCGCAAGAACGTTGTTCGGGCGATAACTCCAACAAGTTTTTTCCGTTAAAAGTTACTTCGCCCTCGGTTACGGTAAATGCCGGATTTCCGACCAACACCGAAGATAACGTACTTTTCCCCGAACCGTTAGGTCCCATAATGGCATGAACTTCACCGGCATTGACCTGCAAGTCAATTCCTTTTAATATCTCTTTTCCGCCGATTGACGCATGTAAGTTCTTTATTGTCAGCATACAATTTTATTATTTTGAAACTCATAGGTACTTATCCCACCGAACCTTCCAATGAAATTTGTAACAATTTCTGCGCTTCCACCGCAAACTCCATCGGAAGCTTATTCAACACTTCTTTTGCATAACCATTGACAATCAAACCGACTGCTGTTTCGGTCGGGATGCCTCGCTGGTTACAATAGAATATTTGGTCTTCACTTATTTTTGATGTACTGGCTTCATGTTCTACAATCGCTGTTTCGTTCTGAATATCCATGTATGGAAAAGTATGCGCACCACATTTATCGCTTAACAGCAAACTGTCGCATTGCGAATGGTTACGCGCATTTTCTGCTCCTTTCATTATTCGTACCAAGCCGCGATAACTGTTTTGACTGAATCCGGCGGATATTCCTTTCGAAACAATACGGCTTTTGGTGTTTTTACCCACATGAATCATTTTCGTTCCGGTATCCGCTTGCTGGTAATTATTGGTTACGGCCACCGAGTAAAATTCTCCGATCGAATTATCTCCCGAAAGAATACAGCTGGGATATTTCCATGTAATGGCAGAACCGGTTTCTACCTGCGTCCACGAAATTTTAGAGTTTTTTCCTTTGCAAATACCTCTTTTGGTTACGAAGTTATAAATACCGCCTCTCCCCTCTTTATCTCCGGGATACCAGTTCTGAACCGTAGAATATTTCACTTCGGCATTTTCTAATACAATGATTTCGACAATTGCGGCATGCAACTGGTTCTCATCACGCATAGGAGCCGTACAGCCTTCTAAATAACTAACATACGATTCATCATCGACAACAATTAATGTGCGCTCGAACTGTCCTGTGTTGGCAGCATTGATGCGGAAATAAGTAGAAAGTTCCATCGGACAACGAACTCCTTTGGGAATATAAACAAATGAACCGTCGCTGAAAACAGCGGAGTTGAGCGCTGCAAAGAAATTATCGCGATAAGAAACAACCGTGCCTAAATATTTTTTGACCAAATCGGGATAATCCTGCACCGCTTCGCTAAACGAACAAAAAATAATTCCTTTTTCAGCTAAACTTTCTTTGTATGTGGTTTTCACCGAAACACTATCCATTACGGCATCGACTGCCATTCCCGAAAGCATCTTTTGTTCGTGCAAGGGAATGCCGAGTTTATCAAAAGTTCTCAATAGCTCAGGGTCTACTTCATCTAAATTCTTGGGACCTTCTCTCTTTTTAGGAGCAGCATAATAAATAATATCCTGATAATCGATTTCAGGAATATTCAAATGCGCCCAATTTGGCATTTTCATTGTTTGCCAATGACGAAAAGCGTTCAAGCGGTATTCAAGCAGCCATTTGGGCTCGTTTTTTTTACTCGAAATCAACCGCACAATATCTTCGTTCAATCCTTTGGGAGCAAATTCGGTATCAATATTTGTAGTGAATCCGTATTTGTATTCACCAGAGGTTAAGTCGTCTAATATATTATTTGAATTGTCTTGCATAACATTAAATTCATCCGTGCAAAGTTACAACAGTTTCTGCGTTTAGCAACAATGTACGGCAGTTATTTCTGCGCATTTTCTTTCACACTTTTCCTTGCCGCATCTAAAATTTTGACAACAATCAAATTATTTTCCAAAGAAGATAAGTCAGTTGTAGCCACTTTAACTTTTCCTCTGATAACATTAGCAAAATAACCAAACGGTTCGTTTTCCAGTGCCGGAAGTGGTGATAGTTTTTCTTGAATTTCAGGTTTTTCCTCGGTCAGGCGGAATGAAAAATCGGTAGAATTCAAGGCTTTTACATATCCGGTTACTCCGTATATTTCCATATCTTTGCGACCAATAGGCCAATTCCATGAAGCTTGTATTATGGCTTGCGCTTTAGGATAAGTTAATATAATAGTTGCTTCATCATCCACTTTCGGATAAATCTCAGGCTTGATCTGTTGAAGAACAGCCGATACGGATAAGGGTTCCTCATTTTGCATCAACCAAGTTATCAGGTTAGCGCCATAGCAACCAAAATCAATGACTGCTCCTCCTCCATTTAAAACAGGATCGGTTAACCAGTCTAAAAATTCTTGACTACAGCCGATTTCTTTTGGGCCTTTGTGTCCGGCGCAGACAATTACTTTGCGGATGTCTCCGATTTCATGATTGGTAACAACCATTTTATAAGCTTCATGATTAGAGGGATACCAAGTGGTTTCGTAGTTGGTAAGCAGGTATGTATTATGTTTGCGGGATAATTCAGCCATTTTATTTGCATGTTCAGAGTTTACAGCCAACGGTTTTTCAACCATGACATGAATTCCTTTGGGTGCACACACTTCTACCGTATGCAGATGGTCGTAAATGGAATTAAAAGCGCAAACAGCTTCAGGTTTTGTTTTTTCAATCATTTCTTCTACCGTACTGTAAACGATAGACATGTCAAAACCATATTGTTTGGCATACCTTTGCACTAAATCTTTGTCCTTTTCAGCAATTCCGACAATTTGAATATCAAAGCGGGAAAGATTACTTAACAATCCATTTACATGATCGTGAATTAATCCGTCGATGCCGATACGAACCGGATGTGTAACGCCATTTTCATTAAACGCGTCAATAGAGAAATAATATGGAGAATCACGGTTAAAGAAACCTCCTTCCAGTTGGTTGGTAAAAACCATTGTTGCACTTTTTAATTCATCTTTTTTTACTCCCCACCGGACAATATATCCGGTTACGTTTGCTTGCCCATCCCAATTCAGCAGGAATCTTCTTTTGTCGTTTTCGTTTCTTTGCACTTGAATTCCGGAAACTTTTTCAGGTAATTCGCCTCCTTCCGAACCAAACACACGAAATCCCGACAAAGAGAATTTTCCTTCCATATCTTTTGTATTAGTGATTCGTATATATCTGGCTTTTTGAGGATTATCCGAAACTATCAATTCATGAGGCATGTCTTTCATGTTTTGTGTTCTGTCTATAAAAGGTTCCCATTTTTGTCCGTCATCAGAAATTTCGATACAATATTGATAGAATACATAAGAATTTGATGCCCTGTTTGTGAAATCTTGGTCTGCAAAGTTTACCTGAATGGCGTTGACTTCCATTGTTTTTCCTAAATCTATTTGCCACCATTCTCCGATATTGCCAGTTTGAGCCGACCACCATGTTTCTATTTGCTCATCGTTAGCGTATTTCGAATCAAATTCGGGAAGAGAAGATGATGCTGATGTTGGTTTGTTATACGAAAGTAGATTCCAATTCATGGAGCAATTATTCGTTTCAAAGTCAGCTTTATGATCGGGAATATAAAAAGGATAATCTGTCCAAACGGCATGAGTATGCATAGTCCCATCTTCTGAAAAATAAGCAGGAAATAGACCCAGTCTTCGTTCAAACTTGTGCCGGACAGACTTTACCATGGTAGATACACGCCAATAGTTTCCATATTTATCTTGGAAGGTATGACTATGACCGGCGCCACCGATAAATCCTCCGGGTTTAAACGAAAACGGACTGTTTTCCATATAAGTAAGTGGGCCTAACGGATTATCTCCAACATAAACGCCGTCGCCATAAATTCTGTATTCTGTACCCGGAGCGGCATATTGCAGATAATATTTCCCGTTGTGTTTATTCATGCAAGGCCCTTCATTCCAACCGTTTCGGTCTGCATCATTGTTTTTTCCGGGAACTTCCCAACCGTGTTTTTCGGGATTATGTTCGATTAACTTTACCGGAGTACCAATGGACTTAAATCCATTGGAAGGATCTATTTCCACTCCCATGATAGGATCTTTATCCGAACAACCCCAATACAAATACACTTTTCCAGTATCATCATCTTTGAAAAACGCAGGATCAGTCATATCGTATTCAAATTTTGCATTTACAGGTCTCCAATCATCTATATCAGGATTTGTTGTATAAAAAATTCGTGGCGAGTTGGAAGCGATAAAATACAATGTGTCATTTAATACCAAAATCGAGGGAGCATACTCTTCAATTGTGTCAATGGTTTTACAAGGGATATAACTCCATTCCACTAAATCGGGAGAACTCCAATATCCTCCTGATACGGATGCAAATAAATAATATTTTCCATTGAAATATTCAAGAACCGGATCGGCAGCCTCTCTGCGGGAAGGCTCGTCAACTTGAAAACGATAATTCAGGTTTATCGGATTGGAAACTATATTTTTTGTTTGCGCTTGTGAACTCCATGATATAATTGACAAAAACAATATGGAAATTAGTTTTGTATTTTTCATCGATGTATAATTTAAGCCATTTATAGATAAGGCGCTAAGTTAAGGATATATTCGAATACTTTTCTTATTTTTGTCAAAAATTCAAATGCCATGAGATTGAAAGCACTGATTATAGGTTTATTTTTGACAAGCAGTTTTATTTTAACACAAGGTCAGGTTTCCGGACTAAAGTTGAGTTATGATTTTCCGGCAACGGTTTGGGAAAGTGAGGCATTGCCCATTGGAAACGGACATATAGGAGCAATGGTTTTTGGCGGTGTTCCGGTTGATGTAATCCAAGTGAATGAACATACATTGTGGTCGGGAGGACCGGGGAAAAATCCTAAATATAATGGTGGGCATTTAAGAACTGCCGCTGAAAATCACCAAAGTTTGCAAAATGCGAGAAGGGCTTTGCAACAAAAAGTAAGAGATTTCAGGGCTAACAATAACATCAAAGTAGGTGCCGACGGTGTGACTTCAGGTGATTATGCTCCTGAAGATGAACAATTAAGATCTTATATTGAGGGTTTAATGGGAGATAGAACAGATTTCGGCTCTTATCAGTCGCTAAGTAATATCCATATCGCAGATACTCAATCTTCGGCATTTACGAATTACTCCCGTGAGTTGGATATTGATAATGCTACTCAAAAAGTTACTTATTTACAAGATGATGTAAATTACACACGAGAATATTTTATCAGCTATCCCGACAATGTAATGGTTATACGCCTTTCAGCTGATAAACCTAGTAAAATTTCAAAAACATTTTATCTTACATCGTCGCAAACAAACATCAGCATCGTGGCAAACAACGATGTAATTACGTTAGAAGGTTCTCCGGCCGACCACATTGCTCCCAATAGATTAAAATTTGCACAGCAATTGAAAGTTATTCCTGTTGGGGGAAAATTAACTTCTTACGAAAATAAAATTACTGTTGAAAATGCTGATGAAATACTGATTCTTTCTTCAGTTGCAACCAATTATATCCAGTCGATGGATGCTAATTTTAACTTTTTCTCGAAAAAACCTCCACTTGCAACCGTAAAGCATACACTCAATCGAGCTGCTCAAAAAACTTATGCCGAATTATTGAACACCCACATCCAAGATTACAAATCTTTGTATAACAGGATGAGCGTTTCTTTCGGAAATGCTGCCAACGAAAACAATAAAACCACAGATAAATTATTGCAAGGATATAAAGACAACACCAATTCTACGGCAGAAAATTTATACCTCGAACAATTATATTATCAATATGGACGATATTTGCTGATTTCTTCTTCTCGAAAAAACACATTGCCGGCAAATCTGCAAGGAATTTGGGCAGAGGGACTTAATCCACCATGGGACTCTGATTATCACACCAATATCAACCTGCAAATGAATTACTGGTTGGCCGAACAAACGAATTTAGCCGAATGTCATTTGCCGGTAATCGAATATGTAAAAAGTCTTGTCCCTCGCGGAACTTTCACGGCTCAACATTATCATTGCAGACCGGATGGAAAACCTGTGCGCGGTTGGGTTTTTTATTTGGAAAACAATATTTGGGCCAACACAGCTCCGGGAACATGGTATACTGCCTTTTATTTCCCTGCTGCCGCTGCTTGGATGTGTCAGGATGTTTGGGAATATTACCGATTTAATCAAGATAAACAGTTTTTGGAAGAAAATTACCAAATGATGTTGAATGCTGCCTTGTTTTGGGTGGATAATTTGTGGCGAGATACCCGGGACGGCAAGCTTGTTGCCAATCCCTCCTATTCTCCAGAACATGGACAATATTCAATCGGTGCCTCGAGCGATCAGGCAATTATCTGCGAATTGTTCGACATGGTTATCAAAGCAAGCGATGCATTAGGAAAAAGCACACCGGAAGTTGAAGAAGTAAAGGCAGCTAAAAGACAATTATCCGGACCTCATATCGGTATCGGGGGACAATTCATGGAGTGGAAAGACGAACTACAGATGGATATTACCGGAGATAACGAACATCGGCACGCCAATCACCTGTTTTGGCTACATCCGGGAACACAGATTATTCCGGGAAGAAGTCAACTTGACGATTTGTTTGCCGAGGCGATGAAAAAAACGTTGAATGTTCGTGGTGATGGTGGAACCGGTTGGAGTAAAGCGTGGAAAATTAATTTTTGGGCAAGATTGCGCGATGGTAATCGTTCTCACAAGTTAGTAACGGAAATATTGAAAGAATCAACGCTGACCAATTTGTTCGATACGCATCCTCCTTTCCAAATTGATGGGAATTTTGGCTCTACGGCAGGAATGACCGAAATGTTGGTGCAAAGTCAGGGTGACTGTATCGAAATATTATCTTCACTTCCTAATGCGTGGTCAACAGGCAGTTTCAAAGGAATAAAAGCTCGTGGAAATTTTGAAATTGACGCAGAATGGGCTGACGGTAAAGTTACATCATTGAAAATCACATCTAATTCGGGAAATGACTGTGTTATAAAATGCAACGAAAAAACAATTGCTCTCGAAACGATTGCTGGAAGTAGCTACGATTTAAGCACAGAAGTCCGATAGGACTGAATATGAATAACCCCCATGAAGCGGCAGCGATTGGGGGCAGACGAATGACTCGGAAATATTACTGTAACCTATATAAAAAGGAATAAACTAAAAGCCATAACAACCATTCCGGCAATCATTCCGGCAATGGATATATGATGTTTGCCGTATTTTTCAGCTGTTGGCAAAAGTTCGTCCAACGCAATATACACCATGATTCCTGCTACTGAAGCTAATACTATTCCATGTATCAACGGTGACCAAAATGGCATTAAGAAAAGAAAGGCAATCAAAGCTCCCAACGGCTCTGCCAATCCTGACAAAAACGACAGCCAAAAAGCTTTTCGTTTGTTACCGGTGGCATGATATATAGGTACGGAAACGGCTATACCTTCGGGAATGTTGTGTATAGCTACAGCAATAGTAATCGGTATGGCTACCGAAAGACCATTTAACGCAGATGCAAACGTAGCAATACCTTCCGGAAAATTGTGGATGGCAACCGACATTGCTACCATAATACCTGTGCGATGCAACGCTTTATGCTGAGTATCAGGCTTATTCATCTCTTCTACATTCTGAAATTCGTGAGGGTTATTGGGTTCCGGAACCAAGAGGTCGATCAGCGCAATCAGTCCTATTCCTCCAAAAAAAGAAAGCAATAAAAACAATGTTCCTGTTTTCTCACCAAAATGCAGTATAAATTCATTTTTGGCATCAGGAATCAATTCCATAAACGACACATAAAGCATTACACCTGCCGAAAATCCCAGCGAGGCACATAAAAATTTTGTATTGGTTCGTTTGGATGTCAAAGCAATCAAACTACCGATACCGGTCGAAAGTCCGGCAATCATGGTCAATCCGAAAGCAATCCAAATACTATTTTCCGGCATAATTACTGTTGCAATAAGTTTGCGGCTAAGTTTGTGAGTTCGATAAATTCCTCGACCGACAATTGTTCCGGACGCTTGTCGAAAACAGGCAATGAATATATCTCACAATCTTTACCGAGCAATGGTTTTAATGAGTTTCTTAACGTTTTTCTTCTCTGATTAAACGCTGTTTTAACGACCGTTTTGAAAAGTTTTTCATCGCAATCCAAATTTTGCCGTTGATTTCTGGTGAGACGAATAACAGCCGATTTCACTTTTGGTGGAGGGTCGAATACATCTTCACTTACAGTAAACAAATATTCTATATCATACCAAGCCTGAAGTAAAACGCTGATAATTCCGAATGCTTTTTTTCCGGGTTTAGATGCAATCCTTTCGGCAACTTCTTTTTGAATCATGCCTGCACAACACGGAATTCGGTCTTTGTAATCCAAAACTTTGAAAAAAATCTGACTGGATATATTATATGGATAATTTCCTATCACACAAAAGTTTCCGGGATACAATTTGCTTAAATCAAGTTTCAGGAAATCTTCTTCAATAATTTTTCCCGAAAGCGACGAGAAATGTTCTTTCAGATAAGCAACAGATTCTCTATCTAACTCAACAACAGTCAAATCTGCATTATTTTCCAACAGAAATTGAGTAAGTACACCTGTACCCGGACCTACTTCCAACACCGGTAACTGATAATCTTTAATGGTGTCGGCAATACGCTTGGCTATTTGCAAATCTTTCAAGAAATGCTGCCCAAGAGATTTTTTCGGTCTTACGAATGATGTCATTGAATTGATATAAAATTATTTGATGCAAAATAATCTTTGCTTATCTTTGCAGAGGTTACAAAAGTAGACAAAAAAAGTAGAAAAATATATATGGCTAAAGATTTTGTTCTCAAGCTAAAGCAAATACTAAAAATCACCATCCCTTTGGCTTTGGGAATCATCATATTATACTTCTTATATAAAGGTACTAATTTCAATGAGTTATGGCTTTACATCAAAGAGGCCAATTGGTTGATATTAACTTCTTCTTTGATTTTCGGATTATTGGGCAATGTAATTCGAGGTTTGAGATGGGAGTTGTTGATTAATCCTTTGGGCTATTATCCCAAAAGAAGTAATTTGATATACGCGGTGCTGGGCAATTATGCCGTTAATTTTGCTCTTCCGAGAGCGGGAGAAATATGGAGATGTGGAGTGATAAACAAAAAAGAAAAAATCCCCTTTAAAAAATTAATCGGAACCGTTATTATAGACCGGATGTTCGATATGATTATGGTAATAATAATCGCTTTAATTGCCTTTGTCTGTAATGTGTCCGATTTTTTTCAGAACATTACTAAATTTAATCAAAATATTGATGAAATTAATCAGAATATTGAAAAAACCGATTGGCAAAAATTCTTGACATCTCCTTATCCTTATTTAGCTATTTTAGTTTTATTGATATTATTTATTTTATCTGTCATTTTTTTAAAAAATAACTTTCTCGTCAAAAAAATCAGGTCTTTTCTGATCTCGATGTGGAACGATTTATTAATGGTATGGAAGATGAAAAAAAAGACACTTTTCATCATTTATTCTTTCGGAATATGGACTTCATACTTTTTATATTTTTATATAACATTTTATGCGTTTGATTTTACTTCCCATTTAGGAATCGCTGCCGGATTGTTTATTTTTACACTTGGCAGCATAAGCATGGGAATACCTTCAAACGGAGGACTCGGACCTTGGCAGGTTGCTATTGTTTTAGGTCTATATATTTACATGGTAAGTCCCGAACAAGCTTTAGCTTTTGCTACCGGTGTATTTACTTTTCAATCTATTTGGATGGTCGCTTGCGGCCTTTTCGGAATTTTTGCATTATCATTTAATAAATCTCAAAAGAACGCAGATGACGCGGATAACGCGGATTTGCGCAGATAATATAATGAATAGAAAAATCAATATGGTAAATAAAAAATCCGCGCAAATCCGCGTTATCCGCGTCATCTGCGTTCAAAATAATTTTTGATTATGTCTAAAGAAATTATGAATTTGGCTCCGGCCAATGTTTGGAAACATTTTTATGCTCTGACTCAAATTCCGCATCCATCCGGACAAATGAAAGAAATCACCGAATTTATTGTCAATTTCGGGAAATCTTTAGGTTTGGACACCCGAAAAGATGAAGGCGGTAACGTTTTGATTTCCAAGCCCGCAACTCCCGGATTGGAAATCTTGCAGACAGTTATCCTGCAAAGTCATTTGGATATGGTGCCGCAAGCCAATTCTTCAACAAACTTTGATTTTTCAAAAGATGCTGTAGATGCATACATCGATGGCGGCTGGGTAAAAGCCAAAGACACAACTTTAGGAGCCGACAATGGCATCGGTATGGCTGCTATGATGGCTGTTTTGGAAGATAATACATTGCAACACGGACCTATCGAAGCCTTGTTTACTTACGACGAAGAAACCGGGATGTATGGAGCTTTGGATATTCGTCCGAATTTTATATCAGGAACCGTTATGCTTAACTTAGACACTGAAGAGTTTGGAGAATTATGTGTAGGTTGTGCCGGTGGAGTCGATTTGAACATCAGTTTTCAATATAAAGACGACATGAATATCCCGAAAGGAGATATTGCCGTCAAAATTTCTTTAACCGGAGTAAAAGGCGGGCACAGTGGCATAGATATTCATTTACAGCGGGTTAATGCCAACAAATTGATGTTCCGTTTCTTGAAAGAGGCTGTACAAGATTATGGTGCTCGTTTGACATCCATCGATGGAGGTTCGTTGCGTAATGCCATTCCTCGCGAGGCTTTTGCAGTGGTTACCATTCCCGAAGATGATTGCGAAGGATTCTTCGAATTGGTTTCCGATTATCAAGATTTATTTATAGAAGAATACCGCAATATTGAAACCGGAATTCATTTTACGGCCGAACAGGTAGAATTACCCAAAATGTTGATTCCTGAAGAAATACAAGACGATTTAATCAATGCAGTAGAAGGATGCCAAAATGGTGTTGTCAGTTTCTTGACAGATTTTCCCGGAGTAGTGGAAACTTCTTCCAATTTAGCCATTGTAAAATCATCTGAAGGACGAATTGACGTAAAAATCCTTGTAAGAAGTTCATCCGAAACAAAAAAAGCTGCGGTTTGCTCCAGTTTGGAAAGCATTTTTTCTTTGGCAGGAGCCAAAGTGGAATTTGAGAATGCCTATCCGGGCTGGGATCCCAATATCGATTCTCCTTTGTTGTCGGTTATGCAGTCAATATATAAAAACAAATATGGCATTGATGCTAAAGTAAAAGTCATACATGCCGGATTGGAATGTGGAATTATCCTCTCTAACGTTCCCGGATTAGATATTGTTTCTTTTGGGCCGACTATCAAATTTCCGCATTCTCCCGACGAAAAAGTAGAGATAGCTTCTGTTCAAAAATTCTGGGATTATTTGACAACAACGTTGAAACATATCCCTCTTAGAAAAAGTATCGGAACTATAGAATAATAATGTTATATACCTCAAAATTAAACTTATGATTTCTGTTTATAATATCAAACCCAAATTTCAGGCATTTCTGCAACCTGTTTTGGATTCGCTCCACAAAATGGGAGTAACGGCTAATCAAATCACAATTGGTTCTCTGTTTTTATCTCTCATTATTGGGCTCTTATTTTGGTTTGCCGATGTGTATCATGTGTTTTTTCTTGCCTTGCCCATCGGACTTTTCTTGCGAATGGCATTGAATGCTTTGGATGGAATGATGGCTCGAACATATAATCAACAATCAAAAAAAGGAGAACTATTGAATGAATTGGGCGATGTGGTTTCCGATTTATTCATCTTTTTTCCTTTGTTAAAGTTTGAACAAACGAGTTTGTACCTTATCGTTATATTTATCAGTTTAAGCGTTGTAAATGAGTTTGCGGGATTATTGGGAAAAGTTATATCGGGACAAAGAAGATATGAAGGACCCATGGGGAAAAGCGACCGGGCTTTTATAATGGGACTGTATGGTTTACTTGCTTTTTTATATGTTGATATAACACTTTACTCCATCTATATATTTGTGGTTATTAACGCTCTACTTATATTGAGTACGGCAATTCGTGTAAATAAAACATTGAAATCAAATGGATAAAATATTTCATTTAAGGATTTTCGAGAACAATGATATTTTAATCATTGTCGGACTGATTTTCGGTATATTGAGTATTGTTTCTCTTGGACTTTTCATTTTCGGAAAAATAAAGCCGGAAGCTAATATCAGAGAACTTAAATCCCGCACCAAATCATGGTGGGTTATGTCGATAATGTTCATCGGAGCAACTGTTTTCAGTACAAAAATCTCTTATATTGCCATCGCATTTCTTTCGTTTGTCGCATTTCGAGAAATTTATTCTCTATTAGGATTCAGACAATCAGACCGACGTGCAATCTTTTGGGCATTTTTGGCGATACCCATACAATATTATTTGGCTTACCTTGGTTGGTACGGTGCATACATCATATTTATTCCTGTTGTAATGTTCTTATTTTTACCGTTACGCTTGGTATTAAAAGGAGATACGAAAGGAATTGTAAGTTCAATGGCAGGTTTGCAATGGATATTGATGTTGACGGTATTTGGTATCAGCCACATGGCTTATTTACTATCGCTCCCCGATATAGAAGGATTTAATGCCGGAGGTCGCGGATTGTTGCTATTTCTTGTTTTTCTCACGGAAATCAATGATGTTATGCAATTTGTTTGGGGTAAATTATTTGGAAAACATAAGATTATACCGAAAGTAAGTCCCAATAAAACATGGGAAGGATTCATAGGGGGAGTTATTTCTACCACGGCCATTGGATACGGACTTGGCTTTTTAACGCCATTAAGTACCGGATACCTGTTGTTAGTTAGTTTTCTTGTTGCAATAGCAGGCTTTGTAGGAGATGTGGTAATGTCGTCCGTCAAAAGAGACGTTGGCGTGAAAGATACCGGAACAGCCATTCCCGGACACGGAGGAGTTTTAGACCGGATTGATTCGTTGGCTTATACTGCTCCCATATTTTTTCATTTGGTTTATTATATAGCTTATTGATAGTTAAGCGCAAGCAGTAGACAGCAATGAATAACAATCTCAAACAAAACAACGAATATAAAAAGTGGCTGACCGACATTAAAAAACGGATTAAGCAGACGCAAATAAAAGCGGCAATAAAGGTAAATACCGAATTATTGCGTCTTTATTGGGATTTGGGTGAGGAAATTGTAGAAAAACAACTTAAATCTCAATGGGGCGACACGGTTATTCGGCAGTTGAGTTCAGATTTGAGAGAGGAATTTCCAAATGTACAGGGATTTTCAGAAAGGAATCTTTTATATGCGAAACAATTATATTCCTTTTATAATCAAGAAGATAAAATACTGCAACAAGTTGTTGCAGTATTGCCAAAAAAACAAATCCCAATTACGCAACAAGTTGTTGCGCAATTACCGGACAAACAAACTTCAATTGTCCAGCAAGTTGCTGGACAATTAGAAAACCACCCCATTTTTCAAATTCCTTGGGGACATAATTTATTGATAATAACCAAATGCCAATCCATAAAAGAAGCCCTCTTTTACGTTCAAAAAACCATACAAAATGGTTGGAGCCGTTCAATGCTCACGCATCATCTCGAACTGAATCTGTATGAGCGTGAAGGTAAAGCCGTTACCAATTTTGCCAGCACACTCCCTGCTCCGCAAAGCGATTTAGCTATGCAAACCTTGAAAGACCCCTATATATTTGACTTAATGACATTAACCGAAAAATATAATGAGCGGGAATTGGAAGACGCTTTAACGGAAAACATCACAAAATTTCTGCTTGAACTGGGTGCCGGTTTTGCATACGTCGGACGACAAGTCCCTTTGAATATCGACGGTACGGATTACCCTGTTGATTTATTGTTCTATCACTTAAAATTGCGTTGTTTCGTTGTGATTGAATTGAAAACCGTTAAATTTGTTCCCGAAACAGCCGGAAAAACAAGTTTTTATTTATCTGCCATTGACGATTTGATGCGTCACCCGACAGATAATCCGACTATCGGTTTGATTATTTGTAAAAACAAAAACAATCTTGTTGCCGAATATGCTTTACGAGGTATAAATCAGCCTATTGGTATTTCGGAATATCAATTAACAAAAGTATTTCCCGAACAATTTAAAGGCAGTTTGCCTTCGATTGAAGAAATTGAAGAGGAATTAAATAGCATGAAAAAAAACAAAAATTAAAAACATGCAAGCACTTTTTCTAAAAATAATTTATAGTGTCGTTATTCGTAACTTTTTGAAACTGATTGTCGGCGTCAAATTCGACAAAGCAGATTTTTTGTTGCAAGAAAAACAGTTTATTATAGTGGCTAACCATAACAGTCACATGGATACTATGGCATTGATGGCATCTTTACCATCTTCCATCATTCATCATTCATAAAGTGAAGCCTGTGGCTGCTGCCGATTATTTTGGTAAAACTAAATTCAGAGCAGCAATAAGCAATTATTTCATAAACACCTTGTTGATTTCTCGAAAAGGAGGAAGTGCCATTCAAACAATGAAAAAAGCATTGGACAACGGTAATTCGTTGATTATATTTCCCGAAGGCTCACGCGGAGAACCTGATAGCGAACAACAAATGAAACCGGGAGTTGCCCTATTGCTTTCTCTTTGCCCCGATGTGAAATATGTTCCTGCGTATATGTTTGGAATGGGAAGAATCATGCCTAAAGGCGATAGCTTAATTGTTCCTTACGATTCTATTTTGATATATGGCAAGCCAACTCTTCCCCATTCAAATGAAACAAAAGAAATTTTGGCGCAGATTGAAAATGACATGAAAGAATTAAAAAATAAAGTGAAAAACAGAGATTCCGGCATATAACATAAAAATTAAATTAATCCATAAAAAACAATTGTAGTATGAAAGAGAACATTTTTGCCCTGACAACAGAAGAATTGAAAGGCATTGCGAATAATCTTCAAGTAAAAATCGAAGAAGGTCTTATAAAAGATGGTATGGAAATTTCAGACATACCCACTCACATCGTTCCTAAAAAGGACATCAAAGACGGAAAAGTATTGGCACTCGATTGGGGCGGTACTAACTTCAGAGCAGCTATCGTTGAGTTTAAAAACGGTAACCCTACCATTTTAGAGGCTAAAAAGAAACCTTTATCTGCCAAAGAAACAACAGGATTCAAACAAGATGACTTACATCGGGAAATGGCTGCTTTGATTAGCGAACTTCAAAACTTGGATAAAAGCGTTACCCAAATTGGTTATTGTTTTTCCTATCCTGCCAAATCAGAATTAAACGGAGATGCTACTCTTTTGCGTTGGACCAAAGGAATCGAGATTTCCGAAATGGTAGGAAAACCCGTTGGCGTATCATTCCTCAACTACTTGAACAATCACAAAAGTATCGACACTACCTTTACAAACATCAAGGTTATCAACGATACGGTTGCCTGTTTGTTTGCCGGATTAAGCGAAGCCGGCTATGATACTTACATGGGACTGATTGTCGGAACCGGTACCAACATGGCAAGTTTAATGCCTTTGAACAAGATTGAAAAATTAGACAGCAAAGAAACCGGCTTAATTCCTGTCAATCTTGAATCCGGCAACTTCCAACCTCCTTATTTGACGGTTATAGATGGTTTGGTCGATGCTATGTCGAATAATAAAGGATTTCAACGTTTCGAAAAAGCAATTTCCGGAGGATATTTAGGAGAAATTTTTAAGATGGTTTTCTGCGAAGAAAAAATCAAATACGATTTTGATGGCGGAGATTTAGCCAAAATGATTAGAAACCCTGATGAATACTCGGAAGAAAAAGTAGCTGTTGCCCGTTGGATTGAAGACAGGTCGGCTAAACTTGTTGCTGCTTCTTTGGCAGGTTTAGTGCAAGTGTTAATCGCACAGGAAAAATCAATCAAAAATATTTGTTTGGCAGCAGATGGCAGCGTTTTTTGGAGTAAGCATCAAAACAATAAACCATATTACAAAGAACTTGTTGCAAAAGAATTGCAAAGCTTGTTACCTGCCGGAGTGAGTGTTGCGATTATTGACGAAATGTCTGATCCTAATCTGGTTGGTTCGGCTATTGCTGCATTATCGTAAACTTGATGCTCTCGTTAATAAAATAGAAACAAGTTATGAAAAACATCATTATTCTATTTATGGCACTATTATTAGCCGGTTGTGCAAAAAAAGAACCGGCAAACTACGAAATCGCCACTTGGTATGGTTTCAAACAAGCAGCCATAAGCTACACTTTCGACGATCAAACTCCCAAGCAATTTACGGTAGCCATTCCTATGTTGGATGAATTCGGTTTCAAAGCTACTTTGTATCCTGTAGTGAATTGGGGACGTTGGGACGAAATCAAACAAGCTGCTGCCAACGGACACGAAATTGGCAGTCATACGGTTTCGCATCCGAGATTGAGTACACTTTCAATAGCTGATCAAGAAATGGAATTAAGGGATTCAAAAGCTTTCATCAACGAGCAGCTGAGTTCGTTAAGAATCGATTGTAATACAATTGCTTACCCTTATTGTGATGCGAGCGACCTCGCGATTACCGCCAAGTATTATATCGCGGCACGAAACTGTGCAACGCAAATTGCACCTTCAACACCGGAGGATTATTACAATATTCCTGCGATTCTTTGCGGTGATCAGGGAAACACTCAATCTTTGGAAGACTTCCGGCAATGGTTCAACTCTGCCGCTGATACAAACGGATGGTGTATTTTGTTATTTCATGGGATAGATGATGATGGAGGATATTCTCCTGTAACATCCGAGGTTTTTCGGCAAAGCCTCGAATACCTCGACAACAAAAGAGAAACTTACTGGGTTACTACTTTCCGAAATGCCGTACTCTACGCAAAAGAGCGAGATGCAGTATCGGTAGTCGAAAAGCAATGTACAAAATCTGAAATTACCATCGCAGTTACTAATACATTAGATAATACGGTTTATAATCTTCCATTAACTATTCGTCGCTCTTTACCGGCCGGATGGAAAAAGGTAGAGGTAAAACAAAACGACCAAGTAATATCTTCTGATATTGTAACTATCGATCAAAGCAAATACATAGTATTCGATGCAATTCCCAACAGAGGAATGGTTTTTATCAAACGGCAATAAAACAACATGTAACGTGTACACAACAATGTGAAACAAGATAATGAAAAAATATCTTGAAAATATTTGCATGAATTGTTGAAAGTACATACATTTGCAGCATTATTGTAACATTTTGTAACAATATAGTGAGTTTTAATTAAATTTTATTTTTTTATTTTTTAAACAGTATTAATCATGAAAAAAATTGTACTTATTTTAGCAGTTCTTATTATGAGCTTTGGTGCTTTTGCACAACAATATCAAATCGCTATCGATTTTGCCGACGATGCCGAAGGAACAGAATATCCGGCATTTCGATTTAATGGAGGAGGTTCACTAGGCGTATTGGAAGCCGGAGTAGCCACAGTGGTTGCGAATCCTGTTGGAGCCGGAAATTGTGTTCAATTTACAGTTTCAAATTGGGACCAAGCGATTAAGGTCGCTACAGTTGAAATTCCTGCAAGTGTAAACGCAACTTTAGGAAATTTTGCAAGTATTTCTGTTGACGGACTTTCAGCCGCTGTAGAATACAAAGAAGCGTTAGTAAGACTTAGTGCTCCTGTTGAAATAACAACAGATCCTACTCCTATTTTTGGAGCTGACGATTATAAACCAGTTGTAGGTGCAAACGCTTGGGCTACTACTTTCATGTCGCTTAACGAAGATGGAGAGGTTCAGATGTTTTACAATTACAACCCGGAAGAACCAAGAACCCCTATCATTAAGATTTCAGGAAAAGCAGCTAATCCGATTGTTGCCGCAGGTGATGAAGATTTAAAAACCTTCGACGTTTATGTTGGTTTTAATGACAACAAATTTACCTATAGCTTAAGTAATATCATTTTGACATTCGACTTGGCTACAAGCACAATACAAACTAAAGTTGCAGATGCTAATGCAGTTGGCTATTACAACCTGATGGGTGTAAAATTGTCGCAAGCTCCGGAAAACGGAATTTACATTATCAAATACGATAATGGCACAGCAGCAAAAGTTATGAAATAAGCTTTTTTCGATAAGTTTTGTAAAGAAGGTGTCTCAAAAGCGAGGCACCTTCTTTTATTTTATTTCCCCTTCAATATCCGCTTGATTTCATTCAGTTTGTTCAAAGCCTCAACCGGAGTTAAATTATTAATATCCAAATTATTGATTTCGTCGCGAACTTGCGAAAGTACAGGGTCGTCTAATTGAAAGAAACTGAGTTGAAAACCTTCTCGCTCGGAAGATATTTTCTTCATCGGCTTGGCTATGCCCATTTTGCGGTTATCCGTTTCCAATTGAGATAAGATTTCGTTTGAACGTTTCACAATACTTTGAGGCATTCCTGCCATTTTAGCCACATGAATACCAAAACTGTGTTCACTTCCACCTTTGACTAATTTACGCAGGAAAATAACTTTGTTATCGACTTCTTTTACAGACACATTGTAATTTTTGATGCGCTTGAAAGACTTCTCCATTTCGTTCAATTCATGATAATGCGTGGCAAAAAGCGTTTTAGCCCTTGCCTTGGGATGCTCATGAATATATTCTACAATCGACCAAGCAATGGAAATTCCGTCGTAGGTTGAAGTTCCGCGGCCTAATTCATCAAACAAAATCAAGCTGCGAGAAGAAATATTGTTCAGAATATCGGATGCCTCGTTCATTTCAACCATAAAAGTCGACTCGCCCAACGAAATATTATCACTTGCTCCTACGCGAGTAAAAATTTTATCTACCAAACCGATTTTTGCCGATTCGGCCGGTACAAAAGAACCGATTTGAGCCATTAAAGTTATCAATGCCGTTTGACGTAAAAGCGCAGATTTACCCGCCATGTTCGGACCGGTAATAATAATAATCTGTTGCGTTGTATTATCCAAATAAACGTCATTAGCGATATAAGGCTCTCCCGGAGGTAATTGTTTTTCAATAACCGGATGTCGGCCACCCGTAATGTCGAGGGCATCTCCGTCTTCAATTACCGGACGTATATATTTATTTTGTTGAGCAGATTTAGCGAACGACAACAAACAATCCAAATTGGCGATCAAATTGGCATTCGTTTGAATGGGAGCAATATAACTCATTAATTCCAATATCAAATCGTTAAACAGCTTTGACTCTAATGCCAGAATTTTATCTTCCGCTCCCAATATTTTTTCTTCGTAAACTTTTAATTCTTCAGTAATGTAACGCTCCGCATTAACCAAAGTTTGCTTGCGAATCCAATCTGAAGGCACTTTATCTTTATGGGTATGCCGTACTTCGATATAGTAACCAAACACATTATTATAACTTACTTTCAACGACGGAATACCTGTCCGCTCGCTTTCGCGTTGCTGAATTTGAAGCAGGTAGTCTTTACCGGAATACGCTATTTGACGTAATTCATCAAGTTCCGTATTTACACCATGACGGATTGTACTTCCTTTACTCAATAAAATAGGTGGATCTGGCGTTATTTCCCGCTCGATTTTGTCCCTAATCAACCGGCAAACATTTAATTGATCACCAATCCTGCGTAGACTTTCATCATCCGAATTCAAACAAACCTCTTTGATAGGCTCAATGGCATTCAAAGCTACTTTCAGTTGTACGACTTCCCGCGGGTTTACTCTCCCGACAGCCACTTTAGAAATGATACGCTCCAAATCGCCAATCAAACTGAGTTGTTGATCCAATAAGTCTTTCATTTCCGGATTGCGAAAGAAATATTCCACAACCGACAATCTGTCTTCAATCAATTTAACCTCTTTCAAGGGGAAAATAATCCAACGTTTCAACATGCGGGCACCCATGGGAGTCGTTGTTTTGTCCAAAACACTCAACAACGATTTTCCGCCGTCGTTCATTGTATCCAATAATTCCAAACTGCGGGCGGTAAATTTATCCAAACGCACATAGCGGTCTTCTTCTATGCGGGAAAGCGAGGTTATATGACTTATCTGTGTATGTTGGGTAAGATCTAAGTAATGTAAAATCGCTCCGGAGGCAACAATCGCTTCTGTTAGATTATTCACTCCGAATCCTTTCAGATTTTTGGTTTCGAATTGTTTCGTCAAACGGTCGCGGGCGCAATCTTCAGTAAAAACCCAGTCTTCCATTTCGAAAGTCAGGAATTTGGTTCCAAAAGATTCTTCAAATTGTTTCCGTTTATTTCTTTCAAAAAGCACTTCTTTCGGAGAAAAATTATTCAGCAGCTTATCTACATAATCTGCAGGGCCTTGTGCCGTCAAAAACTCTCCAGTAGAAATATCCAAAAAAGCGACACCACAAATACTTTTATTAAAATGAACTGCCGCCAAAAAATTGTTTTCCTTATGATTCAACACATTATCATTGATCGAAACTCCGGGAGTTACCAATTCGGTTATTCCTCTTTTTACCAACTTTTTGGTCAATTTCGGATCTTCCAATTGGTCACAAATCGCTACTCGTTTTCCGGCACGAACCAATTTGGGCAAGTAAGTATCTAAAGCATGATGAGGAAATCCGGCTAATTCAACAAATTGCGCAGAACCGTTTGCCCTCCGCGTAAGCGTAATACCCAATATTTCAGAAGCAGCAATAGCATCTTCCGAAAACGTTTCGTAAAAATCACCCACCCTGAAAAGAAGAATCGCACCGGGATGTTTCGATTTAATCTCGAAATATTGGCGCATTAAAGGAGTTTCAACAATTGCTTTAGACACCGTATTTTATGTTTTTATATTACAAGTTTATGAGAAAGATTATATACTCGTTCGAAATCATAATGAATACAAAAACTCCGGAGCCATATCTGCACCATTATTCCATTCAATAGACCAATCGGAAACATAAAAATCCTTGAAGTTTTCGATTTTTCTCAAAGGTTCAAAAATCTCTCCATTGAGATGTTTTTTCAAATCTACCGTTTTCTTCAAACCATCGTTAAAAGTAAGCGCGATTTGATAACTTCCAATATACTTTGCATCTGTAATCCAAATCAAATCTTCCATAATACAATTTATTATGCTAATGGTGCTATTTTTTGTAGAGTTTCTCGCTTTTCCATTCTGCCCCAATTTTCCAACAATTCATCACGGTGTAAATCAAGCCATTCATAAACCAAATTCAATGCTCTACGCGGCAAATTCCCTTTAATCGTTCCTTCTTGAATAGTGATTTGTGCTCTATATTCTCCATATTTTACATGAAAATGCGGTGGATTATGCTCTTTGTAAAGCATCGTAATAATAATTCCGTAAAAATTAGATATTTCAGGCATATATAGTTTCTAATAAATATTTGGTGTAAAGATAGCAAAAAATACGAGATTCTTTAATTTATATTCCGTTTAAAAAACTCCGTCATAAACAACATCTGATATTTTACTGCATTTTTCCAGTAATTCCAGTCGTGCGCACCGGGACGGGAGATGAAATCGTGAGCAATATTCATGTAAAGCATTTTTTCGTGCAATTTGCAATTTACTTGATAGAAGAAATCGGCCGTTCCACAATCGATAATCAAGGCAAGAGAGTTGGGAGTGAGAAGATGCAACATATTAACGACTGTGTTTTCTTCCCATAATTGTTGATTGTCTTTGTAGCTTCCCAGTCGCTTGCTAATGTCCCAATTATCAGGAAAAGGACGAATGTCGACTCCGCCACTCATGCTACCTGCAGTTCCGAATAAATCCTGATGACGGAACGACAAGTATAATGCTCCATGTCCACCCATGCTCAATCCTGTTATTCCACGTCCATTTTTATCGGTAACCGTATTGTAATTCTTGTCTATCCAAGGAATTAATTCTTTTGTGAAATAAGTCTCATATTGAGAACTTTTATCTATCGGACTGTCGAAATACCAACTACTGAAACCGCCATCCGGACAAACAATGATGATATTGTACTCGTCGACCAAATTTTGAGCTACAGACTCGACTAACCAACCCGTATGATTTCCACTATAACCGTGTAACAGATAAATAACAGGATATTTTTTTGTTTTATCGTATCCGTTGGGAGTAACAACCGACGCTTTGATGTTTTTCTGCATGGAGTTACTAAATACAGATACGGTATCTACTTGGGCTGCGTAGCAGAAATTAATTGCTATGGCAAGCAAAAGGGTAAAAATTGATTTCATATATAAAAATTAATCTAAATGGAATAAAAAATGAGTGCCGATTCGACACTCATTTTTATAATATAAGTAACACCTCTGAGTATTATTTCAATACTACTTTCGCTCTTTCAGTGTTACCGTTGCTATCCATACTTACAACGTAAAATCCGCTTGTAAGATTTTTTTGTTTGAAAGTGTGAGAGTAGTTTTCTCCAGAAACAGTTTGCATCTTAGCTGATTCAATAAGTACACCTGTAACGCTGTAAAGACGAAGTTCAGTAGCACCGTTTCCTATTGCTGTGAAATTTACATTCACAGCAGAGTTTTCAGCATTGACGCGCAAATTAGATGCTGCTACTGCGGAAACTTCCTTGATTGCATTTACTCCGGAAGCACATTCAACTTCAAGAAGTCTTACGTTACCTATCGTAACTTTTTCCATTGATTGACCAACATTGAAAGACAATTGAACACTCGGGTCGGTTACCGGCATAACAAACTCAACCATAAAAGCTTGTATTTTAGTAGTCAAATCAAAATTTACTGCTCCCCCTATAGAGCCAAGGTGCGTACCCCACGGACTGGCACTTTGTTCAACGTTAATCTGCAATTTTCTATCAGCTTCTGCAAAAGCAGTAAAAGTCAAACGATACCTTTTATCTTTTTCGAGAGCTATATTTTTCTGAACAAGTTGTGGATTGTATGCGTTAGGCCCATTTTTTGTGATATTCAATACAGCTTTATTGTCATCTACATCCCAAGTTCCGGCAGAACCATCATAAGTTTGGAAAGACCAATTGGTCATTTTTGCGAAAGAACCGTTTTTAGCCTTACTGTCAGGGTCATCTACCGAAATGTTATCAATATAAATATCATCGATGTAATAAGTTTTATTTTTGATATACGACATATCAAAATTAATTTTTCCGGCAGACTTGGTAGCAAGCATATCAGGGAATGTAACTAATTCCCATGCTTCACCTACATTAAAATCAGGCCAAAATGAAGGGCCTAATCCGGCTTGATTGTCAGTTGAAATTCTGGCTTTACCGCCTCCGTCTACTACTCGAATCCAAAAACTAACATCGTATTTTTGTCCTTCTATAAGAGGGATTGAAGGCGAAATGATTTGTACTCCCCAAGGAGCCGCTCCTGCTGAAGGATTAGGATTATTGGATTTTACCATCATAGCATAATTTCCGCAGAATACACTCTCTTGAGTGATATCCATATCAGATTTTACTTGTCCATTCCATTTGTTCCAACTGTTGATATTTCCATTTTCAAAATCAAAAATGGTATATTTTGGTACAACAACATCACATAAAGTTTCTGTTCCACCCATTCCTTCAGGTTCATCGGAAGTATTGGTAATATTGATTCTATCAAGTTTAATTCCTTCTTTTGCAAAACCGATACTGATTTTGTGAGTACCGAATAATAGAGGAACAGCAGCTACTTTTACCCATTTATATTCACCATCTGTACCTACTACATCATAAGTTAAAAACGCACCATTATCTATCTTCACCCACAGTGCATCTTCAGCATCTTCGCAATTCATGCGGAAATAGAAATTGATTTCGCTGTTATAATCGGTAGTAAACGGGAAACTAAGTATTCCACTTGTACCGGGAGCCGTAGCGCTTGCCGAGCCTGCTTTTACAGTCACATATTTTCCACCGGAAGCATTGGCATCGTTTGTTATAACCAAATTACTACCAATAGTAGCACAAGTTTCAGATTCTGCTTCCATCCAGCTTATTTCCGGTTTAATATCAGTACGAGCCGGAAGATCGGTCGCCCATTCGCTTAACCAAAATTGCCACCTGTTGTATCTGTTTTTCAGGTCAGGATTCGGGTCAACCTGAGGTGGATTATATTGCGCACCTGAAGCAGGAACAGTTCTGATTTCAGTATTTACACTTTCGTTTCCACGCAAGAATTTATCAATAAATGCATTAACAGCAGCTGTTTGGCTTGCAGCAGCCGAGCAGTGATTGTGTCCACCTGTAAAATCAAAACCGAAACGGTCTTCGATACCGAATTTTTTATAGACTTCGAGAGCAGCCATACAGTTTGTAAAACCTCCCTCATCTCCTAACCAGTCCCATCCATCATTTCCCAAAACCAACAATGCACGAGGAGCGCACATAGCTAATAATTCGTGATGGTCGTAAGGTATTCTATCTGTTTTACCTTGGAAATTGGTTTTAAAAGATTGCATGAACCATGAGTAGTTAGTATTACTAACTCCCTCAGCATTACCAAGTGTTTCTGTAATGCGCCATGAAGAAGCACCGCCACCACCTGATTCTTGAGCAATGGTTAAAGCGATACGTTCATCAAATGCACCACCATATAGAGCCATTTTACCTGCATAAGAGCAACCGGTTACAGCGATGCGTGTCAAGTCTGCACCAATTTCGTCTTTTACCAACTCCAAACCGTCAATCAAACGGCTGATACCCCATGACCATGCACTGTATTGTCCATTGTTTACATATTCGGGATACATTTGCTCAAATGGGCCATTCAACGGGCGACTTTGGTTATACACAGAAACATCATTGTGCGCAAACTGTAGCCCTATAATTCCGGTAGCAGAAGGAGTACTATTCATTCCGATATAAACAGGGAAAGGTCCACTTCCGGTCGGCACATTAATATTTGAAGATAATGTAACTGTTTTACCGTTGTGTTTTATTACTACCGTGAGTTTCTTGCCGGTAGCATCGTAAGTAGCTGTAATATCATCCGGACGAGGAGGTTTGAAACCGATTTGATAATGCTCAATCTCGGCTTTGATTTCAGCACGGCGTTCTGACCAATCGGCGAAAGAAGTTACAAATTTACTTCCATCGGAAAATTCAAACGGATTAGGCAAACGAACTATCGATGGCAGTTCATTTACAGTTGGGAAAGCAGGAAGAGGAAAACCTGCTCCCGTGTGTTCCACATCATACACTAATGGTACTTGAGCCATTGTCGCAACAGACCATAGCACAGCTAACATTGTAAAGATCTTTTTTCTCATGACAATTTATTTAATGATTAAAAATAAAAAATATATAAGTACAAAATTACAGAAAAAACAAATTCGAACACTTGCATAGCCGTTACAATTTCTTCCGCATGCGTAATATCCTTTAGGTTTTGAAACATTTTTCATGTACATTCGCAAAAAATAAAAGATTAGACAAATGAAAAATATCTATTTAGCTATCATTCTTTTTATTTCCTTTATCCCCTGCAAAACAATATTTGCACAAGCATTCACAGCTTGGGGAGATCAAGGAAACGGCACTTATGTGAATCCTATCTTGAATGCCGATTATTCCGATCCGGATGTAATTCGCTTTCAGGATAAATATTATATGGTAAGCTCCGATTTTCATTATATCGGTATGCCGGTATTGGAATCCGACGATATGGTGAATTGGAAAATTATCAGTCAAATATACGATCGCTTTGATTTTCCCAAATGGGAAGAAAACGGACGGTATGCCGGTGGATCTTGGGCTCCTGCGATCCGTTATCACGACGGTAAATTTTGGGTATTCTTTTGCACGCCCGATGAAGGTTTATTTATGAGTAACGCAACCGATCCGGCCGGACCGTGGTCGAAGTTGACTCATGTAAAAGATGTCCCTAAATGGGAAGATCCTTGTCCGCTTTGGGATGACGATGGGCAGGCATATCTGGGAAGAAGTCAGAAAGGAGCAGGCCCGATTATCATTCACAAAATGAATCCCGAAGGAACAGAACTTCTCGACGAAGGAAAAACTGTTTACACCGGGCCGGTAGCCGAAGGAACCAAATTCTTAAAAAAAGACGGATATTATTACTTAATAATTCCCGAAGGAAGTGTTCATGCCGGATGGCAAACGGTTTTGCATTCGAAAAATATTTACGGGCCATACGAAAAGAAAGTCGTACTCGAACAGGGAAGTACCGATATAAACGGTCCTCATCAAGGTGCATTGGTCGATACTCCCGAAGGTGAATGGTGGTTCTTCCATTTTCAACAGACAGAACCTCTCGGACGTGTTGTTCATCTTCAACCTGTTTTTTGGAAAGACGGCTGGCCCTACATGGGTGTAGATATCGATATGAATGGCATTGGAGAACCTGTGCGCGTATGGAAAAAACCAAATGTCGGCAAAATATTTCCAATCTCATTTCCGCAAACAGACGATGATTTTTCTTCTCCCCAATTAGGATTACAATGGCAATTCAATCACAATCCGGCAAACGATGCTTGGTCGCTGACCGATAGAAAAGGCTATATAACATTCCACGCCTTGAAAGCGGATAATCTGCGCAATGCTCGAAATACGCTTACCCAAAAAAGCATGGGATATATTGGAGAAGCTGTCGTAAAAATGGACATTCGCGAATTAGCCGAAGGACAACGAGCAGGTCTGTGTTGTATGGGCAACTTATTTAACGGTATCGGAATTGTGCGAGAAAACGGAAAAAACTTCCTTTACTTGGAAAAGCACGGTGAGATAGAAAAATTACATCCCATCAAAGGAACAGACATTTATCTCAAAGCATCGTTAAATGCCATAACAAACGAACATCAGCTGTATTATAGTCTTGACAACAAAAATTTTACTCCTTGCGGAAATGCTTACGCTCTGAAATTTGGTTTTTGGAAAGGCTCACGCATCGGTCTATTCTCATACAATACTATAGAAGAAAACGGTAAAGTTTACTTTGATTGGTTTCGATACAAACATGATGGCAGTTCTGTTCGTTAAATGTTTAGAAAAAAATCGTTATTCTGTTTGATAATCAAACCAATCGTAAAATGCTTTTGCTTGGGTGGGTTTTCCGTTAGAGGAGGTATATAAACCTATCATTACTCCTGTGAATCCACCTGCTACTTCTGTAGCCAAATAACGGGTGTCTAATCTTCCTAATTCGGCAAACTGCTGTGTTTCAGGATCTGCAAAAGAGAATGCGTATTGATAAGGATTTCCTTTTATTCTGAATAAAATCTTATTACCATCTACAATTTGCTCCGCTATAACAAACGAAATAGAACCTAAACGAAGACGCAATTGAATAAGATTTCTATCACCTGCTTTCTTCAATAACAAATCGTAATGATGCGTATTGTTTTGAATCAGAGTCATGCCGGCTTCCTCATTATCTTCGGATGATTGAAATTCCAACGAAGTAGTTGCTGTAAAATCATGTTCCGTTTGACGGCGACCAACGAATGAAACAGCCTCCGTTTCATCTAAAGTAAATGGAGATGCTGTGATACGTAAATGGCCTTTTCTCTCTGTCAAAGAATAATTTTCTCTTATCGGATTTCGCAGATATTGCCATTCAAAACCCAATTTATCTTTATCGAAATCTACACGCACAGGTGCTTTTTCGAAAGGATGTAAAGGCAAAGTAGGAACTTCCATATTTATGCTTATCGTTCCGTTGCCGTTTACTTGAGGCCAGCCGTTTGTAGGCCAATCCACAGGAGCAAGATATGTTTCGCGACCAAGTACATGATAGTAGGCATATACCTGTGTAACCCTGAAACCAAGGAAAACCATCCACCACGAACCATCTTGAGCTTGTACGAGGTCGGCATGACCAACACCTTGAATCGGAAATCCTTGAGCAATTCGATTGGCATGTGTCAATATTGGATTTAACGGGCAAGAATCGTAAGGACCATAAATGCTTCTGCTCCGTGCAATAGTAGCACTGTGCATATATTCGGTACCGCCTTCACCTATCATCAAATAATAAAAACCATCTTTTTTGTAAACGTGGGGAGCTTCGGGAAAACGTCCACCGGTGCCGCCCCAAACAAGTCGTTCAGGACCAAGCACTTTACCTGTTTTAATATCTATCGGAGTAACACGAATTCCTTCGTTGCCTTGTGTTACAAAATATGTTGTACCATCTTCATCCCAAAAAATATCAGGGTCAATACTGTCTATTGCCACCCAAATCGGTTCGCTCCAAGGTCCTGCCGGATCTGTTGTTGTACAGTAGAAATTACCTCCTGCCGATACATTGGTACAGATGACATAAAACACACCTTCGTGATAACGAATGGAAGGCGCAAACAAACCACCCGAAGCATTTACCTGATGCAATGGCAACTGCGAATCGCGAGTCAAACAATGTCCTATTTGTTTCCAATTGACAAGGTCTTTACTATGATAAATCGGTAATCCCGGGAAATATTCAAAGGAAGAAGTTACCAAATAATAATCATCACCGACACGACAAACACTTGGATCCGGATTAAAGCCGGGAATTACCGGATTTTTATATCCGGTTTGTGCCTCTACAGACATGCAAACAATCGCCATAAGGGCAATGACAACAATTGAGAATTTCGTACGTTTCATGCTTTTTCTTAGATTTTAATGAATTTGTTTTTTGAGAAAAAGCAAAGATATTGAAATTTTCTGATTTACACTGTTATTCGTTCTTAAACATCAAGCTATCTCCCATCTTATCTATCACAATCGGTTTGTTTCGATCAATATTTTGCGACAGAATTTCTTTCGATAATTGATTCAAAACATATTTTTGGATAACCCTTTTCACCGGACGCGCTCCAAACTGCGGATCATATCCTTCTTCGGCAATAAAATCGACCGCAGCATCAGTATATTGAAGAAATATTCCGCTCTGTTCCAAACTTTTAGAAATTCCTTTCAATTGCATAAACACAATTTCTTTGATTTCTTTTTCGTCCAAAGGTGCAAACATGATAATTTCGTCTATACGGTTCAAAAACTCCGGACGAACGGATTGTTTCAACAAATCCAAGACTTCGGTTTTCGTATTTTCAATGATTTCGTCATTGCGAGCAGAGCGAAGCAATCCAGTTTTATCATTCTGGTTTGCTTCGGGCTTTGGCCCTCGCAATGACGGGCGCTGAATTTTTTCAAAATTTTCGCGAATTATTTGCGAACCCATATTCGACGTCATAATGATAATCGTATTCTTGAAGTTCACTACACGTCCTTTATTGTCGGTCAAGCGGCCATCGTCCAATACTTGCAACAAAACATTGAACACATCGGGATGCGCTTTTTCGATTTCGTCGAAAAGTACTACGGAATAAGGCTTGCGACGAACAGCCTCCGTCAGTTGCCCGCCTTCTTCATAACCGATATATCCCGGAGGAGAACCAATCAAGCGGGTAACACTGAATTTTTCCTGATATTCGCTCATGTCGATGCGAGTCATCATATTTTCATCATCGAATAAATATTCGGCCAAAGCTTTCGCCAATTCCGTTTTACCTACACCGGTTGTTCCGAGGAAAATAAATGAACCGATCGGCCGTTTGGGGTCTTGCAATCCTGCGCGGCTGCGACGCACAGCATCCGAAACAGCAGTAATAGCTTCATCCTGTCCCACAACTCTTTCATGTAGTTCATCTTCCAAGTGCAAGAGTTTTTCAGTTTCACTTTGCATCATTTTCCCGACAGGAATACCCGTCCATTTGGAAACAACATCGGCAATATCATCCGAATCAACTTCTTCCTTAATCATTGCCGAAGAACCTTGCATCTGATTTAATTCTTGCTGGAATTTATCGATTTCTTCCTCTTTTTGTTTCAGTTTTCCGTAACGGATTTCAGCAACTTCGCCGTAATCGCCTTCACGCTCGGCACGTTCGGCCTGATATTTCAGGTCTTCGATTTCTATTTTATTTTGTTGAATTTTATTGATAATCTCTTTTTCGGATTGCCACTTCGCATTGAATTTACTTTCTTCCTCTTTCAAATCGGCAATTTCTTTATTGAGATATTCCAATTTGGCCGTATCGTTTTCTCTCTTGATGGCCTCGCGTTCGATTTCCAATTGAGTGATTCTTCGAGTAATTTCGTCCAATGCTTCGGGTACGGAATCGACTTGCATACGCAAACGTGCGGCAGCCTCATCCATCAAATCGATGGCTTTATCCGGCAAAAAACGGTCGGTAATATATCTGCTCGAAAGTTGAACGGCAGCGATGAGTGCATCGTCTTTGATACGGATTTTATGATGATTTTCGTATTTTTCTTTCAAACCGCGCAAAATGGAAACAGTATCGGCTTCACTTGGTTCATCGATCATTACTGTTTGGAAACGGCGTTCCAAAGCTTTGTCTTTTTCGAAATATTTTTGATACTCATCTAAAGTGGTTGCTCCGATAGAACGTAATTCACCACGCGCCAAAGCCGGTTTCAAAATATTGGCGGCATCCATGGCTCCTTCGCTTTTTCCGGCACCGACCAAGGTGTGAATTTCATCGATAAAAAGAATAATCTCTCCATCGGATTGCGTTACTTCATTTACAACCGATTTCAAACGCTCCTCAAATTCGCCTTTATACTTGGCTCCTGCAATCAAGGCACCCATATCCAACGAATAAATTTGTTTGGATTTCAGGTTGTCGGGCACATCACCACGTACAATACGGTGAGCCAAACCTTCGGCAATGGCCGTTTTACCGGTTCCGGGTTCGCCTATTAAAATCGGATTGTTTTTTGTTCTGCGACTGAGGATTTGGAGCACCCGACGAATTTCTTCATCACGTCCGATAACTGGGTCAAGTTTACCCAAACGCGCCCTTTCATTCAAATTAATCGCATATTTGGATAAGGACTGATAGGTATCCTCGGCAGATTGATTGGTTACTTTGTTTCCTTGGCGAAGCGCATCGATGGACGCTTTCAATTCTTTTTCCGTCACTCCCGCATCTTTCAGGATGTTAGAAACGGAACTTTTTTCAGAAAACAACGCCAAAATAAGATGCTCCAAAGAAACATACTGGTCACCCATTTTTTTGCAATAATCGACCGCCTTTTGTAGTACGGCATTCGTTTCGCGACTTAAAAAAGGTTCTCCTCCCGATACTTTCGGGAAAGATTCTATCTCTCTATCCAAAATTACATTGATATTTTGGATATTTACACCCAACTTTTGGAAGATGAAATTGGTGATATTTTCGCCTTCTTCCAAAATGGCCTTCATTAAATGAGCCGGTTCAATAGATTGCTGATTATTACTTCTTGTTAAGTCAATCGCCTTTTGAACAGCTTCTTGTGATTTAATTGTGAAATTATTAAAGTTCATATTTTTTTATTTTAGGTGAACAGTACACGAAACAAGATACACGGTGCAAAATTTTTCGTGCACCGCGTACCGTAGTACCGCGTACCTTTTTTAAACAACAAAAGGCTTGCCTTTGTTCAAAAAGTGACAATTTGGCAGAATTATTCGACGATACTTTGAATTTCTCCCTTACTCAATTTTGTTGAAATCCGGTCTCCGCATTTCAAATCAGCAGCATTTTTCACCGCTTTACCATTTTTGAGTGTGATAGAATATCCTTTGGCCAAGATATATTCGGGAGAAGATAATTTGATAAAAGCCTCTTTTTCTTTGAGTTGAGATTCGGCCTCGTTCAGCCTGTTTTTTACGGCATGTTGTAGTCTCACCTTATATAACTCCAAACCGGCAAATTGTTTTTCTAAGAGAGATAAAGCAGCATTGGGAATACGTATTGACAAATTTTGCAAGTTTTGATTGGCTTGATTTAATATTTGCGTTGTTCCGGAAATGATGCTATCTTCTAAATCCATTAGTTCATTGCATGTTTCTTCGGTGTTTTCGATAAGAAAATCTGCTACTGCGGTAGGTGTTTTCGCTCTATGATAGGCAACTATATCTAAAACGGTATCATCTCTTTCGTGTCCGATTCCGGTGATGATGGGCAGCGGAAACTGGGCGCAATTGGCTGCCAACAAGTAAGAATCGAAAGACGACAGGTCGGATGTGGCTCCTCCGCCTCTGATGATGGCAACAACATCGAAAGCATCTTGATGTTGATATATTTTATCTAACGCTTTGATAACAGAAGATTCCGTTTGTTCTCCTTGCATCAGGGTAGGAAACAATTTAGGATAAAAAACAAATCCGTATTTATTGTTGCTCAAATGTTCGGAAAAATCTTCGTAACCGGCAGCAGTAGGCGAAGAAATGATTGCGATACGCTGAGGAATTGACGGAAAATCCAACTCTTTGTTCATCGTTAAAATTCCATCTTCCTCCAAACGGTTGATAATTTCTTGCCGTTTGCGTTGTAAATCTCCTAAGGTGTAAGTAGGATCAATATCGTAAACAGTTAATCCATAGCCGTATAATTCATGAAAATCGATGCCCACACGTACCAAAGTTTTCAATCCGGAAGTAAAACTTTGTTTGGTTGTTTCTTCAAAATAAGGCTTAATCATTCTGAAGGTATTATTCCATATATATCCTCTGGCTTTAGCGATTACAGCACCTGTTGATTCGTTTTTTTCGATAAATTCGAGATAACAATGTCCGTTGGAATGATTCACCCTCACATCGCTTGTTTCTGCGATTAGCCAGTACGTTTCCGGAAAATTTTCTTTAACAACTTCGCTGATAAGCCGGTTTAATTGGGATAAAGAAAGGGCATTTATCATTTGAGAAATTTTTGTACGGCTTGTTTATCTCCTTGCCGGATGTAGGCAATGTATACACCCTGATTCAGATTATTTAAGTCGAGGGGCATTGTTACATCTTTGTCTTGGGTAATCAGTTGCCCTTGCGCGTTGAAAATCATCAAGCTAACTTTCTCACAATCTGCATTTTTCGCATACAAACAACCTGTTATCGTATCAAAAAAAAGCAATGTATTACTTTTGGCAACTTCGAAAATATCCGTAACGTTTTCGGTATACGCTTTGCCCACATCAGGGATTCCGTATCCATACTCAAAATCAGGATTTACATATCTATCGCCAACACTTTTCATCAAAGCAATTATTTCTTTACTCGTTTTATGTGGTAACGCTTGCCATAAACAGGCTCCCATCCCTGTTAAAATCGGTGATGCAAAAGACGTTCCGCTGGAACGAGATACACTTCCATTGACTCCGATGATAGTAGCTGATTCTCCCATGGCACATAAATCAGGCTTGACTCGTCCATCGGCAGAAGGCCCGCGAGAAGAAAAAGCAGCAATAACACCTTGGGCATTGACGGCTCCAACAGTTATGATATTTTCCGCATCGCTCGGAACAGTTATTTTTCCCCATAGTTTGTTCCCTTCGTTTCCGGCTGAATTGAAGACCAACATTCCTTTGTTTCCGGCCATAGCTGCGGCTCTACTTGCCGGGATTGTATGCCCATCTAATTGCTCATGTGTATGATTCATCGATGGGTCATCGAATGTAGAATAACCTAAAGAAGTATTAACCACATCAATACCAATGCTATCCGCATATTCCATAGCAGCAACCCAATAATCTTCCTCTACGGGAAATTCTTCTTTCTCAACTTCGGTTTTGAATAAATAATAATCCGCCTCAGGGGCCGTTCCGATCATTACACCTTGCTGATTGGCAAGCATACAAGATAATACCGTCGTTCCATGACCTTCTGTTATTCTTAAAGGATCTACCGACTTGTGCGTAAAATCTTTAACCTCTTTTATCCGGTCGAAATCGAACGCCGGAATCAAATCGCTGTTTTGAAAACCTATATCTAACACTGCAATTGACATACCTTTACCCTTAAATCCGGCATCGTGAAGTAAAATTCCATTCAGCATATTTATTTGAGTATATCCCTCCCCATATATATTCTCATCTGCCGAAGGAGAATAATCGGGCGATTCGAAAACGACAAACTCATTTTGTTCCGGATTAAGTAAAGTTGGAGACAGACTTCCTTTCCTAACACAGTAAAGCGTATCTACAAAAATCAAATTTTTCAGTGCAGGAACGGCCGATGAATCAGGAAGATATACCGTAACGGTTTTTACCCATTTGCTTGTAGCCTTGATTAATGCTCCGGTTGCTTTGATTTCTTCTAAATAAAGCGGATCGATAGGAAAATCCGTACTGTCGATAGCAATTCCTTGCCGCAGTCTTCTTTCTATTGATTTTTCAGATAAATACGACAATGGATTTTCTATCGTATAAGGAGGATTTCCCTTGTCTTTGAGTTCGATACGAAACATATAGCCTTCGCAAAAAGCCGAAAAAGAGCAAAATAACAACAATATACTCAATAAAATATTACGCATTTCTTCAATTATATCTATCGCAAAGTTATTGTTTTATTTTTTATTTTCTCGAATAATGCCAAATTAAAGTATGTTTTTTGTACTTTTGCGGAATCGTTTATCAACTTATATGGGACAAATCAATTTAAGAGGAATGGGGGTTGCCTTAATTACCCCGTTCAAAGAAGACGAAAGCGTAGATTACAATGCTTTGATGCGGCTGGTTGATTACCAACTACAAAATGGCACCGATTACTTGGTAGTTTTGGGATCAACAGGGGAAACGGCCACTTTGAGTGCTGAAGAACAAGCTGAAATCACAAAATTAGTAGTTAGTCGTGTAAAAGGCCAAATTCCTATTGTACTTGGAGTTGGCAGTAACAATACCAAAGATGTCGTTGATAGGTTGAAAAAAGACGATTATTCCGGCATCGATGCTATCCTTTCTGTTTGCCCATATTATAATAAACCCTCTCAAGAAGGTATTTATCAGCATTATAAAGCTGTTTCCGCAGCAACAAAATTACCAATTGTTTTATATAATGTTCCGGGAAGAACCGGTGTGAACATGACCGCTGAAACAACATTGCGTATCGCACGTGATTGTGAAAATGTGGTTGCAATCAAAGAAGCATCGGGGAATATCACTCAAATGGATGATATTATCAAAAACAAGCCTAAAAACTTTGAAGTAATATCGGGAGATGACGGAATAACTTTTCCTCTAATTACCTTAGGTGCTGTTGGTGTTATCTCTGTGATAGGCAACGCCTTTCCGAAAGAATTCAGTCGCATGGTGCGATTGGCTTTAGCCGGTGATTATGCCAATGCGCTGACCATCCATCACAGTTTTACCGAACTTTTTGAGTTGCTGTTTGTAGATGGGAATCCTGCCGGAGTAAAAAGCATGATGAGCATGATGGGATATATCGAAAATAAACTCCGTCTGCCTTTAGTTCCTACGCGCATCACTACTTACGAAAAAATCAAAGCCATTTTGAGCGAATTGAATATCAAGTGTTGATGATTACTTCCGAAGAACTGAAGGTACTTGCAGCCAAAGCCGAACCTGTTTTCAAGCAATTTTACAAGAAAAACAAGAAAAAACTGGAGAAAATGGATGAAGAAATACATTATCTCCATGAAATTCATTCTGCCACAACCGATTGCTTGCAATGCGCTAATTGTTGCCGCACGTTAGGTCCTGCAATATACGACAAAGATATAGAACGGATGGCCAAGGCTTTGCGAATAAAGCCTTCCGAGGTCGTTTCTCAATATTTGAAAGTAGACGAAGATAAGGATTATGTTTTCCAATCCATGCCTTGCCCTTTTCTGATGCCCGATAATTATTGTTCAATTTACGAACACCGTCCCAAAGCTTGCCGGGAATATCCGCATACCGACAGAAAAAAGTTCGTGCAAATTTATAATCTGACAGTGAAGAATAGTTATACTTGCCCTGTAGCATATAAAGTATTGAAAGATTTGGCATTTTGAGATTTATTATCCGATGTCTTTTTTTATGGAAAAATTCATTATTTTTGCAATTGATAATAAACAAAATAAGTTAAACCAAAATTAAAAAACCAATGAAGTAAAACATTAAACTTTTTGAAGAAAAGAAAGTTCGTTCGATTTGGGACGAAGAAAGAGAAGAATGGTATTTTTCTGTAGTAGATATCATTGAAGTGCTAACCGACAGTGTAAATCCTCGTCGCTACTGGAGTGACTTGAAAATCAAGTTAAAAAAAGAAGAAAGTCAGTTGTACGAAAATTTAGTACAACTGAAATTGCAATCTTCCGATGGTAAATTTTACTACACAGATGTCGCTAGCACAGAGCAACTTTTCCGTCTTATTCAATCTATTCCATCACCCAAAGCAGAGCCATTCAAACTATGGTTAGCAAAAGTAGGAGACGAAAGAATTAACGAAACAATCGACCCTGAATTATCTATCGAACGCGCCATTCAAAATTATCGTCGTTTGGGCTACAGCGAAAATTGGATAAACCAACGTATAAAATCTATCGAAGTACGCAAATCCTTAACCGACGAATGGGATAAAAGCGGAGTACAACCGGGTAGAGAATATGCCAAATTAACCGACTTAATGAGCAAAACATGGAGTGGAATGTCTACACGCGAATATAAAAAATTCAAGAGTTTGAAAAAAGAAAATCTTCGCGATAACATGACAAACACAGAATTAGTACTCAATATGTTTGCAGAAGTTGCTGCAACCGACATTTCTGTAGAACGGCAACCTGCAAGCTTTGATGCAAGTGCACAAATAGCCACAGAAGGAGCAACTGCAGCCAAAGTTGCCCGCGAACAAATCGAAAAAAGCACAGGCAAGCCGATAATTTCACCTTTAAATGCCAAGTCGGGAAAGATACTTGAGAAAGGGGAAAATAAGGAGTAAAACTATTTTTTTTGAAAAAAAATGCCTATATTTGCACGCAATAAAATTTTAACGCATATTTCTCTATGTCATTTATTGCAGACAAAGTTATTATGGATGGATTAACATTCGACGATGTATTGTTAATCCCTGCTTACTCAGAAGTACTACCTCGTAACGTCGACCTCACGACGAACTTTTCAAGAAACATTAAGCTCAACATTCCGATGGTTTCGGCTGCCATGGATACGGTTACGGAAGCCAAGTTAGCAATCGCTATTGCAAGGGAAGGAGGAATAGGTGTCATTCACAAAAACATGACGATTGAAGAGCAAGCCAAACAAGTTCGATCGGTAAAACGTGCTGAAAATGGGATGATTTCCAACCCTGTAAGCATCAAAAGAGGGAAAACCGTTGGAGAAGCGTTGGCTTTAATGGCAGAATACAAAATCGGTGGCATTCCGGTTGTTGACGACGAGCACCATCTGGTGGGAATTGTTACTAATCGAGATTTGAGATTTCAACGCAATATGGATTTGTTAGTTGATGAGGTGATGACCAAAGAAAACCTGATTACCACTACACAATCGACCAACCTCGAATCCGCAGCAGAAATCCTGCAACAATATAAAATCGAAAAACTACCGGTTGTTGATTCCAAAAATAAACTGATTGGATTAATTACTTATAAAGATATTACAAAAGCAAAAGACAAACCTTCCGCCTGTAAAGATTCTCAAGGACGTTTGCGTGTTGCTGCCGGAGTAGGCGTAACCGGAGACACTTTTGATAGAATTGAGGCTTTAATCGAGGCCGGTTCTGATGCCATTGTCATCGACACGGCACATGGTCATTCCAAAGGCGTTGTCGAAGTGCTGAAAAATGCTAAAAAACGTTTCCCCGAAGTAGACATCATTGTCGGAAATATTGCCACCGGAGACGCAGCACAAATGCTTGTAAAAGCAGGAGCAGACGCAGTTAAAGTAGGCATCGGTCCGGGATCTATCTGTACAACCCGCGTGATTGCAGGTGTTGGCGTACCTCAACTTTCGGCCATTTACGATGTGGCGAAAGCACTGAAAGGAAAAGACATTCCAATTATTGCCGACGGAGGATTGCGTTATTCGGGAGATATTGTCAAAGCTATTGCTGCCGGTGGTTCTTCCGTGATGATGGGTTCGCTATTGGCCGGAGTAGAAGAATCTCCCGGAGAAACCATTATATACAATGGTCGTAAATTCAAGTCTTATCGCGGAATGGGTTCCTTAGAGGCTATGCAAAAAGGTTCCAAAGACCGTTATTTCCAAGATGTGGAAGACGATATCAAGAAATTGGTTCCTGAAGGAATCGCTGCTCGCGTTCCATTCAAAGGATCTCTCTTTGAGGTAATTTATCAGATGGTTGGAGGCTTACGAGCCGGCATGGGTTACTGTGGCGCAAATAACATCAAAGCTTTACAACAAGCTAAATTCACAAGGATTACCAATGCAGGAATGGCCGAAAGTCATCCGCATGATGTTGCGATTACTCAAGAAGCGCCAAATTATAGCAGTTATAGGTAAAACCCCTAAAGGGGGCTTTGGCTTTTGCTCACTCAAAAGTCCCCTTTAGGGGATTTAGGGGCAAGAAAATTTACATAATACAATTTTATTCAAATTCTTTCGTTTACATAAAGGTGATAAATTTAAAATAACATTATAATTACATGAAAAGACAGTTTTTATTTTTAGGTTTCTTTTTTTTCTCTATGGCAATGATTGCTCAGACAACAGATCCTGTAATCATGCAAATCAACGGAAAGGACATTAAAAAATCCGAATTCGAATACATCTACAAAAAGAACAACAATGAGCAGGTTATCGATCAGAAAACTTTGCTGGAGTATGTGGAATTATTCAAAAACTTTAAATTAAAGGTAGCCGAAGCCGAAGCACAAGGCATCGACACTACCCAAGCATTTCTTAAAGAATTAAACGAATATCGGGCACAATTGGCCAAACCGTATATCTCGGAGATGCCTATTGACGAAGATTTGGTAAAAATGCTGTACGAACGTTCTAAAGAATTTGTCGAAGTCAGCCATTTGATGCTAAATATTCCGAAGAAAAAGCAAAACGAAGAAGTGGGAAAACCGGGGCCATTCTTCCCGGCAGACACCCTCGAAGTATATAAAGAGGCAGATGCTATTTATAAAAGAATACTCAAAGGAGAAAAATTCGAAAAACTCGTACAAGAATTTTCCAACGATGAAAGATCAAGAACAGCTAAACAACCCGGACTTTTAGGTTGGGCATCTATATTCCAATTACCGGGAGCTTTAGAAGATGTTATGTTTAACACTCCCGTTGGAAAAGTGAGCCGTCCGGTTCAAAGTGCTTTCGGGTATCACTTGCTTAAAGTCAATGCAAGACAACAAGATCCGGGGTTTCTGCTTAACGCATCCCATATTTTAATCATGGTACCACAAGGAGCCGACACAGTTGCTGTAGCCGATGCTATCAATAAAATTGACTCTATTTATCAACTTGCCGTTAACGGTGAAGATTTTGCAGAATTGGCAAGACAATATTCGGATGATAAAGGCTCCGGAAGTCGTGGCGGTAATCTTTCTTGGTTTGGTTTCGGTGCAATGGTTCCAGAATTTCAAAATGCTGTTTTTGCGTTACAAAATCCCGGCGATATTTCTAAACCGGTACGTTCTCAGTTCGGATTCCATATCATTAAACTTATCGATAAAAAGCCGATTCCATCTTTCGAAGAAAAGAGAGCAGAATTAATCTCCAGAATAGAAAGAAGCGACAGAGCGATGGCATTAAACAGACCGGCTATCGAAAAAATGAAAAAGAACAGTGGGTTTTCGCCCAATGAATCGGCATATAAAGCATTAATGGAAAAAGCAAATACCGTTTATCCAACAGACGAGGTATTTATTGCTGCTTTCGAAAACGACGAATCAGTGCTTTTCTTGGCTGGAAACACTCCTTATAGAATAAGCGATTTTATTGTTTACTTGAAAGCAAATCCCAATTCTAATTTCAACAGATTGTCGACTGCATTCCTGCAAGAAAAGCTGAAATCATTTGAATACAAATCGCTGCTTTCGGAAGAAGATAGAGGATTGGAAAACAGACATCCTGATTTCAAAAACTTGATGAATGAATACCGGGACGGAATCTTACTTTTCGAAGTAAGCAACAACGAAGTTTGGGATAAAGCATCTAAAGACACTACCGGTCTTGAAACTTATTTCAGTAACAACAGAGCAGATTACGCTTGGGAAAAACCTCATTTCAAAGGTTTCGTCGTGCATTGCAAAGACGAAAAGGCTATGAAGACAATGAAAAAGCAAATAGCCAAAATGAGTCCCGAAGACGCAGCTAAATTCTTGTATGCTACTTATGTACCCGATGGTGGTGCGGCAAATGTTAGATTAGAAAGAGTTTTATGTACTCCGGGAGGAAATCCGTTTGTAGATCAATACATTTTCAAAACCGGAACAGCAGCTAAGCCTATTAACAATTTCCCTGTAACTTTCGTTATCGGAAAAATGTTAAATGCTCCTGAAGAATATACTGATGTAAGAGGTCTTGTAATTACAGATTATCAGAATTATCTTGAAAACGAATGGATTTCAACGCTCAATAAAAAATACCCTGTTATTATTTATGAAGATGTGGTAAATTCCGTTAAATGACAAACTTTAACCTTTTATGAGAGGAAAAATTGCCCTTGTCATATTATCTTTGCTCACCTTTTTCGCCTGTAAACAACAAACGGAGGAGGTGAGCAAAGATATTATTGTAACCTTGGGAAATCAGGTATTAACGGCGGAAGAACTGGAGTCATATCTTCCAAAAGGTATTTCCAAACAAGACAGCCTGATATTCGCTGAGAATTTCACCCAATTATGGATACAAGAAAGATTGATGTATGAAATAGCTAGTAAAAATGTTGCCAACAAAGAAGAAATCGAACGTCTTGTAGAGAATTACCGGCAATCATTGATTATTTACAGGTATCAGGAACAATTGGTTCAGGAAAAGTTATCAAAAACCGTTTCACAAAAAGACATCAAACAATATTACGAAGAGCATAAAGATAATTTTAAATTAGATAATCCGCTGATAAAAGGGATGTTTTTGAAAATTCCTTCGGAGGCTCCCAACATAGAAAAGGTTAGAGTTTGGTATAAATCAACGAAACCGAGCGATATTGAAAATTTGGATAAGTACATTGTAAAAAATGCTGTAAGCTATGATGACTTCCTTGATCATTGGGTGAGTTTGGAATCTGTCAAGGACAAATTACCGGCAGGAAAATTGGAAGGAAATCTGCAACAAAAATACATTGAATTGAGAGACAGCAGTTTTTACTATTTCATCAACATACTTAATTATCTGCGACCGGGAGATTTTGAACCGGTAGAATATGCAGAACCATACATCAAAGAAATCTTGATAAATCAGAAAAAAGCTGATTTTATCAGAAGTGTAGAAAGTGATTTGTATAATAACGCATTGAAAAAAGGAAAAATAAAATTTCATAAAGAATGAAAAAAACATCTATCATCATTTATTGCATAACGCTTATGGCCGTATGCTTTTCTATGTCGACCAAAGCGCAAGATAATATCATCGACGAAATTGTTTGGGTTGTAGGTGATGAGGCCATTTTGAAATCCGAAATAGAAAATGCCCGGTTGCAATTATTAGCTGAAGGGGAACGATTAAACGGAGATCCTTATTGCATGATTCCGGAGCAAATGGCCGTTCAAAAATTATTCTTGCATCAAGCTGCATTAGACAGTATATTTGCCAACGAATCGCAAGTTTTGCAACATGTAGAACGTCGGATTAATTTCATGATTAGTCAAATCGGTTCAAAAGAAAAATTAGAAGAATATTTCACTAAACCGATTTCCCAAATCAGAGAAGAATTGCGCAAAACAGTACGCGATCAGCAAGTTGTGCAGCAAATGCAACAAAAAATTGTGGGAGACATCAAATTAACACCAAGTGATGTGCGTCGATTTTATTCCAAACTCCCTCAAGACAGCTTGCCACATATTCCAACAACCGTTGAAGTAGAAATTGTTACCATTGAACCCAAAATTTCACTTCAAGAAATCGATCGAGTGAAAGAAAAATTGAGAGAAATTACCGACAGAGTACACAAAGGAGAAACCGAATTTTCGACTCAAGCACGTATGTACTCTGAAGATCCGGGCTCGGCAATCCGCGGAGGCGAACTTGGATTTGTAGGAAAAGGGATGTTGGATCCGGAGTTTGCTGCCGTAGCATTCTCATTAAACGATCCGAAAAGAATCTCTAAAATCGTACAATCCGAATATGGGTATCACATTATTCAACTGATAGAAAAACGAGGTGACAGGATAAATGTACGCCATATTTTAATGAAACCTAAAGTTTCTAACAGCGAAATAAATGATGCAATTGCAAGATTGGATTCAATTGCCAACGAAATCAAAGCCGAGAAATTCACTTTCGGAGAGGCTGCTACCTATATTTCTTACGACAAAGATACTCGCAACAACAGAGGTTTAATGGTCAATCGCAAAGAAGATAGCAACAACTACGGAACGTCTCGCTTTGAATTATCAGAACTTCCTCAAGAAGTAGGGAAAATTGTTAGCACTATGAAAGTCGGAGATATCTCCAAACCTTTCAGAATGATTCATCCTAAACAACAAAAAGAAGTTGTAGCTATTGTCAGACTGAAATCAAGAACAGAAGGACACAAAGCAAATATTTCCGATGACTATCAAATATTAAAAACGTTGGTTGAAAACCAGAAACGGGAAGAAATACTCAATAAATGGATTACCAAAAAGCAAAAAGAAACATACATTAGAATTAACGAAAATTGGAAAAACTGTGATTTCCAAAGAGATGGGTGGGTGAAGTAACCCCCCAACCCCCTAAAGGGGGAGTTAGTGCAGTGAAATTGTGCATTTTGCTACGGCAAAGTCCCCTTTAGGGGATTTAGGGGTAAAAAAATAAAGAATGACGAATAAGCAACAAAAGAAAATAAAAAATGGGCGGAAAGTATCTCTTACAGGGATTTTCTGCCTGTTTTTTGTGTGCTCTACTGCGCTTGGGATGATACAGCAAAACCAGCAAAAGAGTCCGGCACAAAAAACTCCTCCTACAAGAATCACATTAGAATATGCCGACACCACAAGTTTCCGTAAAGCTATAAATCCGGATGTGCATGTGGCACACGGCAATGTTGTATTCAAGCATAACGATGCTTATCTTTATTGCGACAGCGCTTATCTTTATAACCAGTCGAATATGCTGGAAGCGTTCGACAATGTTCGTTTGGAACAAGGCGACAGTGTCTTTATTTTCGGAGATTACCTGATTTACGAGGGCAATAAAAATCTTGCCAAAATGAGGTACAATGTTCGCATGGAAAGCGGAAATACTACCCTGTTTACCGACAGTCTCAATTTCGATCGCATCATCAACATAGGTTATTACTTAGGCGGAGGCATGCTTGTCGACTCGCTCAATGAGTTGACTTCCGTATACGGTCAGTATTCTCCCGATACTAAAATTGCCCATTTTAAAAAAGATGTAAAATTAACCAACCCGCAATTTGTGCTGACTTCCGACACGCTGAAATATTCTACCGAAACAAAAATAGCCACTATTTTAGGCCCTTCGGTCATCGAATCGGATAGCGGAGTCATTTATTCCAGTCTCGGTTGGTATAATACGGATACCGAAGAATCAATGTTGTACAAGCGCTCAACAGTGTTTAACAAAGAAAAAACGCAATCCATAACCGCTGATTCTTTAGCCTATAACGGAAAAACCGGTTTTAGCGAGGCATTCGGCAATATGTTTATGAACGATACGGTACAAAAAGTAATCTTAACCGGCAACTACGGTTTCCTTGACCAAGCGACTGAATTTGCATTTGCAACCGATTCTGCACAAATGATCGATTATTCACAAGCCGACTCACTCTTCCTTCACGCAGATACTTTGCAAATGCGAACCATCGATAAGGAAAGAGAAATGAAAGCTTTCTACGGTGTCAGGTTTTTCAGAAACGATTTGCAAGGCGTTTGCGATTCTCTGCAATTCAATACAAAAGACTCAACGTTGCGCCTCTACAAAGAACCCATTCTGTGGAATACCACATACCAAATGACAGGCGATACTATTGTCATATATTTTAACGACAGTACTATCGACAGAGTGCACATTATCAATTATGCTTTTTCAGTCGAAAAAATCGACTCTACCTATTTCAATCAGATGAAAGGTAAAGATATGAAGGTTTATTTTGTCGAGGGCGAAGTACGATTGATAAATATGAGTGGTAATGCCGAAACCATTTTCTTTCCTTTAGAAAACGACGGTTCTTTTATCGGCATGAATAAAACGGAAAGCAGTTATTTTACCATTCAGGTAAAAGACCGGAAACCTGAACGCATGGTTTTATGGCCTACTCCGAAAGGAGCAACCATTCCCCTACCCGATTTAACTCCGGAAAACAAATTCTTAAAAGGATTCATTGATTTTGAGTATCTCAGGCCAACCGACCGCTTTGATATTTTCATTAAAAAACAACGAAGAGCCGAAGATGTTGCGCCTCCGAGAGTTAATCGACGACATCAACAGGAAGACTGATAAATAATCCGTTTAAAAAAATATTATACCCGAATACTGCGAGTAGTACGGATTTTTCCGATGCTCGATGCAGAATGAATAATATCCAAAACTTCTATGCGCTGAGTTGTAATGCGGTAAATAATCAAGTGTGAATCAAGTATAATATTGCGATAAATACGACTTTTGGTTGCAATGTGACGACATTCGGGATATATCGCATAAGAGTCAAATAGCGTAGATAGAGCATTTTCAATCAATTGTAAGTAATGTTCAGCTTGAAAATAGCCAAACGTCTCAATAGAGTAATCGTAAATATGTGTACGACTATACTTGAATTTATCACTTACTTCAACCGGCTTGCGAGGTATTCTTTCTTCCATAGTTCAAATTCTCTATTGGCTTCTTCTAATGGTGTAAATTCTCCTTCTTCGATACGATGGAAATGCTCCCACCATTCTTCTTGAGTTCCACAAAACGGAACATTAGGATTCCAACTGTTTGTAGTGACTTTGGTGTGATAAGCTACTGCCGGCTCGCTAACAACATTCAATGTGTTATCATTTTCGATTTTGTACTGTTTGTTTGGCATGATTGGTATCATTATAAATTGCGTTTCAAAGGTACAAATATTTTTGTATCAATAAAACTTTGCAAAAAAACAATTGTAATACCACACAACCTAAGTTGGAAGATATTGTGTCTCCGAAACTACTCGACGGCACCAACAGGAGGACTGATTTCTTCGGGTAACTCATCTGTCTTTTCGTTTAGAATAAATCTTTTATAATAAGCAGTAAGCAATGTTGTAGCCGGCAGGGCGATAACCATTCCCAACACTCCGAGCAAAACTCCCCAAACGGAAAGTGAAAGCAAGACAACCGCGGGTTTCAACCCCATTGCTTTTCCTGTTATATTGGGAACGAGGAACCCATCTTGTATAATTTGTACAATTATATATACCAACGCAAGTGAGGTGAGCGGCCACCAAGGAGACTGTCCGTTTTCCATCACACGCAACAGCATCAATAAAATTGTAGGAGGAATACCTAACACTTGCATATAAGGAATTAGGTTTAAAAATCCAATCAGCAACCCCATTACCAAAGCCAACGGAAGTCCTATAATCGAAAAACCAATGCAAAATAAAACACCAACAATCATGGCTACTAAAGCTTGTCTGCGATAATACCGGTTCATAGTCAATTCCATATCTTTCATCAGATTGGAAACGAAATTCCGCTGTTTTTTCGGAATCAACGAAAGAAAACCGTCAGATAAATTCTTATAATCTTTTAGGATGAAGAAAAGATACAACAAAACGATGAAACCCACAAAAACGCCCAACATTACACTGAAAGATCCGTTCAGTATTCTCCACGCATGAGGAAAAAACTCTCTGGCCATTTCTACAATATTTCCCTCATCAAAAAGATTTCCAATATTGGATGCGGAAATGAACTGTTGAAGAAAACTTTCCCAGCTGTGTGGAATTATCTCACTACCGGTATTTTCCGCATATTTGAAAATCATATTTTTCAGTTTTAAAGTCTCTGAAATCAGTAAAGGTACCAGAAACCAAACTGCGCTCACGATAGCTCCAATAAGCACCGTAAGAACAGTTACAACCGAAAGAGCATTGCTTTTGAAACGAAGTTTAACACGAACAAATGTTACCATAGGATAAAGCAGGTATGCCAACAACCACGCTATAAAAAACGGCAACAGCACCGACTTGAAGTAACGAAGAGCATAAATAATCACTATTGCGATTACTACTCCTATTATTAATCGAACTACCCTGTCGAAAGTAAATTGTTTATTTAAAAAGTTCATTGCGTTAAAATTGAGTTAACAATAACGGAGCAACAAATATAGATAATTTATTTACGAAACAATCATTCTATTCGGGAAATTTAATCCTATTATATGCTATAACACAATCTCCATGTTTCTATGGTAAAAAATCATCTTATGTCTATTTTGTAATTTACCATAAAGCAACACGCAGTAGGCGTGAAATATGGATAGCCTCGTGCAAGCGTAGCGCAGCTCGGGGTAAGGAAACCTTCCCCCCTCTCCTCAGAACTCCGTAGGAGTTCAACTCACTACCTTGCACAGTTCGAAAATATTACATTATATTTGTATCTTGATAATTTCTATTTGGTATGAAAAACGCTCTATTAATTGTAATTTTTGCATTATTTCCGGTTGTCTCCGGAGCGCAAAACAAATCAATCCAACTTGTTTTGGAAAATAAAACCAATCAACAGGTTAATGATTATGTTGTTGAAATTCCTGCATCAATCTTGAAAAAATTAACTATCGGAGAATATATCGCCCAGTCGGGAAATGAAATTGTTCCCATAGAAATTGTTACTGACTTGAAAGGTAATCTAAAAGGAATATTCCCGGTTGCATCTTTTAAACCTCATGAAATTAAGAAAGTTGAAATAAAACAAGGCACAACTCCGCAATATCCGAAAAGGACTTATGCTGAATTATCTCATAGAATCGGCGGAAATCCTAAAGACTTCAGGTACGACAAAAAAGATACTGTTTACACGTGGGTAAAACCAAATTACATGAAACTTCCGGGAAGTTTCCGCGACCATGCTCTCTATATTAAATACGAAGGCCCCGGTTGGGAAAGCGACATGGCAGCTTTCCGTTTTTATCTCGACCAGCGCAATGCCATTGACGTTTTCGGGAAAAAAACTCCGGGAATAATTTTGCCACAAGTTGGAATAGACGGGTACGAAAATTATCATAAATCTGCTGTTTCTCATTGGGGAGTAGACAATATGACTGTCGGAAATTCCTTAGGAATCGGTTCGATTGCTTATTGGGATGGGCAAAAAGCCATTCGTGTTGAAAACCGGGATAGCGTTGAATGTTTTGTTCAAGCCGATGGAAAAATCCGCTCACAAATAATGACAACTTATTTCGGTTGGAATATCGACGATACGAAATATAATTTGAAATCGTTGATTTCTATCGATGCTGGAAGTCGTACTTCACACATGGAGTTGCAGGTTGACAAAAATATTCCTAATTTAGCGACCGGTTTCATTAAAAAGAAAGATACCGAATTGCTGGTTAACAATGATGAAAACTCCATCTGGTCATATATTGCCACTTGGGGAAAACAGAGCAACGAAGATATAAAGAAATACCAGCAAGAAAGTAACATGATGGGATTGGCCATCTTTGTGCGAACTAAACAAATCAAGGAAATCACTTCGGATAAGCTGAATCACGTAATTGTCCTTGAACCGGAAAACGGTTATGTAGAATATTATTTTATGCCGGTATGGGAATTCGATTGGCAACCGGTTGCTACAAAAACGGATTTTCAACATCGTATCGATGAAGTTTTAACAAGATTAAATAACCCGATAAATATTAAATAAAATGGAAATTGGTAAGTATTCCTGGGGTATTGGCGATCGCTTTACCCACCAAGCAGAAGCTCAATTAAAAGCCATGATTTTGGCTAAAAATGCCGGTATTGAAATTGTACCTGTATGGAACAAATCGAATCGTGAACATACATTTATCCACTCCGAACCTGCATCTACCCGTGTAGCCGCCGATGCTGCCGTAAAAGCATTGGAGTGGAAAGGCCAGTATTTTTGCGACGCCGACCACATCAATATGAATAATGTCGATCGTTTTATGGATGCTTGCGATTTCTTTACGTTAGACGTTGCCGATTATATCGGAGAAGAAGCGCCTGCTGAAGAAATTAACGCATTTGTCGAAACCAATAAAAAATACATCGGCGATTTGATAATTCCCGGAATCGCCAAACCATTTGTTATTACCGAAGATGAGGTAAGACGAATTGCTAAAAAATTCCTGTTCGCTGTCAAACAGGCAGCCACTATTTATCAGCATGTTGTAAAAGCGAAAGGCGAAGGCAATTTTATTCCCGAAGTTTCGATGGACGAAGTAAACGATGCGCAATCGCCTGTTGAAATGTTCTTTATCCTAAGCGCTATTGCTCAATACAAAATTCCCGCGCAAACCATTGCACCGAAATTTACAGGCCGCTTCAACAAAGGCGTCGATTATGTAGGCGATCTAAAACAATTCGCAATTGAATTTGAAGAAGATTTACTGGTGATTAATTATGCAATCAAAGAATTTGGTCTCCCTGAAAATCTCAAGCTAAGCATCCACTCCGGTAGTGATAAATTCTCTATCTATCCCATTATGGGCGAATTGATTAAAAAATACGACAAAGGTATTCATGTGAAAACGGCAGGTACTACTTGGTTGGAAGAAGTGATCGGATTGGCAGAAGCAGGAGGCGACGGATTGGAAGTTGCTAAAAAAATCTACGCTGCTACTTACGAAAATCGCGAAGAAGTAATTCCCCCTTACGCAACAGTTATCGACATCGACTTCTCAAAACTTCCAACTCCCGAAGAAGTGAATACATGGAACAGCAAGAAATTTGCAGAATCACTCCGACACATCCAATCGAATCCGAATTACAATCCTGATTTCCGTCAGTTAATTCACGTAGCATTTAAAATGGCTGCTAATATGGGTAACGTTTACACTGATGCCCTCGAAAAACATGCCGACATTGTTGGGAAACAGGTAACAGAAAATCTTTGGGATCGTCACATTAAATTATTGTTTGGAATTAAATAGTTGCTAATTGTATTTTTCCCAAGGAGCAAACATACAGGGGCACAGAGGTATATATTTAAAACTCTGTGCCCCTGTTCTTTATGTTAAAAATTATTCTCAATCCTGCCTTTATCAATTTCACCCCATAGTTTAGTCAATTTTTACCCGTTTAACCAAGAAAACATGTATTACGTTTGCATATAATTATAATAATGCGATTCTTTTAGAAAATAATAACAAAGTATATAAACTTAATTTTTAAAATCATGAAAAAAATTACTAAATTTGGTATGATAGCAGCTGTAATGCTGCTGTTTTTGAGCACGGTGCAGATAAATGCAGCGACTGCGACGGTTACTTTTAACGGATTTACTACATTAACTGTGTTGCCTATCACTAAGAATGAAGGGCTTTCATCTGAAGTGATCCTATCATATGTTGTCTCTGGATCAAATACGCTAGTTCTTGGTTCAAATTATCTACAATGCAATAATGCCGGAACCTTTTTAATTGTTTCCACAACAGATCCCAACACCACCATTGCATCCGTCACTGTTAATAAATCGTCAAATAGTGCTGCCACAACTAACTCCGCCGCTATTGCATGGAGTAAAGATGGTGTATTATGGACTGATGGGGAACTAATTGATCTCCCTATAAGCACAGCTCCGGCTGATCAGAAATTTGATGCTCCTCTTGGAGCTACCCATTTTGAAATAGGTAGAGACAGTAAATCTGTAGGAGGAGTAACTATACCTGCTCAGGGAACTCCACGCATCTACTCGATAACTGTCGTACTAAATATTCCAACAACCCCTGCTTTCACCGTTTCACCGTCTTCGATTAGCGGTCTTTTTTATGAAGCAGGCAGCGGACCTTCTGTAGCTCAATCTTTTATATTGAAAGGGGCTAACCTGACAGCCAGTAATATTACAATTACCGCTCCAACCAATTTTCAAGTATCTTTGGATGGAACAAGTTTTGCCACATCAGAACAAATACTCGGTACGTCTGTGTCTGAAGGAGTGTTAGCGGATACTAAAGTGTATGTACGTTTGGCTGGAGGATTATCGGTAAATTCTTATTCGGATGAAATCGATATTTCCGGCGCCGGAGCTAACGCAACAGTTAACTGCTCGGGAAATGTCATTGCCGTATGTAACGGGTATCCACCAAAATTCCCTTATACTTGGGATAATCTTACCAAGGATTGGGATCCTACTAAAACCAGCGGTAACCCGATTCCTTGTTGGATAACATGTGTAGGTAGTACCTTGACAGCTAATGGAAATTATACCGGTGGTGATGCTTCTTGCTCCGGCTCTAAAGTTATAAGAATAAATGCGGCAGGCGATATCGTTTTATACCTTCCAAAATGTGGTACGATAAATGCGCGAATGTCGGGTACAGGAACAAGAACATACAACTTATTGGTTAATGGAGTAATAAAACAAACAAAACCAGGATCAAATGGTCCTTGTGTGTTCTTATCCGCAGATGTAAATACTAATGATCCGGTAGTTATTACAATACAAGTCGTTAGCGGAGGCGCAACGCTTTCAGATTTGGAAATTACCGCAGGTCCCCCGTTAGTTATCGCCCCCACAGATGTAACGGCAAAATCCGTCTATGCTAACGGCGTTTATGGCGACATCATTTTCAAATCCGATGGAACGGGCACCGGTCAATTAACTATTCCTACAAGTCAATCTTTAACGGTTGACGGATTTGTAAAACTTGAAAAGGAAGTCACTAAAAAATGGTATGCTATGGGATTCCCATTCGATGTTACCGTAAATTATATGAATGTTGCAGGAGATAATGGTAATGGAACAGAAGGAGAATACGAAAATTTATGGTATGTTTCTAAAGAATATCCTGTTGCTGACTTTTGGTTGAAAGAAATTACTTCCAAAGGAACATTTGTAGAACCGGAAACATCTAATTTTGTATTAAAAGCAGGGAAAGGATATGTATTACAATTTCCAAGTTTCTTCAACGGTAAAACTATTACATTTATCTCGACAGGAAATTCTGTTGTATTGAGCAACGACATAGATAAATATATCACTATCGATTTAGGATACACAATGGTTGCTAATTCATCTGTAGCAGAGGTTGATTTTGAAAATGATTATGATTTGACTGGTCAAAATTTCTATCTATTTAATGGAGACCTTGCGTTTAAACATTATAGTGAACTTAATGTTGGAGAAATAAAATTGCAGCCATTCGAATCAATGATTGTATTCAATGCACCGGTTGCAGGTACTCCTCCGTTATCAATCGGCATCGAAACAGGTCCAACAGGATCAATCGATGTGAAAGCCGACAATGGTAAAATCGTGGATGTTCGCTACTACAACTTGCAAGGTTTGGAAATTAAGCAGCCGGTAGAAAACGGTATTTATATCGTGAAAACTACCTACGAATCCAACGCAGTGGAAACAACGAAAGTAATAAAATAAGTAATAAGTAACGCTCGTAGAGCGAAATATGAATAACCACAGGTTTTAACCTGTGGAAAAAAACAAAAAATATGAAAACATTAAAGATATTTATTTTAGCAATTTCTCTGCTTATTAGCGGACAGATACATGCAAATATGAAAGAATATTCCGAATCATGGTTGCAAAGAACCGACAACAGTGGAGGTCCATCGAATGCTCCGGGTACCGGCTATACAGGTGGAGAAACCGTAACAGCAACCCTCGAAGATCTACCAATCAGCGATGGCGTATACGTTTTACTCGCATTAGCAGGAGCATATATGCTTGTTCGTAAAAAGAAGAAAGTTTCTTAAAAAATAGGTGATAACGCAAGGTAATGATGTCAAAAAGTGCTGCTTTTTGGCATCATTACTTTTTTAAACTGTTTTTATATTCCATTGGACTAACTCCGTACTTTTTCTTAAAGCATTTGGCGAAATATTTCGGATCCGACATGCCTACCATATAAACGACTTCTTTAATAGATACTTGCATGGTAGCAATAAGATGTGCAGCCCTTTGTATCCTCACATCCCGGATATATTCAATCGGCGCCAAGCCTGTAAGACTTTTAATTTTCTTGAAGAAAATTGTGCGGCTCATGGCTACGGTAGATACCAATTCATCTACGGTAAACTCGCTGTTATCCATATTTTGTTCAATCTTCTCCATGATCTTGCCCATGAAAGTCGCATCGTGGGAAATCAATTGAGTAGTCTTGGAAGTAACCGGATTAGTCATAAAAAGATTTGACCGGTATAACTGTTGCAAGCGTTTCCTTTGTTCGATCAAATTGTCGATTCTTGTGCGGAAGTACTGAACATTAAATGGTTTTGTAATATAATCATCAGCTCCGTAGGTCAATCCTTCCAGCTTGGACTCGATAGTTGTCTTGGCAGTAAGCAAGACCAGAGGAATATGACTTGTGTTGATATTGGTTTTCAATTCTTTCAGCAACTGTATCCCATCCATTCGGGGCATCATAATGTCGCTTACAATAAAATCCGGAATTTCTTTCAAGGCTTTTTCGAGGCCTTCCTGACCATCAACGGCAAACAGTACTTCATAATCGGGAATCAATATGCTTTTAATAAAACGGCGTAAATCGTCATCATCCTCAACCACCAACACGACAGGTCGTGAGATTTCAACATTTTCATCTTTCCCGGATTCGGTTTCTCCGGAAATATCTTTTTCTTTTACCTCAACATCAAAAATCGAATTGTCCTCATTTTCTATGATTACATTCGTATCTTTTGAAAAATGACCGATACCGGTTTTAAAGACGACAGCAAAGCAACTGCCTTTATCTTGCTCGCTCTCGACCAATATCTTTGCATAATGTTTATCGGCCAAATCCTTTACAATCGACAAACCGATTCCCGTACTCGGCTTGCTTTTGTCTTCATTGAAAGAAACAAAGCGATTGAATAACAGTTTAATTTTATCTTTCAATATTCCTATCCCTTCATCTTTTACCTGAACCGATACAGTATCATTTTCTTTGACGACATTGACCTCAATCCGTTTTCCGTCGGGAGTATATTTGAATGCGTTGGATAAAAGGTTATAAATCATTTTTTCGACAGCATCCTTGTCGATCCAGATTTTTTCGCCTTGCGCATAGTCGTTGAACCGGAAAGAAATATTTTTTTCAATGATCGTTTCTTTAAAACCATCGCATACTTCTTTCAAAAAAGGAGCGATTTCTACCTCTTGAATCTTCAGTTTCAAATGTTGTATTTTTCTGAAATCCAATATTTGATTGACCATTCGGAGTAGCCGGTTTGTATTTTGAGAAACCAAAGCAAGCTGTTCTTTAATCCACGAAGGCGTATCTTCGCTGTGCGAAACATATTCTACCGGAGAAACAATCATAGTTAAAGGCGTGCGTATTTCGTGGGAAATATCAGTAAAGAAACCTAATTTCATCTCAGCTTCCACCCGTTCTAATTTCACTTTATCTCTCAATCTGTAAAATACGAACAATATACGGACACAAACACCGGTCAACAGAACAAACAGCAGAAAATAAATCAAATAAGCCAAAGGAGTTTCCCAAAATGAAGGCAATATTTCGATTGCAAGCCGGCGTTCGTTATCTACCCATACTCCGTCACTATTGGTAGATTTAACACGAAAAACATAGTTTCCCTTCGGTAAATTCGTATAATTGGCGATTCGTTGTTTCCGGACATAAATCCAGTCCTCGTCAAACCCGTCTAATTTATATGCATATAAAATATTTTGAGGATCGACAAAATCAAGCGCTGCGTATTCAATGCTGAAAAATTTTTGCTTGTGATTCAACACCAAGCTCTTCATATCGTCGATATTGTGTTTTAGCGGCGAATTTTCTCCAACAGATACATCTTTGTTGAACAAGCGAAACTGTACCAGCCCGATATACGGGTCAAATGTGCTGTTCTTTATCTGCTCCGGAAAAAAAGATAATAACCCACGGGAATAACCAAAAACGATTTTGTTGGAATGTAACCGGCAATTGGATGCTTCCGAGAACGTTTGCCTGTTTATCAACCGCTTGATGTCGCCAAATGTCTCGAACATATTGTTTTCCGGACTAAACCGCGTAAGGTTATTTTCGGTAGTTATCCATAATTTTCCGTCTTTATCTTCTATAACAGACAAAGTTACGTCAGAAGGGAGGCCATTTTTGACCGTATAGGAATCAAAACGAACGGGAAATCCGAGTGAATCGGTTTCCACAATTTTATTTAGTCCTCCTCCAAATGTTGCGATATAGGTCTCTCCTTTTTTCGTTGTATAAACACAAAAAATATCATTCGCCCTGAGATTTTCCTCATTTCCTGAAATTCCGGTAAATACTTTGTAATTAATATGTTGAGGAGACTGAAAATCGGAAGAAAACAGAATCAATCCGATTGTTGTTCCAACACATATATTTCCATATTTATCTTCCGCTACAATTCTGACCTGATACCCCGATTCCATTGGATAATTTTTCAAATGATTCCGGTGATTGACAAAGCGAATACTTCCCTGATTATCCTTTTCAATCAAGTTCAACCCTCCGCCATAAGTTCCAGCCCAAATATGACCGCGTTTATCTTGATATATGGAATATATATTATTATCACTCAGACTGTAAATATCCGAAATACTATTTCTGTAGTTCGTCATTTGATACAACGGCTTTCCTGAAGAAGTAATTTTTTTCACCGTATATATTCCTTCGCCTCTGGTGCCTATCCAAATGACACCTTCTACATCTTGCAACATACAATAAGCGATTCCTTTCAGCGGTTTCCCATTACCGACTTGTCCGTTTTCACACAAATAACCCAAGGAATTTCCGGACGAATCATACAGGTTGATTTTCCCATCTTTAGTAGATACCCAAAGATTTTTGTCGCTATCTTCAAAAACAGCTCTCACATCATTTGCTATCGTTGAATGAATGGAGGGATTTATGTATTCCGTTTGAAAATAACCATTTTTAAACACTATTTTTTCAAGACCATGGGAACGGGTCGACAACCACAAATTCCCTTGCCGGTCGGAATAAGCGGAATGCATCAAGTTGGAAAATCGCCAAGATGGAGAAAGCGGTTCGTTGTAAAAAGGCAATAATATATCTTTTTTTCTGTCATACAAAGAAAATCCTCCGCCGTCGGGATGCACCCAAAGACGATCGTTCGCATCTTCAAAGATAAAAAAATTGGGAAGGAAAACTTTAGGATCGACTTCTTCCGTTTTTACATTGAAATGTTTTAAAGTTTGCGTTACCGGATCGAATTTCGCCACACCCGGGCAATTCAAATGAAACCAAACATTTCCCAATTTATCAATATAACTGTATACGATCTGGTTTGATTTCAATTTCGAAAGAGTAGTTGTATTATACGGGATAATTTTTTCGGTCTTTTTGTCGAAAATAAAAAAGCCATCGTCAGGAGTAGTAAGCAGCATTTTGTCGGCCAAAATATTCCTGATTTCAACAATAGGCGACGATGTTGTTACTTTTAACAAGCTAAATTCTCCATTTTGTTTTTCATATCTCCATACCCGTCCGTTATTTGAACCGAACCATATTTCATCGTTGGTTTCGGATGCTGAAAAAAACGCCTGCCCATTTAGACCGTCAACACTTTCTTTTTCTACAAAAAATGCGGCAGGTTCGATTTGTCCGTGGAGAATTCTGTATAATCCGTTATCTGTCAGCATCCATGTATTGCCCGCGTAATCTTCCATAACAAAAGAAACCTTTCTTCCTTGAATCCTTCCATTCCCCACATTATATACTTCAGTAGAAAATAACGAATCTTTCACGCAAATGCAACCATATTCGTCTGATAAAAGCCAAACGTGTCCGGATGGCATCAGCATAATTTTAGAAGCGGTAAAAGCAAAATCCTTGAACTTATCAAACGATTTCAATCCTGAAAACGTTTCTGTACGCGGATCGAAACGATGTGCGTTTTTATCGTAAGAATAAAGCCAAATGTATCCGTACTTATCTTCGTATATCTTGTCGATGCGATTATTTTTTATATGATAAGGATCATCCGGCTTAGTTCTGTAATTCGTAAACGTATAACCATCAAATTTACTGATACCGTTCCATGTAGAAAACCACATAAATCCCTTTTTATCTTGCAGGATATCCATAACAGTATTTTGAGGAAGCCCGTTATCCGAACTATAATGCTCAAAATGACAACCCGGCTGTCCGCAGACAAGATGAATATATACGGTTAAAAATAAAATTGAAAAGAAATATTTCATAGAACAAACATACACAAAAATGATGAGTTTTCAAAATGTCAAATTATACCCCTTAAAATATCAATTTGTCTACTTGTAATTCAGAATAAAAAAGTAATATTGCAAAAAATATATTTAGAATAGTTAAAGGCCTCATAATTTACAAACTTTGAAATTCGATGAATAAGTTTTTAAAGAAAATATCATTATTGCTGTTCTGTTTAACTCTTTTGCCGGTATGTGTAAAGGGTAAAGAACCTTACAAATATGAATATTTATACAAGAATCTCCCATTTGATATGCCACGGGTAAAGGCACCCGTATTTCCTAACAATCAGGTTTCGATTACGGATTTCGGAGGAGTCGGAGATGGGGTCACATTAAACACAGAAGCGTTTGCCAAAGCGATGGACGCTCTATCCAAAAAAGGAGGAGGCACACTGAATGTTCCTTTTGGCGTATGGTTTACAGGACCGATTGTATTTAAATCGAACATTAATCTCCACTTGGCAGAAGACGCATTAATTCTTTTTACTCCGGATTTTGATGCATATCCTTTGGTCAACATCGTTTTTGAAGGATTAGATACCCGGCGTTGCCAATCCCCTATTTCGGGCAGAAATCTGCAAAATATCGCTATCACAGGAAAAGGCGCTATCAATGGCTCCGGACAAGCATGGCGCCCGGTAAAAAAAGGAAAAGTAACCGCCTCACAATGGAAAGAAATAACAAGTACAGGCGGAATTATCAAGTCCAAAGACACTTGGTTTCCTTCCCAAAAATCGCTTCGGGGAAATGAACTAAGCGATATGAATGTGCCTCGCAACCTTACTTCCGAAGCCCAATGGGATTCTATCAAAGATTTTCTGCGTCCGGTAATGATCAGTTTTGTCGAATGTAAAAATGTTCTTCTTCAAGGAGTTTTATTTGAAAATTCTCCTGCATGGAACATTCACCCCTTGATGTGCGAAAACGTAATTATCGATGGCATTTTCGCACGCAATCCTGCTTACGCCCAAAACGGAGACGGACTGGATTTGGAATCATGTAAAAATTCAATTATCGTAAATAGCATTTTTGACGTAGGCGACGATGGTATTTGCATCAAATCGGGCAAAGATGCCGACGGAAGAAAACGAGGACGCCCTACCGAAAACGTTATCGTAGATAATTGCAAAGTATTTCAGGGACATGGTGGTTTTGTTGTCGGGAGCGAAATGTCGGGAGGAGTAAAAAACATCTCCGTTAGCCGTTGCCAATTTTTGGGTACCGATGTAGGCTTACGTTTCAAAAGCACCCGTGGACGAGGAGGTGTCGTTGAAAATATTTATATTACCAACATCAGTATGTTCGATATTGTAACTGACTCATTCCTTTTCGACCTTTATTACGGAGGAAAATCAGCCAGCGAATCGTTGGCAGATGGAGACAAAACGCCGGTAGAAAAAATTATTCCTGCCGTAACCGAAGAAACTCCGGTTTTCAGGAATATTTACGTGAAAAACTTGGTTTCCAGAAATGCTCGCAGAGCAATGTTTTTCAACGGTTTACCGGAAATGAATATTACCAATATCAATGTAGAAAATGCGACTATCAGCGCAAGATACGGGGCGGAAATAGCAGAATCAGCCGGGGTCAATTTCAAAAACGTCCGCATAATACCGGCAGAAGGTCCGGCATTAATTCTCCGCAATGTGAAAGATTTTAAAAGCGACATAGAGTATAAAGAAAATGCAAAATATTACGTCCGCATGGCCGATTCCGAGATGAAACGAAATCCGGAATCATGGATGTTGGATTTTTCCGCTCAGCCCAAATGGAATTATTGTCAAGGTTTGGTACTACAATCCATTTTACAAGTTTGGAAGAAAACGGGCGACAAAAAATATTTTGCTTACGCGCAAAGCTATGCGGATACCATGATTTTAAACAACGGAAAAGCCATACGAACTTATAAAGTTCAGGATTATAATTTGGATCACATCAATCCGGGAAAAATCCTGTTTCCATTGTATAAACAAACAAAAGACGAAAAATATAAAAATGCCATTTTATTGCTTCGCGATCAGATAAAATCCCAACCCCGGACATCCGAAGGCGGATTTTGGCATAAAAACATCTATCCGCATCAAATGTGGTTGGATGGAATTTATATGGCATCTCCATTTTTAGCGGAATATGCCGCAACATTTAACGAACCGGCTTTATTCGACGATATCGCTCTACAAATCATAACCGTTGCATCGAAAACGCACGATCCGAAAACGGGATTGTATTATCACGGTTGGGATGAAAGCAAACAGGAAAGATGGGCAAATCCGGAAACCGGTCAATCGCCGAATTTCTGGTCTCGAAGTATGGGTTGGTACGCTATGGCAATGGTCGATGTGTTGGATTTTTTACCTGAAAATCATCCTAAAAGACAAGATATTATTCATATTTTCCAACAATTAATACTATCTTTGGAAAAAGTGCAAGACCCGGAAACAGGGCTATGGTATCAAGTTACGGATAAAATCGGAGAAAAAGGCAATTATCTCGAATCTACCGGATCTATCATGTTTATTTATTCCATGATAAAAGGTGCACAAAAAGGGTATCTTCCGAAAGACTACGAGAAAAAAGCCGGTGAACTTTATAAGAGTTTTATCCGGAACTTTGTTAAAGAAGAACCGGACGGAACACTTTCCATTACCAACTGTTGCTCTGTAGCCGGTTTGGGTGGAAAAAATTATCGCGACGGAAGTTATCAATATTATATTTCCGAACCGGTTAGAGATAACGATCCCAAAGCAACAGGCCCGTTCATTATGACAAGCCTGCTTTTAAATAAATGAATTATTATTAACAATTAAAATGAATATGTCATGAAAAAGTTTTTACTCTCGGTAGCTGTTCTTGCTACAACAATTTTGTCTGCTAATGCTGCAGTAGAGCATTTTTTGAATGTGCCTCTAATTTATCAAGATGTTATTGATGGAGTTATTACTCAAGTAGCTGGTCCAACCGGCACCCCTCCAACAAAGTATGAATTTACTAACAATGTTACTCAAGGTATTTTTACTGTTTGGTCTCCGGATAGTAGAAGAATGAGAATTGATGTACAATCTCCTGCTGTTCCATGGTCTAATGGAACAGAATCTTCAACTCATCGTTTGGAACCTAATGGGTCTTCCAATTCCTCTAATGGCCGTAAGATTTATATTAATTGCCCCACTGCAGGCACCTTAACTGTTGGAGCATGGGCTACTACAGCGGGTAGAGGATATACCCTCGAATCTGCGGGAGTAATTGGAGGGGGCACTACCGGCACCTTGGATGCTACATACGCAGCAAACCTTCCTCTTCTGCCATCATCACCATACGCAGGAGAAGAGATGACACCGCAAACCTTCGAGATTTCAGAAAAAATGATTGTAGTTTTGAATCCCGATGCCGGAATCTATTACGGTTTTATTAAATTTGTTGAAAAGGGAGGTGAAGGCCCCGGCCCCGGAGATGATAACCACGAATGGATTGTTGGAAATGACCTTGAAAATTTCCCGCTAACTTCCGGATTTGCGGCAGTAACCAACGTAAAAGGTTTAGTAATTACTCCTAAAAATCCTATGACCGGTACAATTCCTACAAATATGGGAGAAATAGAAGAAACTGAAACGCCGAAAACATTTGGAGATATTACATATCCGAATCGATTCAAATTCAATGGCGCCGGTTATTCCGGAGCATCAGGATTAGATGAAGAGCCTCTTGTAAACATGCCAACACAGCGGTATTTGTCTTTTAAAGTCAACGGAGAAGTAACGATTGATATTGTAGGAATAGTAGGAGGCGGTAGCGACCCCCGTAATATATTTCTTACCGATGGAACCAATTTAATAGGTAAGTTTACTTTTAGTGACGAAATTTCTAAGGAAACCGTAGAATATGAAGGCGGCGAGGCTATGCTCTATATGTTCTGCAATGCAGCTTGTAACATTTATCACATCAAGGTTTCCACAGAACCAAATGCAGTCAAAACTCTTTCTGTTTCCGACAAAATAGCAATCGGCGTTCAATATTATGATTTGTTAGGTAGAAAAGTTAGCGCGTCTACAACCGGAATCATCATTGAAAAATCAATTTATCAAGATGGTACTTCTTCTTCAAAAAAAGTATTGAAATAAGATAATATCCTGTTAACTAAAATTTATATCATGCAAAAGCTCAAAAACCGAATGAAACACGGAATAATGTTTCTTCTTCTTTGGATGGGTTGCATTGCCACAATCAGCGCACAACAGAAAACCATCAAAGGAACAATAACTGAAGCGAAAGACGGAGAACCTGTCATCGGAGCAAGCGTGTCTGTGAAAGGTACATCAGTGGGCACAGTGACCGACATAGACGGCAATTTCACATTGAGTGTCCCTGAAAACGGAAAAACATTGGTTATTTCTTATCTTGGACTTGCAACACAGGAAATCCCCATTGACAAAACAGTATTCTCTATCGCTTTGAAAGAAAATGTTTCCATATTAGATGAAGTGGTAGTAATCGGATATGGTACGGTGAAAAGAAGAGATTTAACAGGAGCTGTTGCATCGATAAGTGCTGAAGATATAGCCAACATACCAGTAAGTTCTGTAAGCGAAGCTCTTACCGGTAAAATGGCAGGTGTGCAGGTAACAACTACCGAAGGCTCACCGGATGCGGAAGTCAAAATTCGTGTGCGCGGAGGAGGCTCTATTAATACATCAAGCGCTCCGCTTTATATTGTGGACGGCTTTCCGGTAAACTCCATCAGTGATGTGGCAACTTCGGAAATCGCAAGTGTTGAAGTATTGAAAGATGCATCGTCGACCGCAATCTATGGAGCGCGTGGCGCTAACGGTGTTATACTCATTACCACCAAAAGCGGAAAAGACGGTAAAATCACAGCCTCATACGACTTTTACGGAACATTCAAAAACCTTGCGAAAAAGTTGCCCGTGTTGTCGCCTTACGAATTTGCCAAGTGGCAATATGAATTAGCAAACATCAAAGGCAAATACAATCCGAACGGAAACGACAACTACGTGAAACGCTTTGGTTTGTATGATGATATCGACCTTTACAGAGACGTGGATGGCAACGATTGGCAAAATATCGTTTTCGGCAACACCGGAACCACATTCAACCACAGTGTGAATGTTACGGGAGGTAATGATTATGCGAAGTTCAGTGCATCATACAACCGCATCGACGACAAAGCCATCATGTTGAACTCGACGTTTCAACGTGATAATCTTAATCTCAAAGCCACGTTCAAACCCATGAAAGAACTTGCGATGGATTTCTTAACACGTTACTCAGCAACTAAAGTACGTGGTTCGGGCGCCAATGAACAAAATGAAAAATCATCTTCCGATGCACGATTGAAACATGTGATGATTTATTCGCCGATCCCCTTGAGAAATCTAACTGCTATGGACGATGAGGAAGAAACGCAAAGTAATTTATATCCTCCTACCACAAGTATTTACGATAATGACCAAAGGCGCAGTCAAAAGCGCACTTCTATTCAAGGTGGCGCCACATGGGAAATCATCAAAGGATTTAAACTCCGCTCAGAATTGGGAATTGAGCAACGATCAGATATTACCGATCGTTTTTACGGATTGAGTACTTACTTTGTCGGTCCTAACGGACAAGCATCAGT